>NZ_JASPJT010000029.1:0-1380 GCF_030232425.1 Corynebacterium sp. MSK019 | reverse complement strand
GGGTTAAGTAAAGAAAAGTGTGTCTTTTCCGGGCGTGTTGCGGTTATTTGATCCAGCCTTTTTGGATGCCGAGGTTGTGTTGGTAGCTGGTGTCGATGGCGGTGTCGTATTCTGCTGGTGCACCGATGTCATTGGTAGTGGCTGTGGTGTTGTGGGTGATCAGGTCTGTTGCTGTGGAAAGTGCGTCTTGACCCCATCGTTGGTCCCTGGCGATCTTGACCGGATCGTCAGGGACTTCTGTATGTAGATACAGCCACCAATCCATCACTGTGCGTTGATGCGGTAGTGATAGTCCGCGGTGTCTGCGGGCTAGTTCTTTTATGGGGGCGTTGATGCCACCTTCGAGGCTGTTTGTTGTTGCTGCAAGGTTGTCGGGGTCGATGGTTGTTGGTGGGGGTTGCAGGTAGGTAAACAGCAGGTCTCTGCGGTGCAGAGATAGCAATGATTGATAGGCCGCTCGGACGCGTTGGTGGGTGTAGACCTTGGTGTAGGCGCCGGTAGCAGGGTCTTTGATGGTGGTTTTCTCGTTCATCCATTCCCGGTAGGTGTGGTCGAATTCGTGCAGGTGGGCGACCCATGTGGATGCTTGGTCAAGGTCGGTGATGCGAGTGAGTTTCAGGGCTAGGCGGTAGAGGGTTTTGCCGGCATCGGTGCGGGGGTTGCTGGTGGTGTGGCGGCAGACTGTTCGTTGGGCGTGGACGAGGCAGCGTTGGATGCGTGTTGTTGGCCAGCAGTGGTGGATGGCTGATTGGGCACCTTGTCCGCCGTCTGTGACTGCGATTAGTGGTGCGGCAATGGGGCGTAGGAGTTCGGTGTAGGCGGCGGTGGTTTCGTGTCTGGCCCAGGTCCAGTTGATGACGTGGGTTTTACTGGCTGCGATCAGGAGGCATCCGGACTTTAGATAGGTCGCGTCGAGGAAGATTTGGTCATGGATGCGGAATGAGTCGATGGTGGGTGTGGGGATGATCCACCAGCACCATCGGAATCGGTGGTGCATGGTTTGCCTGGTTACGCCATGGTGTGCGGCGAAGGTGGTTAGAGATTGGGTGCCGGTGGCCCATTGGATGAACAAAGCCATGGTGGCGGTGTTTTTGTTGTGGGTTTGGGTGTTGCGGGTAAAGGAGTGTCCGCAGTGGGTGCAGCGCCAACGGGTGGTTGATTTGCTGGTGGTGCCGTTTTTCTTTGTGTTGTTGCCGCATAGTGGGCAGCTGGGGCGGTTGGTGGTCATCCTTTAATCCAACCGGTGTGCGGTTAGCACAAATGTGGCCGGAGGTGCGGGATGGTGTGGGTAATAGCTTTCGGGGAGCTATTCTTTGGTGATTTGTGGTGTGTGGTCTGGGGTTATGGTGGCATGCGGACACACTTTTCTTTACTTAACCC
>NZ_JASPJT010000028.1:0-1406 GCF_030232425.1 Corynebacterium sp. MSK019 | reverse complement strand
GGGTTAAGTGACAAAAAGTGTGTCCGCTCGGTGTGTCGCCGGGTGGGCCCTTTTTATCTCATGGGCCCTTTCCGGATTCCTATGTTGTGTTGGTATTCGGTTGGGATAGCGTTGTCGTAGAAGGCTGGTCGTCCTGTTTCGTGGTCGGCTTTGTTGTGGTCTTCTGGGACAAGATCGTTGACTTTGGCGAGTTGATCTTGTCCGTAATTGCACTGCCTGGCGATCTTTAGCGGGTCGTCAGGCAGCTGCGTTTTCGAGTGCAGGTACCACTCGAGCATTTTGCGTTGGCGCTCCCCGGACCTGCCGCGATGCGCGTCGGCGATGCGTTTGAGCTGGGCGTTGACGCCGCCTTCCAGACTGTTGGTTGTTGATGCCCAGCGCTGTGGTTCGAGTGCTTCTGGTGGTGGCTGCAGGTAGGTAAACAGCCAGTTATTGCGCGATAGGTGCAGCAGTGAGTTGTATGCCTTGCGAACTCGCAGGTGGGTCCATTCCCACTGGTTGTTGAGGGTGCGGCGTTCTTTGGGGAGGGGTGTTTTTTCGTTGAGGAATGCTTTGAATACCTGTCCGAAGTCATGCAGGCGCAGCGTCCACTCCCGTGCCTGGTCGAGTGTGGTGATACGGGTCAGTTTCAACGCCAGGGCGTAGATAGCTTTGCCTGCGTCGGTGCGTGGACGGCTGGTGGTGTAGCGACGGACCACGCGTTGGGCATGGACAAGGCAGCGTTGGATGCGGGTGGTTGGCCAGCAGGTTTTGATTGCTGAGTAGGCGCCTTGGCCACCGTCGAGGACAACGCATAGTGGTGGGGCGATGTTTTTGAGTAGTTGGGTGTAGGCGTGGGCGGTTTCGCGTTGTGTCCAGTGCCATGCGATGACGTGGTCGTGGCTGGCTGCCACAAGTAAGCAGCCAGCGTCGGTGTAGGTGCCGTCGATGAAGATTTGGTCGTAGACCCGGTTGGGATCGGGGGTGTTAGGGACATCGATAAGCCACAATGAGGTGAACCGGCGGTCGAGTGTGCGCCGGGAGACATTCAAGGTGTCGGCCACCTTGGTTAAAGAAGCAGTGCCGGTGACGTAGGTGTGAAACGCTTTGAAATCCCGGGTGTGGGTCTGATCGGGGCGGTGTCGTGTTGTTGAGCATCCGCAGTCAGGGTTTTTGCATCGCCACCTGGTTGTCCCTTTGGTTGTGGTGCCGTTTTTCTTCATTTGCCCAGCGCATATAGGGCATCGGGGTCTGTTTGGAGTCACCCAGAAAGACAACCAGGCCCCTGTTACCACATGCAGGAGCCATTCCGGTGGATTGAGCAAGAAACGGGCCTGAATAAGGTCTGGAACCTTATATAAGCCCGTTTTATGCGGCCTGACCAGCAAATAGGCTGAAAATCAGACACACTTTTTGTCACTTAACCC
>NZ_JASPJT010000027.1:0-3057 GCF_030232425.1 Corynebacterium sp. MSK019 | reverse complement strand
AATTACAGGGTTTTTGCTCGCGTCCGTTATTCAGTGTCTGGCATGACACCACCCACCCAAAGTTGTGGTGGGGATGGTTGTTGCCTGGTTTTTGTCGGTGGTGTTAGCGGTGGGGTCACGCCCGGTCCCATTCCGAACCCGGAAGCTAAGTCCACCAGCGCCGATGGTACTGCACTCGGGAGGGTGTGGGAGAGTAGGTCGCCGCCGGCATAAATAATTGTTGGTGGGTCGTGGTTGCTATTTCCCCGTGTGTGGGGTGGTGGCCGCGGCCCGCTTTTGTTTTACCCACAAGCAAACAACATTCAATCGATAGATGTCGTAGCTTATGTCTCGGTGATAGCCATTGATTTTGCTTGGTTGTGGGTATTTGGAAGGGGCCCGGTGCGCAGTAGACCGGTCGCGGAGGCTCCTCGAATTCTGGCTCTTAGCTTGGTGGCGTGTGCGATTCATCCATTGCACTTCTGTGACTATCACCGCCACTCATCCCTACATACTGATACCCCAGTCCAATTGAGGCTTTATTACCAAGCTGTCCAAATAGGGAGACATACGCTTACTTAGTAGTCAGCTCTGATCTTCGACTCGTACCTACGAGATGCTGTGGCGGCGTCCTCGATCACGCCAAAAGAAAATCCCGTATAGGTGAGGTATTGCCTGCGCCCATACGGGAGGGTGTCGTATTTAGTTAAGTTAGCCCTGTCTGGGATTAAGCTATGCAGTCGCGCTAATCAAAGTACCGAGGTTAGTTATTACTGCTCGGCTTAGCCGACGGGACGTCTCCGTAGCCGTCGTGGTCCTTATCTTCAGAGTTAATACCTCCGCGGAAGGTGTCGTGAGCACTCGGAGTAACGGCGTGCGGTGCACGGTCGGCGGTGTTGAACAAAAGATTCAAGATGATAGCAGCGACGGAACCTACGCAGATACCTGAAGCCATAAACGTTTGCGCCCATGCCGGTAGTCCGGAGAATAGTTCGGGCGATACAGCAGGAAGTAATGCCAATGCCAACGGAATACCCACGACAATCACGTTGGATTCAGTGAACGTAACCTTGGATAGAGTGCGGACGCCCGATGCTGCGACCATACCGAACAAGGCGATACCGGCACCTCCCAAAACTGGAGCTGGGATAGCGGCAACGAGAGCGGCCGTCTTTGGAATCAAACCCAGGATCAGCAGCATTCCACCTGCAGCTGCGGTAACCCATCGGGAACGTACGCCCGTGATGGATAGGACGCCAATGTTCTGGGCAAACGCCGTGTATTGGAAGGTATTGAAAATACCGCCAATTACGGTCGCAGCACCGTCGGCACGCAGTGTGTCGGCAATACGGTGATTATCAATCTCGGATTCGGTAATCTCGCCGATTGCAAGTACGTCGCCAGTCGCTTCGACCATAGTCACAAGCGAAACAATGCACATGGCAAATACAGCCGAGAGGACGAATTCAGGCATGCCAAAGTAGAATGGATGCGTCAACCCGAAGACTGGTGAGTCCTTAGTTCCAGACCAATCCACCATTCCCAATGGAATGCATAGCAGCAATCCGGAGATCATGCCCACTAGAACGGCAATGCGGGCGAGCCATTCTGGTGCCCATCGCTCAATACTGAGAATTAAGACCAACACAAACGCAGCTACTGCCAAGTTTTGAGGTGCGCCGAAATCTGGAGTGTCCTTGACTTCAGCACCGCCACCAACCCAGTCGGCTGCGACTGGCATAAGCGTCGTGCCGATAATCAATAGCACCGTGCCAGTGACCAACGGCGGAAATAGGCGTAGAAGCGACGCAAAAAGCGGTGCAAAGAGCAGCATGAAAATGCCCGATGCAATCACCGAACCGTAGATTGCGGGTACGCCGTATTGCGATCCGATAGTAACCATCGGAATCGCGGCAGAGAAGGTACAGCCCTGAATCAGTGGTAGTCGCACACCAAATCGCCAAATACCCACCGACTGTACGATGGTGGCGATGCCTGCAACAAACAGGTCCGCAGCAATTAGGTGCGGAATATCGGACGGGGACATACGCCCGGCATCCACAAGTGCCCAGCCCACGAAAAGCGGGACTGCCACCGCGCCTGCATACGCGGCGAGCACATGTTGAAAGCCGAGTACAAGCAGTTTCACATGGCCCGGATACTCATCGACCGGATGAACCGTCTGAGTATCGGTCTTCGTTGATGTAGTCACAGTTCGACTTTAGTTCCCTAGTCCAGGTTTTCCTCACTGGAGCTTTCTATTGGGGTGGTTTCGCTCCATCTCGCTTTACGACGAAGGCCTCGAGACTTGTCACTTTGCTGAGATAACTCGTGAGTGTGCGTAAGAAGCCGGTGAACGAACGCATTGCCGAACAGCTTTAAGTGAAACTCTAGGGTTATGGTCTTCTATTAGCTCGAAAGTACCCAAGAAAGTCATTGTGACCTGGGGGTTCGCTTTATGTGTGAAGTGTGTGTAATGTATCCGGGGTCAGCGCGACAGGGCGATGTGATTGCTTGTTGTGGTGATGTGGGGGAGAGTTTACTTTGTATTCACGGTCGGTTTGACTTGTGTTTGCAGTGAAGGTAGAGTCTTCTTCTGCTGCTCACGTGGTGGTTGCCCTGGTTGGGGTGGTTGTCTTCGTGGGTGTGTGTTGTGTGAGAACTCAATAGTGTGCCGATGTACTAACTAATACTTTTTTGGGAAAGTGCTTGTTTGGTTGTCGTTTGCGTGTGTGTTGCTGGTGGGTGCCAGGGGCCTTTGTTTGTTTTGGGTCCTTTTGTGCTTGCGGGTGATGGATTGCGTGGCGGCGCCTTGTTTGGGTGCTTTTCGCGTGGTTTTTTCATTTGTGGGAAAGATCATGGTTGTTCTCTTCTTTTTTGGCCTCGTCGGTTCGAAGGGGAGAATGTTTTATTTTTGGATAACGGCCAGGCCGCATGCATTGTTTGTGTGTGGTGGTTGTTTGTCTGTTTTTGTCAGGTTTTTGGGCCTTTCATTGTTTTTTGATTCTTCTGATTTGAAGGGTTTTTGATGGAGGGTTTGATCCTGGCTCAGGACGAACGCTGGCGGCGTGCTTAACA
>NZ_JASPJT010000026.1:2985-4603 GCF_030232425.1 Corynebacterium sp. MSK019 | reverse complement strand
TGATTCTTCTGATTTGAAGGGTTTTTGATGGAGGGTTTGATCCTGGCTCAGGACGAACGCTGGCGGCGTGCTTAACACATGCAAGTCGAACGGTAAGGCTCCAGCTTGCTGGGGTACACGAGTGGCGAACGGGTGAGTAACACGTGGGTGACCTGCCCTGCACTTCGGGATAAGCCTGGGAAACTGGGTCTAATACCGGATAGGACCGCACCGTGAGGGTGTGGTGGAAAGTTTTTTCGGTGTGGGATGGGCCCGCGGCCTATCAGCTTGTTGGTGGGGTAATGGCCTACCAAGGCGGCGACGGGTAGCCGGCCTGAGAGGGTGGACGGCCACATTGGGACTGAGACACGGCCCAGACTCCTACGGGAGGCAGCAGTGGGGAATATTGCACAATGGGCGGAAGCCTGATGCAGCGACGCCGCGTGGGGGATGACGGCCTTCGGGTTGTAAACTCCTTTCACCATCGACGAAGGGTTTCTGACGGTAGATGGAGAAGAAGCACCGGCTAACTACGTGCCAGCAGCCGCGGTAATACGTAGGGTGCGAGCGTTGTCCGGAATTACTGGGCGTAAAGAGCTCGTAGGTGGTTTGTCGCGTCGTCTGTGAAATTCCGGGGCTTAACTCCGGGCGTGCAGGCGATACGGGCATAACTTGAGTACTGTAGGGGAGACTGGAATTCCTGGTGTAGCGGTGAAATGCGCAGATATCAGGAGGAACACCGGTGGCGAAGGCGGGTCTCTGGGCAGTAACTGACGCTGAGGAGCGAAAGCATGGGGAGCGAACAGGATTAGATACCCTGGTAGTCCATGCCGTAAACGGTGGGCGCTAGGTGTGGGTTTCCTTCCACGGGATCCGTGCCGTAGCTAACGCATTAAGCGCCCCGCCTGGGGAGTACGGCCGCAAGGCTAAAACTCAAAGGAATTGACGGGGGCCCGCACAAGCGGCGGAGCATGTGGATTAATTCGATGCAACGCGAAGAACCTTACCTGGGCTTGACATATACAGGATCGCGCCAGAGATGGTGTTTCCCTTGTGGCTTGTATACAGGTGGTGCATGGTTGTCGTCAGCTCGTGTCGTGAGATGTTGGGTTAAGTCCCGCAACGAGCGCAACCCTTGTCTTATGTTGCCAGCACGTTGTGGTGGGGACTCGTAAGAAACTGCCGGGGTTAACTCGGAGGAAGGTGGGGATGACGTCAAATCATCATGCCCCTTATGTCCAGGGCTTCACACATGCTACAATGGTCGGTACAGTGGGTTGCCAGTCCGTGAGGGCGAGCTAATCCCGCAAAGCCGGTCTCAGTTCGGATCGGGGTCTGCAACTCGACCCCGTGAAGTCGGAGTCGCTAGTAATCGCAGATCAGCAACGCTGCGGTGAATACGTTCCCGGGCCTTGTACACACCGCCCGTCACGTCATGAAAGTCGGTAACACCCGAAGCCAGTGGCCTAACACATTTTTTGTGGGGGAGCTGTCGAAGGTGGGATTGGCGATTGGGACGAAGTCGTAACAAGGTAGCCGTACCGGAAGGTGCGGCTGGATCACCTCCTTTCTAAGGAGATTATTTTTTCTTTGTGTCATGTGTCATCGTGTTGGTGGCGTGTGGCTATTTTTTGTTTTT
>NZ_JASPJT010000026.1:1202-2885 GCF_030232425.1 Corynebacterium sp. MSK019 | reverse complement strand
GGTGGTTTGTGTGTGGTGTGTGGGTGTTGTGTGAGAACTGGATAGTGGACGCGAGCATCTTGTTTTTCTGTAAGTTCGATTTTGTCAAGCAGTTTTTCTGTTTGTGATTGTTCTTAGTTATTTGTTTGTGTGTTGTGTTGTAAGGGCGCATGGTGGATGCCTTGGCATAGTAGGCCGATGAAGGACGTGAGAGGCTGCGATAGGCCTCGGGGAGCTGCCAACTGAGCGTTGATCCGAGGGTGTCCGAATGGGGAAACCTGGCCGTCGTTGTGGGCGGTCGCCGTTAGATGAATTCATAGTCTAATTGGTGGTTACGCGGGGAAGTGAAACATCTCAGTACCCGTAGGAGTAGAAAACAATTGTGATTCCGTTAGTAGTGGCGAACGAACGTGGATGAGGCTAAACCGCGTGCGTGTGATACCTGGCAGGGTTTGCGTGCGTGGGGTTGTGGGGATGCACTTTGCAGGGTCTGCTAGTCCTGCGTTGTGTTGTGTGGGTGTAGCGGAAGTGGATTGGAATGTCCTGCCGTAGACGGTGAGAGTCCGGTACGTGAAACACCCGTGCGTGCAATTGGTGTGTTGCCCGAGTAGCAGCGGGCTCGTGGAATCTGCTGTGAATCTGCCGGGACCACCCGGTAAGCCTAAATACCTGCTTATGACCGATAGCGGATTAGTACCGTGAGGGAATGGTGAAAAGTACCCCGGGAGGGGAGTGAAATAGTACCTGAAACCATGTGCTTACAATCCGTCAGAGCCCTTTTTTGTGGGGTGATGGCGTGCCTTTTGAAGAATGAGCCTGCGAGTCAGCGGCATGTCGCGAGGTTAACCCGTTTGGTGGGGTAGTCGTAGCGAAAGCGAATACTAACTAGTGTGTTGTCAGTGGCATGTCCTGGACCCGAAGCGGGGTGATCTACCCATGGCCAGTGTGAAGCAGAGGTAAGACTCTGTGGAGGCGCGAACCCACTTAGGTTGAAAACTGAGGGGATGAGTTGTGGGTAGGGGTGAAAGGCCAATCAAACTCCGTGATAGCTGGTTCTCCCCGAAATGCATTTAGGTGCAGCGTCGTGTGTTTCCTCCTGGAGGTAGAGCTACTGGTTGGTTTAGCGGGACTATCATCTTAGCGACATCAGCCAAACTCCGAATGCCGGTGAGGTTAGAGCACGGCAGTGAGACTGCGGGGGATAAGCTTCGTAGTCGAGAGGGAAACAGCCCAGATCGCCGGCTAAGGCCCCTAAGGGTGTGCTAAGTGGAAAAGGATGTGGGATCGCGAAGACAACCAGGAGGTTGGCTTAGAAGCAGCCATCCTTGAAAGAGTGCGTAATAGCTCACTGGTCGAGTGGTTCTGCGCCGACAATGTAGTGGGGCTCAAGTACACCGCCGAAGCCGCGGCAATCACCTTTTGGTGGTTGGGTAGGGGAGCGTCGCGTGACTGCTGTGAAGCGCTGGGGTAACCCTAGTGTGGAGTGTGCGCGAGTGAGAATGCAGGCATGAGTAGCGAATGAGGAGTGGAAAACTCCTCCGCCGAATGACTAAGGGTTCCTGGGCCAGGTTAATCCTCCCAGGGTGAGTCGGGACCTAAGGCGAGGCCGACAGGCGTAGTCGATGGATAACGGGTTGATATTCCCGTACCCGTGTGTCCGCGCCCATGGTGAATCAGGGATACTAACCCACCTGAACACGCGCC
>NZ_JASPJT010000026.1:0-1102 GCF_030232425.1 Corynebacterium sp. MSK019 | reverse complement strand
GGGTCGAAGCGGAGAATTTAAGCCCCAGTAAACGGCGGTGGTAACTATAACCATCCTAAGGTAGCGAAATTCCTTGTCGGGTAAGTTCCGACCTGCACGAATGGCGTAACGACTTCCCTGCTGTCTCAACCACAGACCCGGCGAAATTGCAGTACGAGTAAAGATGCTCGTTACGCGCGGCAGGACGAAAAGACCCCGGGACCTTCACTATAGCTTGGTATTGGTGTTCGGTTCGGTTTGTGTAGGATAGGTGGGAGACTGTGATGCCTCAACGCCAGTTGGGGTGGAGTCGTTGTTGAAATACCACTCTGATCGTATTGGACATCTCAACCTCGGCCCGTGATCCGGGTTAGGGACAGTGCCTGGTGGGTAGTTTAACTGGGGCGGTTGCCTCCCAAAGAGTAACGGAGGCGCCCAAAGGTTCCCTCAGCCTGGTTGGCAATCAGGTGTTGAGTGTAAGTGCACAAGGGAGCTTGACTGTGAGACTGACAGGTCGAGCAGGTAGGAAACTAGGGACTAGTGATCCGGCACCGGCTTGTGGAAGCGGTGTCGCTCAACGGATAAAAGGTACCCCGGGGATAACAGGCTGATCTTCCCCAAGAGTCCATATCGACGGGATGGTTTGGCACCTCGATGTCGGCTCGTCGCATCCTGGGGCTGGAGTAGGTCCCAAGGGTTGGGCTGTTCGCCCATTAAAGCGGCACGCGAGCTGGGTTTAGAACGTCGTGAGACAGTTCGGTCTCTATCCGCCGCGCGCGTAGAAACTTGAGGAAGGCTGTCCCTAGTACGAGAGGACCGGGATGGACGTACCTCTGGTGTGCCAGTTGTCCCGCCTGGGGCATGGCTGGTTGGCTACGTACGGAAGGGATAACCGCTGAAAGCATCTAAGCGGGAAGCCTGTTCCAAGATTAGGTTTCTTTTGAGGTCCCCTATAGATGATGGGGTTGATAGGCCGGATCTGGAAGCATCGTAAGGTGTGGAGGTGACCGGTACTAATAGACCAAACATTCAACACACAAAGTGTGAATTACAGGGTTTTTGCTCGCGTCCGTTATTCAGTGTCTGGCATGACACCACCCACCCAAAGTTGTGGTGGGGATGG
>NZ_JASPJT010000025.1:0-6337 GCF_030232425.1 Corynebacterium sp. MSK019 | reverse complement strand
AACCTCGGCATCCAAAAAGGCTGGATCAAATAACCGCAACACGCCCGGAAAAGACACACTTTTCTTTACTTAACCCCCGCTTTACGACGGGCACCTCTCCCCACCGCACTCAGGCAATCAGGGCCGATTAAATGCAAAACCCCCGAGGCTCCTACTTAAAGGAACCACCGGGGGTTTTATTGGCGGTGACGGAGGGATTTGAACCCTCGGTACGGGGTTACCGCACAAAGCATTTCGAGTGCTTCACCTTCGGCCGCTCGGACACGTCACCGCTAGAAAACGTTACAGGTAGCCCCTTTATCTACCAAATCCCCAGGTCAGAGCGCCTAGGCCTCCGCCAAGCCGTACGCGCTGCACTACACCCTGCGCCACCCCAAGCCCCGTCAACCCTCCACCGCGCTATTCGGGGTGGCCAACGCCCGCTGAGATATGAAGGAATAGTCTGTAGCTTGAAATCTAGAAACTTAAACACAGAAGTACAGCCACACAGAAAGGGTTCTCCCTCATGATTCGTTCCGCCATCATCGGCTACGGCAATTTGGGCCGCAGCGTCGAAAAGGTCATCGCTGACCAGCCGGACATGGAACTCGTCGGCGTTTTCTCCCGTCGCGATTCGCTGGACACTGAGGCCCGCGTACTCCCGGCGGCGGATGTCGAAAAGTACAAGGATGAGGTAGACGTACTGTTCGTGTGCCTCGGCTCGGCCACCGATGTCCCGGAGCAGGCTCCTGAGCTGGCAAAGAACTTTACGACGGTCGACACCTACGACAACCACCACGAGATTCCGAAGCACCGTGCGGCCATGGACGCCGCCGCCCGCGAAGGTGACAACATCGCCATGATCTCGACCGGCTGGGATCCGGGCCTGTTCTCCCTGAACCGCGTCCTGGGCGCTGCTATCCTGCCGGGCGCAGACCAGATGACCTTCTGGGGACCGGGTCTGTCGCAGGGCCACTCCGATGCCGTGCGTCGTGTGCCGGGAGTGAAGAAGGGTGTCCAGTACACCAAGCCGAACCCGGAAGCTATCGAGGCCGTGAAGAAGGGCGAGGGCGCAGACCTGAAGGGCAACGAATGCCACCTGCGCCACTGCTTCGTCGTCGCTGAAGAGACCGGCAACGCCGACGAGGACGCCAAGCTCAAGGAGCAGATCCGCGAAACCATCGTGACCATGCCGGATTACTTTGCCCCTTACGAGACCATCGTGGACTTCATCTCCGAGGAGGAGTTCGACCGCGACCACCAGGGCATGCCGCACGGTGGCCAGGTCATTACCCGCGGCCAGGCCGGTACCTCCGGTCACGTCATCGAGTTCGGCCTCGACCTGGAGCGCAACCCCGACTTCACCGCAGCTGTCCAGGTTGCCTACGGTCGCGCTGCCTACCGCCTGAAGCAGGCCGGCGAGACCGGTGCCCGTACCGTCTTCGAGATCGCCCCGTACCTACTGTCCGCCGAACCACTGGATGACCTGGTGGCCCAGAAGCTGTAACCAGCCCCCACGCTGGCAGCCGGCCATCGAAACACAAAGAACCCCAACCACCTCCGCATATCAAAAGCGGAAATGGTTGGGGTTGTCTCTTCCCGAGAGCTAAAAGCTTTACTTGTCAGTCAGCTTGCCCAGGGTCTCAGTAGCCTTGTCCTTCAGGTCCTCAGCACCCTGCTTGACCTTGGACGCAGCCTGCTCGCCCTTGCCCTGGTTTGCCAGGTCGTCGTTGCCAACGGCGTCGCCAGCAGCTTCCTTAACCTTGCCGCCCAACTCGTCGGCCTTGTTCTGCAGCTCGCTCATTATGTAAGCCTCCTACGTAAACGACTTATCTAGTTTCTATAGAGCCACCGTCTAGCAGCCCCACTACTTCCGACGGTACGTGAAAATGAAGGCTCGTCACGGCCACAGCGGGAATTGTGACCTAACTGTGACTCCACTCACGCTTCCGACTGCCGTTGCCGTTCGAAGAATTCCCGCAGGTAAACGGAGCATTCGTCGGCAAGCACACCCCCGCGCACCTGCGGCGTGAAGGCGTGGGCGGGATCTCGGATGACATCGGCGATAGAGCCGCACGCGCCGGTCTTGGGCGACCACGCGCCGAAGACCACGCGCCCCACGCGCCCCATGACGCACGCGCCGGCGCACATCACGCACGGCTCCAGCGTCACGACCAACGTGCACTGCTCCAGCCGCCAACCGTCACCAACAGCGCGGGTGGCCTCGCGCAACGCAATGACTTCGGCGTGGGCAAGCGGGTCACCATCAGCTTCCCGACGGTTCGAGCCCCGGCCCACAACCTTGCCCTCGGCATCCACGACCACGGCTCCCACCGGCACATCCCCGGGTGCCGTGTGAGCAGCTTCGGCAATAGCCAGGCGCATCCACTCTTCGTCGAGAATGTCCTGTTTTCGACGGGGTAGCGCGCTTGGCCGACCAGCTGGCTGGCTGGCCGCAAGCGCGCTTGGCCGCTCGGTCAGGTGACCTTTGTCAGGGTTAGTCGTCATAGGGGTCGTAGTCGTCATCGTCGCCGTCGTAATCCAGGTCGGCGACATCGGCTAGCTCCTCGGCACACCCCAACTCCTCAGCGATGGCCAGAAGCTGCTCGGACGCCCACAGCGACTGATCGTCACAGATGGACTCCAGGGCTTCCTCCGAACAGCCCAGGTCAGCGAGGATATCCATGTCCCCCTCAGCCCAGGCATCGACATCGTCGAGCTCGTCCTCGTCGAGGTCGGGGATATCCAGATCCAGCTCGTCGAACACATCTGCCGCAATGTCATCGGTCACGGCAGCGGTAGCGTCGGAAAGCACTACGCGCAGCGACCCAACTCCCTGGCGCACGAGAATGAAGTAGTCGTCGTCGATATTGAGCATTCCGACAGCAGCGCGTTCCGAACGCAGATTGCGCAGCGCCTGTGCGGCGTCAGCGAGCGAATCGGTGGCGTCGTCCCCGAGGTCGACGACGCGCCAACCGCGCTCCCCCATAGTTACGGCAACCGCGAAGGAGCGGTCGTCATCGGAGGTGTACCCTCCGGAAAAGGTCGTGCTCATAACCCACAACGCTAGTCGCTGTATGTCATGCTTGTCAGGTGAGCAATTTCGAGTCCCCCTCCCCTGCTTCGTCCTCCCTGTCAGCTGCACAACTACCCGCGGTATGCATCCTCGGTTTGGGCCTCATCGGTGGCTCCATGATGCGCGATCTGCGGGCTCATAATGTCGAATGCTTCGGTTGGAATCGCTCGTCCGCGACGGTCAAGGAAGCCACGAAGGAGGGATTCGACGCCAGTACAGATCTTCAAGCCACGCTCGAACGCGCGGAGGCCAGCCGCGCGCTCATCGTAATCGGCACCCCCATGACAGTCGTCGGCACGATGCTCGACGCCATCAACGAGCACGCCCCCAGCTGTGGCATCACGGATGTGGTCTCCGTGAAGGCGGCCGTCGCCGCCGAGGTCTCCGCTCGCGGGATGGAGGAACGCTTCGTCGGCGCGCACCCAATGGCGGGGTCCGCGCAGGCAGGCTGGTCCGCCACACTCGAAGGGCTTTTCGACGGCGCCCCCTGGGTCATCACCTACGACCTGGCAGCCGCTGCCGACGCTGCGGGCGAGCCCGTCCCGGAGCGGTGGATTGAAGTCTTTTCGCAGGTCGCCAACTTGGGAGCAGCTCTTGGCAGTCAGCTCATTCCAGCGCTGAGCGATCACCACGATGCCAGCGTCGCCCGCATCTCCCACATGCCACACCTGGCGGCCTACGCAATTGCCGCCGCCGGTGAAGCCGGTGGCCCCCTGGCCATTTCGCTTGCAGCCGGCTCTTTCCGCGACTGCACCCGCGTCGCCGCCGCTGCTCCCGACATGGTCATGTCCTGGTGTGAGAACAACACCGAACCCGTGCTCGCCGCGCTTGACGACGTCATCGAGCGCCTCACCGCCGCGCGCACCCAGTTGGCCACCGAGGGAACCGCTATGGACCTGGCCAAAACCGGTCAGATTGCCCGTGTCCGCTACGAGGCCCGTCCTGCTCACCGCCCGATTTTCCGACTGCGCGTCGGCGAGGGCGGCTGGATCAACCAGTTGAAGTTGGCCGAAAGCGTCGGCGGACAGATAGATGTGTTCTAGTGTGGAACTATGTTTTCCCCCGAGCTGCACACCAGCCTCGCAGGCATCACTGTCGTCAACTTCGCCATTAACGTACCGGGACCACTGGCCGCTCAGCAGTTGGGCCAGCTAGGCGCCCGGGTGATTAAGGTCGAACCACCCACAGGCGACCCGCTCGCTTCCTTCGGCCGCTCCTGGTATGAAGCTATGTCCGCAGGTCACGAGATTATCCAGGCGGATCTGAAGAGCAATGAGGGTCGCGCACAGCTGAGCTCGCTGATCGATGAGGCCGATGTGGTCATCACCTCGGTTCGCCCCTCCGCGCTGGAACGCATGGGGCTGGCGGGCCTCCACGAGCGCCCGAATGGGCCGGTACATATCGACATTGTCGGTGATACCGAAGCTCCAGAAACACCTGGCCATGACCTGACCTACCAGGCGGAGGCCGGAACTCTCACGCCCCCGGCCATGCCGCCAGTGCTGTTGGGCGACATCCTGGGTGCACACTTTGCGGTCACCGCTGCCCTTGCCGGGTTGATTAAGCGGGCGGGTGCGGGTGCAGACGTCGTAAAGCAGCCTGGACTGCACTGTCGCATTGGCCTGAAGCAGGCGGGCGAGGCCGGTGCCGCGCCGCTGAAGTACGGCATGACGGCGCCCGGCGGACTACTCGGTGGCGGCCTGTGGACGTACGGCCTCTACCCCAGCGCCGACGGCTACGTGGCCGTGGCAGCGCTGGAGCCGCACTTTGCCGCCGCCCTGACCGAGGCCACACGCGCGAGCAACCGCGAGGAGCTTGCGGATTTCCTCCGCGAGCGCACCAACGCCGAAATCATGCAGCTTGCCAGCGAAAAGTCGCTGCCGCTGGCTGCAGTGAAGTAAGCGGGTCAGTTTAAGGCCGCGCGCCTCGGGGGTCGGGGCCTGGAGCCTTACGCGGTCAACCCCGCGGCCTCTGCGGTGAGCTCCACCGAACGCAGCCGGTCAGGAACCTTCAGCGATTGATGAGCCACAATCAGCTCATCCGCCGTCGAGTACTCACCGAACTGCGCAATCTGCTCACGCACCTGCGCCACCGTGCCGACTGCCGTGTGACGGAACATATTCTGCACCTGGCGCCCCTGCGGAGTATCCATCAGAACCTCCGCCTCATCGTCAGTGAGGTGATGCCCACCGCGACTCAGGAACCGCCTGACCATGTTCCTGCGGGTAGCGAAGTACTGCTGCTGCGCGTCCTCTTCGCTTTCCGACGCAATCACATTCATGGCCGCAAATGCGTACGGCTTATCCAGCTGCCCAGAAGGCTGGAACTGCTCGCGGTAGACCGCGATGGCATCGCGAAGCGCGTCCGGAGCGAAGTGCGAAGCAAACGCGTACGGCAAACCGAGCGCCGCCGCGAGCTGAGCACCAAAGAGCGAAGAGCCCAGGATGTACAGCGGCACATGGGTGCCGCGGCCCGGAATCGCGTTGATGCCCTTGATCAGCGACTCGTCGGAGAGGTAACCGCGCAGCTCCTGCACATCCTGCGGGAAGGAATCGGACGAACGCGGGTCACGCCGCAGGGCGCGCATAGTGGCCTGGTCCGTGCCCGGGGCACGACCAAGCCCCAGCTCGATGCGATCCGGGTACAGATTCGCGAGCGTGCCGAACTGTTCCGCGACCGTCAGCGGTGCATGATTCGGCAGCATGACGCCGCCGGAGCCGAGGGTGATGCTCTCGGTTTTTGCAGCCACGGCTGCGATAAGAACTGCCGGCGACGAGGACGCGATGGAGTTCATATTGTGGTGCTCTGCGTACCAAATACGCTGATAACCAGCCTTTTCCGCTGTCTGCGCCAAATCGATGGAGCCCTGTAGGGCGTCGGCGTGGGACTGCCCCGAGGCTACGGTAGCGAGGTCAAGAATGGACTCAGTACGAATCATGGTTCCACAGTCTAGACCGTTAGTCGGATATTGCGAGTTTGAGATGCTTCGAATATTGAGGCGCTGGGGTTTGGGGTTTTGGGGATTCGGGTGCGGGTGGCTCGTGGGTGGATCGTGGGCGGCTTGCGGGTGGACGGGCTCATGGGTGGCTCGTGGGCGGTATTCACTTGTCGATGAGGTATTCACATATCGATGAGCTATAGCCTGGCCACAAGTGAATAGCTCATCGATATGAGCGCAGGCAGAGCCAATACCGCGCGCATAAGTGGGTTAAGTAAAGAAAAGTGTGTCCGCATGCCACCATAACCCCAGACCACACACCACAAATCACCAAAGAATAGCTC
>NZ_JASPJT010000024.1:0-6954 GCF_030232425.1 Corynebacterium sp. MSK019 | reverse complement strand
CCTTATATAAGCCCGTTTTATGCGGCCTGACCAGCAAATAGGCTGAAAATCAGACACACTTTTTGTCACTTAACCCGAAAAAAGTGCCGCGACCTCGCCTGAGAAGCGAGTAGTCGCGGCACTTTTTGCTTTTACTTCACATCCCGTTTGGCATTGACCCAATGAGCAACGCCAACAGCCACAACAATCCAGGCCACCAGCACCACGATGTTGAACCACATCGGCTGCGTCATGCCGGCCTCAAACCCGATGCGTGGATTCTCCGGATTTGCCATCAGACCGCCCAATTGCGTCGACAACTGCTGAATGCGTGCACCCGGCGTGACCAGCCACAGTGGCCGGAAAATCGCATACGCCAGCGCCGCGAACTCCAGCATGCTTTCCACCACCAGAATCCACACCAGCGGAATAGCGACAGCGGCCACGCGCGAGCGCGTCAGCACTCCCAGCGACATCGCGATTAGTCCAAACACTACAAAGCCAAGCACTCCGGCGAGCATGTCCGTGGCAGCGTCGCCGCCCTTGAACTCCACGCGCGGGGAAACCGTCACCGATAACCAAGCAAGCGCCACACCAATGACCCAACAGACAGCAATCAGCACAAGGGTCAGCGTCATCCGTGCCGAAAGCCACAGGCTCCTTCGGTCCTGCGTCAAGAACGCATGCGCATTCATCTGATCGTTGTACTCACCCGCCAGGGTGGAGCCACCAAAGGCAATCACGATCATGTTGAAGATCACGGTCCCCAACAGCAGCAATTCCCAATCAGCAGTCGCACCAGCATCCGCCGCCATGCTGAAAGCCGCCATCGGCCCAGCTATCGAACCGACCAACAGCACCACATAGACCCACGTACCGCGCAGGCTGGCTAGCTTCGTCCATTCCGACCGCAAAGCGTTTCCAAAACTCATCTCAGTCACTCCCCTACTGCCCAATCGCCTGCGCGCGGTACTCCTGCGATTCCTGGGTCGCAGCCAGGAACTTCTCCTCCAGGTTGTCGCGCTTCGTGTTCAACCGTGTCACCAACAGCCCCTCACGCAGGGCAGCGGCCGCAATGTCGCGGCGGAGTTGCTGCTCGCTGATGCCGTCGTAAAGCGGAATGCGCAATTGCTTATCGACGTCAACCCCACGCGCCACCGGCCCCAACGCCTGCAGCAGCCGAGCCGGATCATCGACCTCAACTTCGACGACCGTGCCGTCGGCGAGGAATTCGTCCATGGTGTACTCGCCGATCATGCGGCCGCGACCGATGACGACAATGCGGTCGGCGGTGAGCTGCATCTCGGAAAGGAGGTGCGACGACACGAGAACAGCGCAGCCCTGTGCGGCCAGCGCCTTGATGGTGTGGCGCATCCACGAGACGCCTTCGGGATCGAGGCCGTTGACCGGCTCATCCAAGATCAGATGCTGCGGCTTGCCGAGCAGAGCCGCCGCCACTCCCAGACGCTGCTTCATACCCAGCGAGTAGCCGCCGACCTTGTCCGTCGCAGCCTCGGTCATACCGACCTGCTCAAGGCACTCTTCCACGCGGGTGTCGGGGATGCCAGCGCCGCGGGCGAGGGCCCGCAGATGAGAGCGGCCCGAACGAGCCTTGTTGTGCCAACCGGCATCCAGAATTGCGCCGGCGACGCTGGGCTTATTCTTCAGCGTGGAAAAGGGCTGGTTGCTGTAGGTGTTGCCCTGCGAATCCGTTCCGGTGAACAAGGCCTGGCCCGTGGTCGGGGCATCGAGGCCCAGCATGCAGCGCATGGTGGTGGACTTGCCGGAGCCATTTGGGCCGAGAAAACCTGTCACTACACCGTCGGGAACGGTGAAGGACAGGTCATCGACGGCTAATTTCGAGCCATACTTCTTGCTGAGTCGTTCAACCGTGATCATGTCCTCCATGATGCCGGTTGAGACTGCCTCGCGCAGTAGAGCTAGGTCTAGTTTTGGGCTTCCCCCGGGCCCGCCCAGCCGTCACTTCACGCCACTGGACTGATTCGGGTGTTCCCTGCCACTTCACGCCACTGGTGTCACCTCATGCCACCTCCACAGATGGCACGAGGTGACATGGCTGTCGTGAAGTGCGAAAAGGCAGAAGCCTAGCCCCAGCCCAGCCACAGCCCAACCGACCCAAGCACTCCCCAGCCCAGCCGGCCCCTAATTCCCCACCGCACGACCACCGTTGGCGTAGTAGCGGCCCATGAACTCATCGCGATACTCGAAGAACCGGTCCTCCAGGATAGCAGCCCGAATGTTCTCCACCAGCTGCACCATGAAAAACAGGTTGTGAATCGTGCACAGCGTGCCAGCCAGGTACTCCTTGGCCTTCAACAGATGATGCAGGTAGGCCCGGGAATAATTCAGCGAAGTGTAGGAGGGCACCTCCGCATCCACGGGGCGGAAGTCGTTCTTGAAGCGGGCATTCGTCAAGGTCATCCGGCCATCGAGCGTGTACACACCACCACGGCGGGCAAGCCTGGTCGGAGCCACGCAGTCAAAGGTGTCGGCACCGGCCTCGACAGCGGCGAAAATATCGTCCGGCTCGGAAATCCCCAGCAGGTGGCGGGCGCGGTCGTCGGGAAGCTCGTCGTTGACCCAACCGCAGATCAGGCCCAGATTCTGCTTCTCAATCGCCCCACCAATGCCATAGCCGTGGAAGCCGAGCTGGCCGGCGTCCTCGAACTCGCGGGAGAGCTCCACCAGCCCGCGCGCGGCCTTGCGGCGCAGGTCTTCGTACTGCGCACCCTGCACGACACCGAATAACTGCTGGATGGGCAACTGGCCGTCGTCAAGCGAATGGACGTGCGCGTCAACCTGACCGCGCGAAACTGTCAGCTCGTTGTGAGCCTGAAGGCAACGACGCGCCCAGCGGTGCGTGCGCTCGACGGATGCCTCCTGGTAGCCGCGGGTGTTCATGAGCGTGGTGAGCTCGTCGAACGCCATCATGATGTCGGCGCCCAGCGCGTGCTGAATACGCATGGACACCTCCGGCGTGAAGCGGTGCTCGGAGCCGTCGATGTGCGAGCGGAAAGTCACGCCGTCCTCGTCGACGAACGCGTTGCGCTCTTTGCCCTCGGCGACGATGTCGTCTTTCTGCATGCCGGTGACGTCCATCGCGAGGGTCTTTTTAAAGCCTGCGCCGAGGCTGAGCACCTGGAATCCGCCGGAGTCGGTGTATGTCGGGCCGTTCCAGTTGGAGAACTTTGCCAACCCGCCGGCCTGGTCGACGATTTCCTCGCCGGGCTGCAGGTACAGGTGGTACGCGTTCGACAGCATCGCCTGCGCGCCGGTGGATCGCACCTGCTCGGGCGTGAGCGTCTTCACGGTCGCTTTCGTGCCGACCGGAATGAACGCCGGCGTAGCAATATCGCCATGCGGGGTGTGGATGGTGCCAGCACGTCCGCGCGCGCCTTCGATTTGCTTTACGACGTCAAAGCCCGTCGTCCTCGACTGCGACATGAAGCTCCTTGGTTGTGGTCCAGTGCTAATGCCTTGAGGTTACCTGGGTGCTATTCGCGAGTTACTCAGCGCTGTCATTTTCCTCGGGTTGGGCAGCGTTTTCCGGGTCCCACACGGCGCGGCTACGACGTGGCGCTTCCTCTTCGAGTCCTTCGCGCTTCATCAGTTCCGCAACCGTAATCTTCTTCCGCTTACGAGCCGGGCTGTAGTACGGGCGGACCTCGACGTCCTTGGCATTTTCCGGGTTCGGCTGGGCGTCGGTTGGTTCAGCTGGCGCGGGCTGCATGAGCTGTTCGGTCGGCTCTGCCTGCTCCGGCTGCTCTGTCTGCTCCGACTGTGTCGGCTGCTCCGGCTCAGCAAGCGCCGTCGGGGCGGACGGTTCGGCCGACTCAGCCTGGTCAGAGCGCTCCGGCTGTTCGGCCTGCTTGGCCTGGTCAGCGGGCTCAAGCTCTTCCAGCTTTGCCTTCTTCCGCTTCGGAATCCAGCGGTTACGCTTCTTGGTCGCAACCGCCACAGCGGTACCACCTGCTGCGCCCGCCGCGCCCGCCGCGCCCGCCGCAGCGGCTGCACCAGCACCGACTTCACCAGCAGCACTGTCTGCTTCGTCCTCGTCAGCGTCAACGTCGCCAAAGCCACGCCCAGCACCTTCGTTTTCGGGCAACAGGGACTCACCGCGAGCCATACGCTCGCGGCGGCCCTTCTCCACCAGTTCCTCGGAAACCTCTTCCAGGGCAGAGCCTTCGACATCCACAGAAGGCAACACCTTGTCCAGCCACTTCGGCATGTACCAAGTAGCGCGGCCAAGCAGGAACATAGATGCCGGGATGAACGTCATGCGAATAACGAAGGCGTCGAAAAGCACTGCGGCACCCAGCGCGAAACCGAAGACCTTAATGATCGCCAGGGGCTGCCCGGCGAACGCTGCGAAGACGGAGATCATAATAATCGCAGCGGCAGTGACCACACGAGCGCCGAGCGTAAAGCCCTCAACGACCGATTCTTCGACCGCGTTGTACTTCGACTCTGGTGAGGATTCACCCTTGTTGTGGGTGTAATGCTCGCGCATGCGGGAAACCAGGAAGACCTGATAGTCCATGGCCAAACCGAACGTCACACCGATGAGGAAGATTGGCAGAAAGCTGACCAACGGACCGGGAGTGCTAATCACACCCCAGAGGCCGTCCTGGAAAAATGCCACTGTGACACCGAATGCGGCTGCGACAGAGAGCAAGAAGCCCACACCCGCAGTCAACGGCACCATCAGGGAACGGAAAATCATCAGCAGCAGGATCACTGCCAGACCCACGACAACGCCCAAGTAGAGCGGCATTGCGCCCTGGAGGCGGTCGGTGATGTCAATTTCAATAGGAACCAGGCCAGTGACACCGGTGAATAGGCCGGTGGTCTGCTCAATCTGCTTCTGCTGATCGCGCACCGCGTTCATCAGCTGCTTGGTCGCAGGATCGAGTGGACCCGACTTCGGGGTCATAATCATCTTGACCGCAGTGCCGTCATGATTCATGCCAATCATCTGGATGTGCTCGACACCGACGTTGGATTTGAACTGGTCGACAGCGTAACTATAGGAAGCCTTGCGGGCGGCCTCGATGTCAGAGAGTTCCGGGTTGGTCTGTCTCAGGGACTCGATAAGTGGTTTGAGCACCGGCGCATCGGGCTTCACATCGTCCGACTTGGCAATAATGATGAGCTGAGAATTACGTCCCGCGCCGAAGCCCTCTTCAATCATGGTGATGGCCTTGCGGTTCGTGCTGTCCTTAGCCGCAGTAGAGTCGGACGGCAGCGCCAGCTTCAAGTGCATGGCCGGGTAGGCCAATGCCAACAATAGGACGATACAGCCGACCAAGAACAACCCTGGGGCCTTGTGCACAAAGGTCACCCAACGTCGCCCCATCGTCATCTCACCGAAGAAGGAAGAGCGACGTTCCTTGCGCGGATTACGCGAGGGGTTGCCAGCAACACCGGGCACGCGACCAGCGAAGACCTTGTCCCCCAGCAGAGACATTACTGCCGGCAGCAGGGTCAGAGAGACCAGCACTGTGAAGGCCACCGTAATTGCCGCCGAAATACCCATCAGGGACATGAACGGCACCTTGGCGACCGTCAGCGCTGCCAAGGCGACAATCACGGTGAGGCCAGCGAAAACCACAGCGGAGCCAGCCGTACCGGTAGCCATGCCGATGGCGTCTTCGTTGGTCATCCCTCGGGCTCTTTCTGCCCTGTAGCGAGAGAGGATGAACAGTGCGTAGTCAATACCGACAGCCAGGCCGAACATGACGGCAAGCACCGGGGTAATCGAGTTGACGTCGGTGAATGCGGTCATCAATGTCACGCCGAAGACACCGATGATAATGCCCACTACCGCCGTCACAATTGGCAGGAACGAAGCGACCAGAGATCCGAAGGTGACAACCAGCACGATAAATGCCACGGTCACACCGATAATCTCCGAGGTCGGAGCTACCTCAATCGCGGGCTGCATGCCCGGGCCAGAGGCCTCGACCTTGATACCGGCGTCACGACCGGCCTGCATTGCGTCGAGAAGCGCCTGCATATTCTCCGGCTCGATATCCTGCGGCATCTTGGCATCGAAAACGAAGGTGGAAATACCGTAGCGACCGTCATCGGACACGGTACGCATGGCATTGGCGTCGGCCTCGGCAACATCCTTGGGCAGGCCGGCGGCCATGCCCTGTTCCTTGACCATCGCCTGCATCTTCGGATTGAGGTCTACCGGGTTGTGAAGTTGCAAATCATCGGAGATTTGGCCGACATTGTCGCGGATGCCGTTAATGACCTGGTCAACAGCTTCTTTATTCTGTGGGTCATCGAGCCTCTGCCCCTCCGGGGCCTCGAAGGCGACATAAATACGCTGCTCTCGAATTGGGTTCGGAACATCGGGGAACTTTTCCTCGATCACGTGCGAAGCCGTTGCCGACGGCATGCCGGGGATCGAGAACTGGTCGATGAACCCCTTCTGGAATGCGGCAACTGCACCGCCCAGCCCCGCCAAAATCAGGAACCACGCGATGATCACAGTCCATTTATGCAGGTAGGAGAACCTGCCGAGTTTGAACAAGGCCTTTGCCATGTCAAGTTTCCCTTACGTCTAATATTCGCCTGGACCGCCCCCAACTGCCGCTTCCCCGAATTCGCGCTAACCACGCACTCCCTCGGACTCCACCTGCAGTTTGAAGCCTCTTCGCTACTCCGATGCTAGCGACCACCCCGGATTGGCCAACATCAACTCTGGCGCTGACATGGTCATTGGGGGCGGGCACGACATAAAAACCGGAAATACTTTTGCTAAGAGTAGCGGACTTCCCGGATAAACGTGAACAATGGGGTGTGTGTTACTGATGTTATTTTTGTGATTTAGGCACTCCAGGTCGGGTGCCTCACCATTCACCGCTTTAGGGTTAAGTAAAGAAAAGTGTGTCCGCATGCCACCATAACCCCAGACCACACACCACAAATCACCAAAGAATAGCT
>NZ_JASPJT010000023.1:0-7214 GCF_030232425.1 Corynebacterium sp. MSK019 | reverse complement strand
CCTTATATAAGCCCGTTTTATGCGGCCTGACCAGCAAATAGGCTGAAAATCAGACACACTTTTTGTCACTTAACCCAGATAGTGACTGCGTGAATTACTGCCTGCGTTTATGGCTGGCGACGGCGTGCCAACGCGAGTTAGTGACTGCGTTTATGACAAAAATGGCCCGAAAAATGGCTTGAAAGTGTCATAAACTTACACAGTTTCACATTTGCAGCTCGCATCCATGGGGCCATTCCGGTGGATTGGCCAAAAAAACTGGGCTTGAATAAGGTCCAGCCCCCACTTCAAGCCCCCCCACTTCAAGCGCCCCTACTCAAGCCCCCGCCCCGAGGCCACTGATGTGAAAACCCGCAGCCATGACTGAACTAGCAGTCACGGCTGCGGGCCTCCAGCAGATGTAGCTCTGCTAAGAACCTAAAAGATTACTTGTTAATCACCGTGGTCGGGTGCACGTAACCCAGAGTCTCCGGATCAACCGGGAACTCAATGTCGCCGAAAGGCGAATCTGCACCAGCGTGGTGAGCAATCAGTTCAGTAACAGCGTGCTGACCAGGCTCGAGGTCCTTCGGCCAGCCGGGATCGACATAGGATTTCTTTGCAACGTTAGCCATGCTGAGATTATCCCAAAAATTTTCTCCCCAGTCACCTTCTCCCCTCCTTAAATCTCACTAAAGTGGGGATTGTCATGACTAGCACCACCCCCTTTGCACTCTTTTCCGACTGGCTGGCAGGTCAACCAGACCAATTTGTGGGCACTATCCTCAGCAATCGCCCCGATGCGCTGTCGCCACCGCCGAAGTCTTCCCAGGTGCTAGCGGCAAGGCTCCAGCTCCGCGCTTCTGTCTCCCGCGCGCTGACCAGACTGCCCGCACTGGAGCTCGCCTGCATTGAGGCCGCCGCCGACCTCGGTGCTGACGCCGAACCCGTCACTGCGGACGCCCTCATCGACTACATTCTCGACTTACTCTCTCGAGCAGAGGTTCCCGCCAATCAACGGCCCACGGCCACGCATATTCGGACAAGCCTCGATACCCTGCGCGAATACGGACTCATCTGGGGCAACGGTCCCGGCCCCCGCGGCACCTTCACCGGCAAGTCCACCCGCAAGAAACCTCTGCCCTGGCAGGACTACTTCTGTCTCAGCGATGAGGTCGCCACCTCGTTGCCACCCGGCTGGTATCTTCTGCCCAATCCCGATGGCCCCAGCCGCAGCCAGCTACGCACGGCACTCACCGAGGTCACAGACAGGCAGCAGCGTCTCCTGGATACCCTCGCCAACTCCGGAGGGCTCGGCGTCACAAAGGACGCTCATCCGGATGCCGACCCTTCGCT
This sequence comes from Corynebacterium sp. MSK019, assembly GCF_030232425.1. Classification (NCBI taxonomy): domain Bacteria; kingdom Bacillati; phylum Actinomycetota; class Actinomycetes; order Mycobacteriales; family Corynebacteriaceae; genus Corynebacterium; species Corynebacterium sp. MSK019. Next base: position 5,879 of record NZ_JASPJT010000023.1, on the reverse strand, counting down.
GCCGGTCCCAGCGCTCATCAACGCCGGCCTGCTCGAACGCATCGACGAGGGCACCGTTCGCCTGCCCGCCACCGTTCGCGCGCTTATGCGTGGAGTCGGGCTTGCCGCCGACGACGTCCCCCTGCGCCCCGAAACCCCCGCTACCCACGTGATCGCCAGCGGTAACGACCGTGCTGCCGCCACTGCCTGGGAAACTTTGCGACAGGCGACTGACCTGCTGGACTTGCTGGGAACCGACCCCGCGCCGACCTTGAAAAACGGTGTCATCGGAGTGCGGGAAACCCGCAGTCTCATCGAGGAGCTCGGCGTCGACATCTCGGAGTTGGCTCGCGGCGTGGCTAACCTCAGTGCAGCGGGCCTGGTTCATGTCGGCACTCCGCATCCGCTGCCACTGCACGACAGCGGTGGTGACTATTTCGCCCCCACGCTGGCAGCCGACGGCTTCCTCGACGCCGATCTGGTTGACCGGTGGGTGAGTTTGACGGTCGGCACTCGCACTAGCGACGCAGCTCCCTGGCGGGTCGACCAGCTCAATGAGGAAGGCAAGCGCATTGCTCTACTCTCCCCACAAGCTCGGCTCTCCGGGGTACCGTCAATCCGGGAAATGGTGCTGGCCTGCTGTGCGCAGGTGGCGTCGTCGGCAAGCGACAACGACATCGTTGCTCTGACTGACCTGCGTGAATGCGCCGCCTACTACTACCCGATTACCAACGCGAGGTGCACGGACGAGACGCTCAGTGGCGTGGTCGACGAGCTGGTCGCCCTCGGCATCGTCGTGCGGGACCCGGGCGTGGAAACGATTTCCGTCGGCCTTAGCGAGGTCGGCAAAGCCATGGTCGCGCTCATCGAATCCGGTACCGCCGAGGCCTTCGACGATCTGCGTGCCGCCTGTAACAACCTCTTGCCGCCGAACGCCTCGTACCTGATGGTTCAGGCGGACAACACCATCGTCGTACCGGGCCCCGCATCCCCGGAGATGGAACGCATGCTCAGTTCGATTGCGCAGCTGGAATCTCCCGGCCTCGCCAGCGTCTACCGCGTGACCGAAGACAGCCTTCGCGATGCCCTCGACGCCGGCATCAATGCCGCCGATATCTCGGAGTTTCTTTCGCGCTACGCCGTCGGCGAGGTGCCGCAGTCCATTACCTATTTGCTTGACGACGTCGCCCGCCGCCACGGTCGTCTCCGCGGTGGCCCCGCAGCTTCGTTTATCCGCTGTGACGATCCGGCCCTGCTGGCCTCATTCCAGAGTCACCAGGCTGGGCAAAGCCTGGCGTTGCGGAAGATTGCCGAAACGGTGCTAATTAGCCAGGCCCCGCTTGCCCAGGTGATTGAGACCGCTAGAAATGCGGGCTTTTCCATCATCGCCGAAGATGCAGAGGGTTTGGTGCTGGATCTCGGTCGCGCTCCCTGCCGCATTGAGGCGCCAGCTCCGGTGCCTACTGCGCGTACAACGATGCCCGAACCGGAACGCATCAGCCAGGCGTTGACGGCTATTGCCGATGGCAACCGTGCTGCTGAGCACGCTGGTAGTTCCAGTGGCACTGCAGCCAGTGGCAACACTGCTGGGGTCTCTGGCTCTGCTGCGGATTCGGCGACAGGTACGGGCACGGCTGCCGGTGCCAGCGCTAGCACCGGTGGCACGAGCGACTACGCCTCCGGCACCGAAGCGTTCAAGCTTCTGCAGCGCGCGGCTCGCCATGGCGACGACCTGTATTTGAGCTACGTTGACCGCAACGGCAAACCCGGCCGCAAGCGCGTGCGCCCAGTCACCGTCTCCGGTGGGCAGGTCGATGCTATCGACCCGGCCACCAGTCAAGTGCTGCGCTTCCTGCTGCATCGCATTACCGAAGTACATCCTGTCGACTAGGCGGCGGGCGCGCGGACCGTCGTAAAGCGATGCAGAAGCGAATGTGGCGGTTCGGGATAATTCGAGCCCGTGCCGCATCTTCTGCGTAATCGTGGCAGAATTGACCTTTAGCTTATTTTTGGTCGAATGTCTGCGAGGCGAGGGAATAATGGGTTTTGGTACGGGTCCGCTGATCGTCCAATCGGATAAGACGGTGCTGCTGGAGGTCGATAACCCGGAGGCGGATGCGGCACGCGCGGCGCTGGCACCGTTCGCGGAGCTCGAACGTGCTCCTGAACATGTGCACACCTACCGCATCACCCCGCTGGCGCTGTGGAATGCCCGCGCCGCCGGTCACGACGCGGAGCAGGTGGTCGATGTCCTCGAGCGCTTCTCCAAGTTCCCCGTCCCACAGCCGCTGCTTATCGACGTCGCGGAGACCATGGACCGCTACGGTCGCCTGAGCCTGACCAAGCATCCAGCTCACGGCCTTATTCTGGTTTCACACGACCCTGCGGTACTGGCCGAGGTGACCAAGCACAAAAAGATTCGTCCGATGCTCGGCGAGCAAATCGACGCCGACACCTGGACCGTGCACCCCTCCGAGCGAGGCCGAATCAAACAGGAGCTGCTGAAGGTCGGTTGGCCGGCCAATGACACCGCCGGCTACATCGATGGTGAGGCACACGCCATCGCTTGGCAGGATCAGGGCACCGGCGGCCACGACACCTGGGAACTGCGCGACTACCAACGCATGGCGGCTGATTCCTTCCGCGAAGGTGGCTCCGGCGTCGTGGTGCTGCCCTGTGGCGCAGGCAAGACAATCGTCGGTGCTGCGGCCATGGTAGACGCGCAGCGCACCACTTTGATCCTGGTCACCAACACCGTCGCCGGCAGGCAGTGGCGCGACGAGCTGCTGCGACGCACCTCGCTGACCGAGGACGAAATCGGCGAATACTCCGGCGAAAAGAAGGAAATTCGCCCCGTCACCATTGCGACCTACCAAGTGGTCACGCGCAAGACTAAGGGAGAATACCGCGCACTCGAGCTATTCGATTCCCGCGACTGGGGCCTCATCATCTATGACGAGGTCCACCTCCTGCCCGCTCCCGTGTTCCGAATGAGTGCGGATCTGCAGTCGCGCCGTCGACTGGGGCTCACCGCTACCCTGGTGCGCGAAGATGGCCGCGAGGGCGACGTCTTCAGCCTGATCGGCCCGAAGCGCTACGACGCCCCGTGGAAGGACATCGAGGCCCAGGGCTGGATCGCACCGGCTGACTGCGTTGAGGTCCGCGTGACCCCGACCGAGTCCGAGCGCATGCTCTACGCCACGGCTGAGGCCTCCGACAGGTATCGTCTGGCCGCAACGACGCCGACGAAGATTCCCGTCGTCAAGCAAATCCTTGCCCGACACGAGGGCGAACCCGCTCTGGTGATTGGTGCCTACCTGGATCAGCTCGAAGAGATCGGCGAAGAGCTCGGCGTCGACGTCATCGAAGGAAAGACGTCCAACGCCAAACGCGAGGAGCTCTTTGGGAAGTTCCGGCGCGGCGAGATCAACACGCTGGTGGTCTCCAAGGTTGCGAACTTTTCCATCGACCTTCCCGAAGCCTCTGTCGCCGTGCAAATCTCCGGCACCTTCGGTTCCCGACAGGAGGAGGCACAGCGCCTGGGGCGTCTCCTGCGCCCGAAGTCCGATGGTGGTGGCGCCGTCTTTTACTCGGTGGTGACTCGCGATACGCTCGATACCGAATACGCAGCTCACCGCCAGCGTTTCCTGGCGGAACAGGGCTACGCCTACCGAATCGTCGACGCAGACGAGTACCTCGGGCCCTCCCTGCCCGGTGATTCCACCGCTAGCTCGGAATCCTAGAAAACTGGATAACTAAAGGACTGCCATGAACTTTCACTTCCCCGTCAACCGCGAGCACACCAACGCCAACAACGAGTACTACCGCGATGCCCGCCGACTGCTCATCTCCTCCGGCATTTTCTCTGCTCTGCTGCTCGTCGGCGCTGTGCTGGTTCTAATAGTTTTCGACCGCACGCCGTTTGTTATCGGCAGCGCGGTTATGCTTTTCGCCCTCGCAGCTCTCTACGTCGGCGTTACCTTCCAGGTGCGACGCGCAATTAAGGATCCGCAAGAGCTTTACGACGAATCCCCGCTGGTTCCGGCCATGATTGCGCGTGTGGATGAGCGAACCATGGTGCTGATGACCTTGGTGGACATGCGTAAAGACCCCTCCGATGGCGAGCCCGTCCCGGCCCTGGCTACACGAACTGTCACCACGATTTCCGGGGTTCCCCGCCGTGTGGGCGCGAAGGTGCCAGCTGTTGCTGTGGCCGGTACGCACAAGAGCCGCACCGAGTTCTACGACGAGATCACCCCAGTGCCGCTCGCGTGGTCCACTCCAGACAAGTCAGTCATTGCCCAAGCCCAGCGCAATATTCCGGTCAACGATTGGAATGTGCTCGAACGCAACATCGACCGGGTGGAAGAGGTACACGCAACGAAGCGCAATCTCCTGCCGCTGCACTAGTCGGGGGCTGTTAGCCCCGACCTTTTGGCACTGAGCTGTTCTAGCCCCGCCCCCGATTTCCCTTAGCAGCGCTCCCCTCCGCGGTGCTCACATGCACGGCGAGAGCGCCATTAGGAACTGAAACGGGTTGACTAGCTCTTACCCCAGGACTCTTCGTTCTGCCGGTCAATCGCTTCCTTATCGTATTCACCTGCCGGGTCCTCTGGCAGCTCACGTTCCGTGTGAGTGGCCTCTAGAATGAACCGCGCCGCGTCCGTAATCTGCTCTCGCTGAACCTTTGGAACCGCAATCTGGTGAGTCGCCAAGAATACCGCCTGAGTGGCGTCTCCACCTGCCTCCTCGACCTTCTTCAGGTACTCGGTAGCTGGCCGAACAACAGTATCGCGGGAGGCCGCCTGAACGTGGACACGCATGCTTCGCGACGGCTCATGCAATCCCGGTGACACTTCCTTTGCCGAATCATCAGAGGTGCCGAAGAATGCCTGCAACCACACCGCAGGAGCACCACGCAGGTCTAGAGCCGGGGCAACGAGCAACAGAGCAACCGGAGTGTCTTGACTAATCTGGTCTACCGCGGAAACAACGTTGTGGCCGCCTGAAGAGACACCATAAAGAACTAACGGGTTCTGATCACTGATGGGCATTGCACCCAATTTTTGAAGCTGCAACGAATCATCTGCGACAGATGCGACTACCCGCGCAATGTCATAGACGGCCTCAGATACCTTATTCTCTGGTGCGAGCCGGTAATCCACGTCCACAACAATTGCGCCCGATCGGGCTGCCAGGGCAGCCATATTTGGGCCGAAGGAATTCTCACGCAGACTGCCGTCGCCCATCCAGAAAGCGCCGCCGTGTGCGGCAACTACCACAGACCCGGTTGGATCCTGTGGGACAAAAACCCGCACCGGAACGCTAGGACTATCCCCCACCGTCGTATCCGTCACCTCTACTTTGCCGTCGGCATACGCAAGGTATGGCGAGGAATGGTTGACGGCCGCCCCCAGGACCATCATTGAACCGTGAATGATGGCGTCTGGCATACGAGCGCCGCGGTCATTGACTGAAGCACGAGCCTTCTTAATGTCTTCCTCAGAGGCACCCAAGGGGACAACCTCGCTCAAGTAGGAATAGGCCGAGACGTGTTCTTCGAGCCATTCAATAAGCTGTTGTAGCTTACCTTCTTCGGTCGTTACGGGAGTGAAGTTGTCTTGAGCCTCGTCCTCAGAAGAAGCGAGGTTAACCACATCGGAGTTAGGTGTCTGATTAGTCATAGAGACAGTCTGCCACAGAGAGCCAACGAGGATTCACCAAAAGAGGAAACCGAGGATCCGATCGACGCTTAGTTAATTCTGTTTACCTGTGGGTAAAACAAAAGTGGGCCGCAGCACCCAACCCCACAAAGGGGAAATAGCAACCACGACCCACAAACAAGATTATTATGCCGGCGGCGACCTACTCTCCCACACCCTCCCGAGTGCAGTACCATC
>NZ_JASPJT010000022.1:0-8548 GCF_030232425.1 Corynebacterium sp. MSK019 | reverse complement strand
GGTAGTGCTCGACGGGTTAACTCCTCGGGAGGTAATCTCTGGTGTTATCCATGATGCAATGACCGCCTGACCCTACCTCCCGAAAAATGGCATGAAAGTGTCATAAACTCGCACAGTTTCACATTTGCAGCCCGCATTCATGGGTTAATCAACAAACTTGGCGGCAGCCAACAGCAGATACACGTCCGATACCGCCACAACTAGCCCCCGCCACCCCGACTACGCCTTATCCAGCCACTCCTGAGCGACCAACTCAGGGCTGGCGCCACCAGCCACAGCCCGGGTCATCAGCTTCAAGTCCTCAGTGCTCAGCGAACCCGCAATCTCATTGAGCACGCGGACTCGATCATCTCGGTCCAACGCTGGCTTGACGTAGAAAGGCACAAGCCATTGCGGCAAGTCAGCCCCAGCATTGTCAGCTGACACATCCGCGCAGCCCTGTGCCATGCCCGCGTCGGTGGCCATAACTTCACCCGGCAGCGACCGCGAAAATGCGTCGTACACACGGTCGCGCCACTCGCCGCTGAACTGCTTGTCCGGGGTGGAGTCGTCCGCGTATTCCTCCGCCAGTGAAGCCGCCGACGCAGGGTCGCTCAGGCCGAGTAGCTCACCTGTGCATCCGAAGGAGACCAGGACCGCTTCATTGCGTACGGCCCGCAACCGGTCGTCAGCATCGCGAATGCCGACGACCTCCGCTTGCCGCCCTATCCTCTCAAAGCTCTGCGCATACACGTACGCAAGAGCTGCTTGCTCAGGGTTGCGTAGGTCTGCCCCGACAGTCACCACCGCCTCCTGCTCGGGAGGAACGGGCATCTGCGGATCCAAATCAGAACATGCGGCAAGACCGAACCCCGTCGCCCCAGTGACCAATGCCAGGGCGGTAAAAGTGCACGCAGTAGCCGTGGAGCTACCCTTGCACCCCATTGAGCGGATGCGAAAGTGGAACCCGGCGTTCGCACGTCTAAAATCAATCATCGACACCAGCGTAACCTACGAACGGATTGTGAGGTCACCCAGAATGGGCGAAGAGAAAAGCCGCAACATCAGCGCTTCGGCGAAGGCTCGCAATCCGCGAACTAGCTCGGCCAGTCAAAGCCAAAAACCGTCGGCCACAGGAAAACCCGGTAAAACCGCTCGGGCGACGAATGCGGCTAAATCCGCAGCGAAGTCGGCTGTCTCGAAGGTGACGCGCACCAACGGCTCGTCGTCAAGCACAGGAACAGGACAGTCGAGGGCGGTGCGCGATGCCCTGCGCGATTGCGGCGTCTACATCGGCGGCAAGCGGTTGCCCGGCACCTACGACCACTTCTCCGGGCTGTCCGAGGTACGGAATTTTGGCGAGGGCTTCACGTGGCTGTCGTTGTCGCGCCCCAACGCGACACAGATGGATGCCATCGCTGAGCTTTACGGGCTGGATGAGCTGACGGTGGAGGACGCACTGACTAACCGCCAGCGCCCCAAGATTGAGATCCACGATGATCACGTTGTTTTTGTTATTCGCTCGATTCACTACTCCCCGGAAGGTCTCGCGGATGACGAAAATGAGATTATTCGCTCCGGCCAGCTGATGATTGTTATCGGCCCGGAGTACGTCATCACCATTCGCATGGGCATGCCTAGCTCGGATATGCAGCGCATTAGCGCACGCGTGGAGAACACCACCGACGCCATCGACTACGGCCCCGCGGGCGTGCTGTGGGCACTGACGGACAACCTCGTCGATGCGTACCTGCGCATCGCTATGCAGCTGGAAGATCGCGTGGAGATCATGGAAGACGAAGTCTTCGAGCCGAACTTGGATTCGGATATTGAGGACATTTACATCCTCAAACGAGAGATTCTGGAAATGCGCCACGCGATCGATCCGCTGACACCGGCACTGCGCTCCCTGATGAATCTGCGGGAAGACATCATGCCTAAGGACGTCAGCCGTTATCTTTCCGATGTTCTCGACCACCAGCTCGCCGCCGCGGACCTCGTCTCCGGACTCGACGAACGACTCTCCGCCCTCATCGACGCCGCCGCCGTGAAAATCCAGCTGCAGCAGAACCAGGATATGCGTACCATCTCGGCGTACGCGGCTATTCTCGCCGTCCCGACCGCCCTGGCCGGCATCTACGGCATGAACTTTGACCACATGCCCGAGCTGCACTGGGAGTACGGCTACTTCATCGTCCTCGCCATCATGTTCGCCATCGTGGCGTTTTTGGTGTGGGTCCTGCGCCGCAACAAGTGGCTATAGGCTCTGCTTCTGGCAGGCATCGCCTTACGACGGATACAGCAACCTACCCGCGGTTCCCACCGAGAGCCCGCTGCGCCAGCAGGTCACGGGCCCGCTCGGCATTGCGGGGATTGCACAGGACATCGTAGCGACGGGCAACAATCTCCGTTGTGCTAGAGAAATCCCGCTTGCCGTTTTGCATTGCGTACGGAACTGCGGCCAGCACGATGCCGAAGATGGCGCCCATGCCGAGGCCAACAATCAGCGGACTGACCCAATCCTCTTGGAAAAGGCCCAGAATCAGGCCAAAGAACAGGCCCATCCACAGGCCGTACAGCGCGCCGCCGCCGAGCACCTTCGGCCAAGTCAGCCTGCCGACCACGCGCTCCACCTGCATCAGGTCAACACCGACGATGGTGAGGTCGGAAACCGGGAACTCATCGCGATCACTGAGCGAATCCACCGCCGCCTGCGCGTCGGAGTAGTTGGTGAAACTGCCCACCGGCCACCCCTCGGGCACCTGGCGCTGAGGCAACCGGGACTTCATACTCTGTTCCCGGCCGCTCCCCCAACCGCTGCCCGCTTCCCCATTTGCCATCGGTACTCTCACCGTTCCCTTGCAGTTGTTGTCACAGTAAAAGGTGACTCAGTTGCTAAAAATATTGCTAAAACTATCGCCAAAAGGCGTTCTATCAAGGACAACGTCAGACGATTGGCAATTGTTCCACCGCCTGGTCCGCCGCCCGTTCCACCGCCACCGCGCTTGCCGGAGGGGTGGTCGCTGTGACCGTCGTAAAGCGGCAAACTACTGATTCTGTCAGTAGTTCTTTGTCTTGCGGGGTCTCACGATAAGATTCACTACATAATGTCTACGATTACTGAAGCTGAAGTTCGCACCGCCCTGGCGCAGGTCGAAGATCCTGAGGTACGTCGCCCGATTACCGAGATTGGCATGGTCAAGTCCATCTCGGTGGCGGACAACAATGACGTGGCCGTGGAGATTTACCTCACCATTGCCGGTTGCCCCATGAAAAACACCATCATCGAGCGCACCGAAGAGGCGCTGAACGGTATCGAGGGCGTTGGCAACGTCACCGTCACCACCGATGTGATGAATGACGAGCAGCGCCGCGAGTTCCGCAACGCCGTCCGCGGCACCGCCTCCGAGCCGGTGATCCCATTCGCCCAGCCGGACTCCCGCACCCGCGTGTTCGCCGTCGCCTCCGGTAAGGGTGGCGTTGGTAAGTCCTCCGTGACCGTGAACCTCGCCGCCGCGCTGGCCGCGAAGGGTCTGTCTGTCGGTGTCCTCGATGCCGACGTCTACGGACACTCCATTCCGCACATGATGGGCTCCGAGGAAAAGCCGCACCAGGTCGACGACATGATCATGCCTCCGCAGGCGCACGGCGTGTCACTGATCTCTATCGGACACTTCGTCGACGACAACGCACCGGTTGTCTGGCGTGGGCCAATGCTGCACCGCGCTATCCAGCAGTTCCTCGCGGACGTGTTCTGGGGCGACCTGGACGTCCTGCTATTCGACCTGCCCCCGGGAACCGGCGACATCGCCATCTCCGTGGCGCAGCTCGTGCCGAACGCTGAGCTGCTGATTGTTACTACCCCGCAGATGGCCGCCGCCGAGGTCGCAGAGCGCGCCGGCACCATTTCGCTGCAGACCCGCCAGCGCATCGCCGGTGTCATCGAGAACATGAGCTGGATGGAAATGCCCGACGGCTCCAAGATGGAGGTCTTCGGCACAGGCGGCGGCGAGACCGTTGCCCGTCGTCTTACCCAGATCACCGGCGGAAAGGTCGAGCTGCTCGGCCAGGTACCGCTGGACACCGAGCTCCGCGAAGGCGGCGACAAGGGCACTCCGATTGTCCTGTCCAAGCCGGATTCGGGCGCGGGCGAGGCCCTGAACGCTATCGCTGACAAGCTGGTTGTTCGTCGCGAGTCGCTCGCAGGCAAGTCGCTCGGCTTGGGCGTGACTCCGAAGTAGGCCTTCGCTTTACGACGATCACAGCGACGCCCCCTCCCCGGTATTTTTGGTGCCGGGAAGGGGGCGTCTGCTTTTGCGGCTGCGGTGTCTGGGGCGTATGTGTTGTGGGCGTTTTCGGTGGTGCATCCACCAAAGCGGCTGCGTGCACTTACTGACTAGGTTTATGACACTTTCGTGGCAAAATTTGTGCTCAAAGTGTCATAAACCTAGTCAGTAACTTGCGGTCGGGAACGGTTTGCAACCTCTATAGGTTGTCGTCGTCGACCCAGGCCTGCACCCCACGGGGCTGCTGAGGTTGTTGCGGCTGCTGTGGTGTTTGCTGTGCTTGCTGTTGGCGGGCCTGGGCAACTGGATCCTGCCACGTCCCCGGCTGCGGGAGCGGCTGCTGCGACGGAGCCGGCTGCACTGGCTGGTTCGTATTGGACTGCTGGTACTGCTGACCCGCAGGCCCGGCCGCTCCTGCAGCTCCGGCTGCACCAGTTCCGCCACCACCCGCTGCGGGCTTACCGGAGAGCATGTCCAGGTAGGTGTCATCGCCGTCGAAAAGCGTCCTGGTGATGGCGGTCTTCGGGTTGAGACGACGGAGATCGTTGAGCTCCTGCAGCGGCTTGCGAAGATCGTCGAAGTCTTCGCCGAACTCGTCCGAGAGGTTATCGCGTGCGTCATTGATTGCGGTGCGCGCAGCCAAGAGCAATGCGCGGACGTCCTCAATTACCTTCGGCAACCGCTCAGGTCCGATGAGAATTAGTCCGAGGATAAAGAGGACAAGAATCTCGCCCCAGCCAACATTAGAAAACACGTTATACCACCTTAGTTACAGTGCACCTCGCATGCAGCATTGCGCGGCCAAATCCACCAAATCTGCCAAATCCGCAGAAACCAGCCGAAACCGGTCGAAACCAGCGCCCCCCCCTACTCCGGCGTGATCTTCGCCTCCAGCTCGGCTCCGTGGCGAACGATTTTCAATACCGCCTCATTACCAGCGCCAACAGTCCACAGCGCCACCGTGAGCTCATCTGCGGACGATACCGCGCGGTCTCCCACAGCCGTAATCACGTCGCCTTCCTGCAGGCCTTCCCGGTCGGCAACACCTCCCGGCAGGATGCTGGCAATCTCGGCACCAGTCAGTGCGCCATTGGAAACCGTGCGCGCTGTCACGCCAATCCCAGGATGAACCGGCTGCTCACCGGCGATGAGCTGCTCAGCGATGGCAACGGCTGAATTGATTGGAATCGCAAAGCCCAACCCCTGTGAGCCACCCGAACTACTGAAAATCACCGTATTAATACCGATAATGGCACCGCGGATATCCACCAGCGGACCACCGGAGTTACCCGGGTTGATGGAGGCATCGGTCTGAATCGCATCGGCGTAGCCGTCCGTGTCAGTCCCTTCAGCGGCCAGGCGCACCGGCCGGTTAAGCGCCGAGACAATGCCCGAGGTCACCGTTCCGCCGAGACCCTGCGGCGAGCCCATCGCAATCACTGTGTCACCGACCGCAACCGCGTTGGAATCACCAAGCTGCGCCACGGTCAGCCCCGCAACATCTTCGACCTTAATTACGGCGAGGTCGGTCTTCGGGTCGCGGCCAATAATCTTGGCCGGCACTTCCTTCAGCTTTCCGCCGTCCCAAAACGTTACGGAGACCTGCATATCCTGCCGGTCCGCCACCGCCGAAACGACGTGGTTATTCGTCAAAATATGACCGTCACCATCAATGACAAACCCCGAGCCCACGCCCGAGACCTCACCGGCACTGACCGCAATCGACACCACCGCGGGACGAAGAGCCTCCGCCACCTTGCCGATTTCAGTCAAATCACCGTTGCCCGGCCGCCCCTCGATCTGCTGCAGCTCCACCCGCTGATAGTCCGAGCGGAAAGTCTTGCCAGCCCAACCGCCAACAAAGCCGCCGACACCGCCAATCAGCAGCACCACGGCCGACGACGCCGCAATCACACGCCACGGCACCTCGCGGCCAAAAATCACTTCCCGCGCGCTGACGCGGGGGGCCATCTTCGGGCGAGGTTTCTTCTTCGCTTCGGGTTTGCGGGCCGGACGCCCCGTCGTCATGCGTGACGACGAATCCTGCCACGGCGAATACTCTTGGGCGGTGGCGCTGGTGTCGTCGTCAAGCTTTTGCCCTGGTGCACGCTGTAGCCCACCAGTTGCGGCGGCACGATCGGCGTCCGGGGCAAACGCGGAATCATCGAAAGCGCGATGTTTGCCCACTAGTGACTACCACCTTTGCGAAAACCGCGAACGATCTGCTCCAACGCAGCGCTCAGCGACTCCGGCGGACGGTGCGCGAGATGCCGCGCCGACCTATGGGGCTCTGAGTCCTCGCAGCTGCCTGCGAAATCAGCAATACGAGCGCGCAGCTCAGCTGGAATGTGCAAGGCCGCGCTATCACGCAGACGCTTGGCTGCCTGCCGCTGCTTCGCGACCTCCCGGCGACATTCCGGGCATGCCATCAGGTGCGCCTGCGCGCGTCGCTCAGCTACGACCGACAACTCACCGTCAACAAAAGCGGCAATTGCCTCGGTACCGAGATGCTCCGTTGACAAAAAACGCTTGTCATCGCCCTGCTGAATCACAGACTGCAGCACCTCCAGAAATCGCACCTATTTAACTAGCCCCACAATAGCCGCTCCCACGGATTGAGTGCGGGAAAACTAGCCTGCGGTGACCGACTCCGGCAGCTCCTGCCGCTGCCTCTCCAGACGCTCCAACGTCGCCCGCAAGCTGGAACGTGCCCGGTGAATGCGCGAACGCACGGTGCCCATCTTGAGCCCAAGGGTGTTAGCAATTTCCTCGTAGGTCAGCCCCACCACATCACAGAGGACAACCACCGCGCGATAGTCCGGCTGCAGCTCAGCCAGCGCGATTTCCAAATCAGGATCGAGCATCGCATCATCGACGGCCTGCTCCGGCGTCTTCAGCGTGCCCGGGACGCGGTCGTAGTTCTCCGGCAACGCCTCCATCCGGATCACCTGCCGATGCCGGACCATATCCAAAAACAGGTTAGTGGTAATCCGATGCAGCCAGCCTTCAAAAGTGCCGGGACGGTATGACTTCAGCGAGCGGAACACACGCATGAATGTCTCCTGCGTCAGGTCTTCCGCGTCCTGCTGGTTACCAGTCAACCGATATGCGAGCCCGTAAACACTATCCGCGTGGGCTTGGACAAGTTCCGACCACGACGGCATCTCTCCCACACCTGCGTCAAAAGCTGCGGTGCCGGACAGTTGCTCAGTTGCGTCAGCGGACGGGGCGTCCTCGCGGCTGGCGCCTGCGCTGACTCGTTCGGACTTGACTCGTTCGGGCATGAGGTTCAGTGTTCCTTACCAACCTTAGGTTTGTAGTGACCTTACCCTGAAAATAGTTTGAGAGTCCAGAGAAATTTGAGGCTTGTTTACCCACCTAGTCCGGCACTGACCGGCGCGCCCCGCTGCCCTGCACGGAGTTTTTTCCTACGCTATAGAGCGTGTCCGAAACGAGTTCTTCTGCTACCCCGCTATCCGCACGTGACGCTATTGCACAGCACGTCAACAACACGACCGTAGTCTCCGAGGCCCTTGAAAGCGCCCGAGAGAGCGCTCGCGAATACGGAGTTGCCGTCCCCGATACGATGACCGGCGCCGCTTTGACCTCGCTCATGGCCCTGACCAGTGCCCGCCGCGACGGTCACCCCGCCGCTGTCATCGCATCGCCTGCAGCAGGCGTAGTCGGTTTGCACCTGGCCGCCGGTCTCGGCGATGACGGCGTTCTCACCTGCATCGACCCTGAGCTCGAGCACCAGTCTCTGGCAAAGTCCGCTTTCCGAGCCGCAGGCATCCGCCCCAACCGACAGCGCTTCCTGCCCTCGCAGCCACTGGAGGTCATGGATCGTCTGGCAGCCGACTCCTACGACTTGGTCTACTTGGACGTCGCCCCGGCAATCCTCCGCGCCGCACAGGAAAAGGCCTGGCCGCTGCTTCGCTCCGGTGGCGCGCTCGTCCTGACCGGCGCGCTCCTCGACGGCACTGTTGCTGACTCGTCACGCACTGACCGTGACACCGTCGCTGCCCGCGAAGCCGACGAATATATGCTCCAGCTTGACGACGCTTACGTGATGCGCCTACCTCTAGCAGCTGGCACCACTGTGCTGGTGAAGAAGTAGTTTTCTACTGTTGGCCGGCCGGCTAGCGGCAGCGGTGGGCCACTGCGACTTACTGACTGCGTTTATGACAAAAATGGCCCGAAAAATGGCTGGTAGGGTCAGGCGGTCATTGCATCATGGATAACACCAGAGATTACCTCCCGGGGAGTTAACCCGTCGAGCACTA
>NZ_JASPJT010000021.1:0-10724 GCF_030232425.1 Corynebacterium sp. MSK019 | reverse complement strand
GAAAACATTAACAAACAATTAACCAGAAAGTCAAACCAACGACTCCCAGCGGCTAACCGCACGAAAACATTTCCCCCGCATCAGCCAACCAAACACATAAACTGCCTGGCCGCGCTGACCTCCAGATACATTACACACACCCCACCAAAGACACAAAACCCCAGGTAAAATAGCGAAAACCACCACAAGCCACCACTGGAGAATCACTCCCTACGGTTCTGAAGCATCCAGAACCGAAGACTTGCGATGGTTTTCCGCACCGCGTGTTTAACTAGCACCGTGCGCTTAGCCGTTAGCCATTGACCAGAGGCCAACAATCACTAGCTAACCCGTTCAACCGATGCGCCAAGAGAATTGAGTGTCTCTACGAAGCCCGGGTAACCACGGTCGATGTGATAGACATCGTGCACCTCAGTGACGTCACCTTCTTCAGTACACAGCCCAGCAAGCACTAGTCCCGCTCCGGCGCGAATGTCCGAAGACCACACAGGTGCGGAACTCAGCGTTTCCTTTCCGCGAATCATCACGTGGTGGCCATCGATAGTCGCGTCCGTGCCGAGGCGAATCATCTCGTCGACAAACCGGAAGCGCGACTCAAAAACGTTCTCGGTAAGCACTGACGTCCCTTCGGACACCGCGGACAGAGCAATGGCCATGGGCTGCATGTCCGTCGGAAAGCCTGGGTATGGCAGCGTTTGATAGTTCACACCCTGCGGACGCCTGTCCATACGCACGCGGAAGCCCTGCGGGTAGGTCTCGACCTGAGCGCCTGCGTTCTTCAGTTTTTCCAGAGGAAGGTGCAGGTACTTAGGGTTAATGCCAACGACCGTAATATCGCCGCCGGTCATCGCTGCAGCATAAGCCCAGGTCCCTGCGATAATTCGGTCGCCGACAACCTTGTGCTCAGTCGGGTGCAGCTTCTCTACGCCCTCAACCGTGATGGTGTTAGATCCCGCACCCGAAATCTTGGCGCCCATCTCCACGAGCATCTCGCACAGGTCGACAATTTCGGGCTCACGGGCGGCGTTATCCAGCACAGTCGTACCTTCCGCTAGTACGGCCGCGGTCAGAATATTCTCGGTCGCGCCGACGGACGGGAAGTCCAGCTTGATGTTCGCCCCCTTGAGTCGCCCCGCCTCAGCCACCACGCAACCGTGGTGAATATAGGTGCGTGCTCCCAATTTCTCCAGGCCAGCCTGATGCATGTCCAGCGGGCGGGAACCAATAGCGTCACCACCGGGCAGTGCGACAATCGCGTTACGGGTACGCGCCGTCAGCGGCCCGAGCACACAGACCGAAGCGCGGAACTGGCGCACGGCATCGAAATCGGCGTGATGCGAGAGTTCTTCGGGCACCGTGATTTCAATCCGGTCGCCCTCGCGCGTCACGGAGCAGCCGAGCCCTTCGAGGACCTTTTGCATCAATGGCACGTCGTCAATTTCAGGGCAGTTCGTCAGTACTGTCGTGCCCTCGGCGAGAAGCGCCGCACCCATCAGTTTCAGAACCGAGTTCTTCGCCCCGGAAATCTGAACCTGACCATTTAGCGTCGCTCCGCCTTTAACCAGAAATCGCTCATTTCCCACTCCCCCAGCCAACCACATTTCGCAATATCGCGCTTAGGCTTGAAGCTATGAGCGTTCATCTAACTCGCATTTACACTCGCACCGGCGACGACGGCACCACTGGATTATCCGATTTCAGCCGCGTTCCCAAGGATGATTCTCGCCTTATCGCCTACGCCACGTGCGAGGAGGCCAACGCCGCACTCGGCCAGGCGCTCAGTTTCGGCACGCTTGACGAAATCTCGGCTGTCATTCGCTACGTGCAGAATGACCTCTTTGATGCCGGAGCCGACCTGGCAACACCTATTGAAGAAAACCCGAAGTACCCGCCGTTGCGTATCGAGCCGGATTACATCGAGCGACTCGAGCACTGGTGCGACCAGTTCAATGAACAACTGCCGAAACTGGATTCCTTCATCCTCCCGGGAGGCACACCAGCCGCGGCACTGCTGCACACAGCTCGGGTGATTACTCGCCGGGCCGAGCGTGCGGCATGGGCTGCCTGCCGCGAGTTTCCCGAAACCACCTCAGTCCTACCGGCGAAGTATCTCAATCGCCTGTCTGACCTGTTGTTTATTCTTTCGAGAGTGGCCAATGACGGCAACGACGTTAAGTGGATCCCCGGTGGTGAGCGCGAAACCGAGCGGCAAGCAGGGGGTAAGTAGCGGGTCAAGTAGCAGAACTGACTACCCCAATACCCGCGGGTTTGGGCGCAAAGGAACCGTCGTCAAGCGGTTTACGGCAGTGCGCCGATGCGACGGGCCGCGTTGACGGCCTCGTAGCGAGTGTGGGCGCCCAGCTTGCGCATCACGGAGCGGAGGTAGGACTTAACCGTCTCGGCACCGATGCCCATTTCCTCTGCGGCCTCGACGTTGGTGTGACCGAGGGCGACACAGGCGAGAACATCGAGCTCACGAGCCGACAGCTTGGTGGTCTGCTTGACGCGAACCGGGGTGACCATCTGGTCACAGAGCACCTCGAGTTCCTGGCGCAGCTTCTCGTCATCCACACGGTTAGCGAGCATGCGCAGCTTGGAGTGCGTGGAACGAACCTGCTCCCACTCAGCGCCATTCATGATGCGGCCGCCCTTACCGTTGCCAGAACGATCCATGTTGCGGCAGGCATCGACGACAGCGAGGTCCTGCTCCAGGCAACGGGCGGTCATTGTGACCTCTTCAAGAACCTTGTCCCCCAGGCGCACCGAGGAGTGCACGCCACCGTAGAGCACGCCACGGACAAGACGCGAAACGATCACCGGCACGGCGACCAGCGAGTGCAGGCCTTCGTCACGAATCTTGTCGTCATACTCATGGGTAATAACCTTGGCGCGCAGGTAGTCACTGACACCCACCGGGCGGCGCGTGGCCAACACGCGACCACCGACACCCGCACCCGATTCCACAGTCAGATTCTGCAGGGCCGGAGTACGCAGGCCAACCCAGTTGTTGATCTGCATCTTAGAGTTATCGGTGACTTCCGCATACATTGTGACCGGAATACCAGTCGCATTCTTTAGGGCGACCAAGGACGACTTAATAACCTCATTGTCGTCCAGAATGCGGTGGGGATCCATCTCGCGTCCTCCTGCGTAACGGGCAAATTGCTTCACTGGCACCCACAGAGGCACCATCAGCCTGTGACTTCGCGCCGACTTACACTCCTACGAAATGGCCAACTACCGCTCAGCGGCCACTGACCCTTTCGGGGGCTGTAAACCGTACAAAGTAGATAGTACCCTCCGAACGGGTACACCTGCATTAAGGCATCCGTCACACAATCTTAGGAAACAACTAGGTTTCTCTACAAGTACGTAAAGAAAATACCAGGATAAATCCTGTCATTAGCCCCGCCTCGGCCGAATAAATACAAGGCAGGGGTAGCTATTTTTCCGCTAACAAACTGCGTGAATGTTAATAACAGAGGGTAATGAACGGCGTTTTACCCCCAATGCGGACATTTTCGAAAAAGACCTTCGCTTATTTTGCATCGTGCGCTATTGTCATACATGCAACAGGTTTTGTTGAGTTCCACTTTCAATGCTACGTCCTCCACGTGGTTGTCCGAAGGTGGTGCACAGCAAACGCAAGAGGGAATCCGGTGCAATTCCGGAACTGTCCCGCAGCGGTAATCTGGAACAAAATTCGCCAACGGCACTGAGGTTATTTCAACCTTGGGAAGCGGCGAAAAGTAGGAAAATTGATAATAAGGATCTGCACGTAAGCATTGAAGCTTGCGGCAGTCGTCATCCCCTTATTGTCGGTCACGCCAGAAAGTCCGAATACCTGCCTGATGCGCCGAGGGCACTGCAAAGTGTCACGGCCACGGAGATCGCCCGCGGACAGGTGTGACGTGAAATGGAAGCGAAGAAATGCGACAGCTTCGCCTATATTTCTAGGCCTATTTTCATAGGCATTACGCCCTGCCCGCGGGCGTTTTTCTCATTTTTAGCGCGGTTTAGCTGCACATATCGATGAGCTATTCACCAACCAAGCCACTCGCCTAAACATCCTCTGGATGGCACACATCTCGCCCAATCGCCTTGGAGACCACGGGCGCCCAGGGCAAAGCCAGTCGAGCATGTTCGACCAACCGTCGATCGGCCAAAATTTCTTCCTTGGCGCCGACGCGCAGTTTGCCGTCGGCAAGCACCGCTGCCCTATCGGCGAAATTCCACGCGAAGTCGATGTCGTGCGTGGCGACGACGACGGCAGTGCTCTGATCGCGCAATTGATTGAGCGTGTGTGCAAGCTTTCGGGTCGCCTGCGGATCGAGGCCGGCGGAGGGTTCGTCGAGAAGCAACACACGTGGGTGCATCGCCAGCGCGCCTGCGAGAGCGACGCGCTTGCGCTGACCATAGGAAAGCTGGTGCGGAACGCGTTCGGCGAGATCGGTGATTTCGGCGGTACCTAGGGCCTCCCGGACGCGCCGCTCGACTTCCTCGTTCTTAAGCCCCAGGTTGACGGGACCGAAAGAGACGTCTGCAAACACGCTAGCCGCGAAGATTTGCTCATCCGGATCCTGCGTGACCATCTGTACTGAGCGGCGGACCGTATTGCGGCCGTGCCGGGAGTACTTGTAGGCGGTGCCGTCAAGGCGAACCTCACCACTATTGGGCTTAGACGCTCCCGCGAGCATACGCAACAGCGTGGACTTGCCAGAACCGTTTGCCCCCAACAGCGCTAGGCGCTCGCCACCCGAAATTGCCAGATCCACGCCTTTCAGAACGTGGGTTTCGTCGTAAGCGTATGCAACTGCAGCCGCTTCGACAATGACACCGTTGGCACCATGTACGTGATCAGCGCGATTTTTCCTGCTGATCGACATCCCTATACACCCCATTTCAGCAGCGCCCAGGCCGCAATCAACGACAAAAGTAAGGCACTGGATACCGCGAGGAATTTCGGCTGCCTCGGCCGCGAAATCACCAGTACTTTCATTGCGCTCGGATTGGCGCGCAGCTCAATTCCCTCTTGCATCTTGCGGGCTCGAGTAAAAGCGATGACAAAGAGGCTGGCGGACTGCGCCGCGACATCCCGGATCATCGCTCGGCGCGTGGAGTGCCCAAGACGTCGTGCTTGAGCCTCTGTCATTGAGCGCGCGGAGTGAATCAGCACGCCAGTCATCCGATAAATCACCTCGGCGAGGTAAGTCAGGTACCGAGGCATGCCGTGCTTGTCGAGCCAGGCAATGAGCTCCGAAATCGGAGTGGTCAGCGCAAAGACCATCGTGCAGCTGATACCCGCAAACGAACGCATCACAACCTGCGTCATTCGCTGCGGGCCATCCGGCGACCACGCGAGACCGCCGGGAGTAAGCGCTACCAAAAGCGGAAACGCGCCGACGAGCACAAAAGCCGCCGGTGCCAGCACCATTGCCACATACAGCTTGCGGGGCACCCGGGCTATGTACGCAATAGACCAAGCAATGACCGCAATGACCGGCGCAAAGGGAATTGGCGGTAGCGCAACCGCCAGAATCAGCAGCCCACCGAGCAGCAGAATCTTTTCACCCACGTTGCGGCGTGCCCAAGCGCTGCGCGCCGCTGCAGCTTCTAGCGCATTCACTGCTCTTTCTCGCGCTTGTCCGAACGCGCAGCAGCCTTCCCTCGGTAGAAGCCAATAACGTAGAACAGGACGCCAGCACCGATAACGGCCTGGAGCGCGAACAGCCCCGACTCGACCTCACCCGGCAGCTCGCCGACGAGTGGCTCGAACCACGGCTCGTAGTTCGGGTCGATTTCCTGAATTGTCTCCGTAGCGGTGGCATCAGTGCCGGCGAACGGCTCCTCGGCGTCGTCGTCCCCGTAGTTGAAGAACAGCGGGAACATGGCAATTACGACTACCAGGACAATGAGACCAACGCTGACCCACACGGAGTTCTTCTTCGGCTGGCTAGCTGCCTGTGCGTCGACAATCTGCGCGTTGTTTTTTGCATTCATAATCGTGCTCTCTTTCGCTTCTTTTCGCTTGACGACGGCTACTGCTTCTGGCCAGATACGGATGCAGCTGCCGCATTCTGCGAAGTGACAGATCCTGCAACAGCGTCAGCCGTGGCTTCTGCAGCTTTCGCCTCCAGCGCCGGTGCTGGCGCATCACCGAAGCTGGACAGGAAGCCGAGATCGAGGAGCTCAGAATGTGCCACGGCCAGCAGGGTGCGCATGAGAATGACGGTGACCAGAGCCTCGATGATTGCCAGCGGAATCTGCGTGATAGCGAACAGGCCGAGGAATGTAGCCAGAGCGCCGCCGACACCGCCCGGGTTTGCCGGGTGTGCAAGAGCGAGCTGCATGGAGGTCACCACGTAGGTGGAGAGGTCAGCCAAGAACGCTGCCATAAACACACCTGGTAGTAGGCCTCCGCCGAGCTTTCGAGTCAATACGTAGAAGGCGTAGCCGACCCACGGGCCGACGATTGCCATGGAGAAGATGTTCGCACCGAGCGTCGTAATGCCGCCGTGAGCGAGCAAGATTGCTTGGAAGAGCAACACGATGGAGCCAAGCAGCGCCATCACCGGAGGTTTGAAGATTACAGCACCAAAACCTGTACCCGTCGGGTGCGAAGTGGAACCCGTCACGGATGGAATCTTGATTGCGGAAAGCACGAAGGTAAACGCGCCGGCAGCACCGAGCAGCATGCCGCTACCGGGATGTTCTTTCATAGTGCGCTTGACTTGAATTGCGCCGTGAATGACAAAGGGAGCGGCAGCTACGCCCCACCCAATGCAATGAGTAACTGGGAGAAATCCCTCAGCAATATGCATGATGTAAATCATCTTTCTACGGCGCTATTCACCTCGACAGCACCGCTCGACCGCCAATCCGCGGACGCGAATTGGATGATTTACAGTCGGTCTCCTGGCTGATGGGCTGAGGAAAGCTTCACACTTCTATTAATGCTTCGTCTCCTTCCCCAAAGGTTTGAGTCCCCCTGAGTGGCTTCGACGAAGCACCGCAATCGCTGAGTCCATTGTCTGCGTTTTCCGGTTGTCGCATATAACCGCTGTGCAGATAAGGGCCGCAATCGCGCCCAATCACAGTGGCGAGGGCCGCTGCCTATTTACAAGGCATTCCCGTGCACTGTAAATCACGTCTCAGAATAGTGGATTCTAAGAAACTTTAATGCTCTTTACCCTCACAATGGAGGTAAGGACGAGCAAGGCAATGAGATAGCGTTAACGTGGCAAGAGCAGGAGCATTGCGACAATAGCGGTGCGACTGCGACGACGCCGGCCGCGGCGACTATGACGGTGGCAACACCGGAACTGACAGCTTCCACTTCCCTACGCAAGCCATGAAATAGACGAACTGGTCTGTACTAATTGCAGGATCAGGCGTACACTACGGCTACACACGAAAACTCATTAGGAAGTCCTCTGTGATTTCCGGAATGGATAAGATTAATGACTATTTATAACGATGTCACTGAACTGATCGGCAACACCCCGCTGGTTAAGCTCAACCGTGTTACCGAGGGCCTGCCGGGCAACGTGATTGCCAAGCTGGAGTTTTACAACCCTGCCAACTCGGTCAAGGATCGCATCGGCAACGCAATTATCGATGCCGCCGAGCGCTCTGGCGAGCTCAAGCCGGGCGGAACCATCGTCGAGGGCACCTCGGGCAACACCGGTATCGCGCTGGCAATGGTCGGCGCAGCCCGCGGTTACAAGGTCATTCTCACTATGCCGGACACCATGAGCCAGGAGCGCCGCGTCGTTCTGCGCGCATTTGGCGCTGAGCTTGTACTCACCCCGGGCGCGGATGGCATGCGCGGTGCTGTCGATAAGGCCAACGAAATCGTAGCTAACACCGACAATGCAATCCTGGCTTCCCAGTTCGCCAACCCGGCCAACCCGGCTATCCACGAGGCAACCACTGGTGAAGAAATCTGGGAAGCTACCGACGGCAAGGTTGATTACTTCGTGGCTGGTGTCGGCACCGGCGGCACCATTACCGGTGCTGGTCGCGCGCTGAAGAAGCACAACTCGGACATCAAGCTGGTTGCCGTTGAGCCGAAGGCCTCCCCGCTGCTGACCGAGGGCACCGCCGGCCCGCACAAGATTCAGGGCCTGGGCGCAAACTTCGTCCCAGAGGTTCTCGATCAGGAGCTTCTCGACGAGATCATTGCGGTTACCAACGAGGACGCTATTGAGGTCTCCCGCAAGGTCGCTGCAGCCGAGGGCATCCTCGGCGGCATTTCCGCCGGTGCAAACATCAAGGCTGCTCTCGAGATTGCAGCCCGCCCGGAGTCCGAGGGCAAGAACATCGTCGTGATTGTTCCTGACTTCGGCGAGCGCTACGTCTCCTCCATCCTGTACGAGGATCTGCGCGACTAAGACCAAGCGCTATAAACGCCCGTAACCTTCTCTGCAGAGCCCGCTAGCTGGCACTTTCCGTCGGCAAGCGGGTTTTTGCATTGCCCACACTTCCGACCAGATAGAATTGACGCCCATGAGTGACTTTTTCCGAATCCTCAAAGAGGATCTGGACAATGCCCGCGCGCACGACCCAGCTGCGCGCAGTGATGTAGAAAATGCCATTGTCTACTCCGGCCTACACGCAATCTGGATTCATCGATTCTCGCACCGCCTCTGGAAACGAGGCGGGATTTCCAAGGGCATTGCACGAGTACTCGCACAGTTTTCCCGTTGGCTGACTGGTATTGAGATTCACCCAGGCGCTCAAATTGGCCGAAGGTTCTTCATCGACCACGGTATGGGCATCGTCATTGGTGAAACCGCAGAGATCGGTGACGGCTGCATGCTCTACCACGGCGTGACGCTTGGCGGCCGCTCACTGGAGAAGGTAAAACGCCACCCCACCCTGGAGGACAACGTCACCGTCGGAGCAGGTGCGAAAGTCCTTGGCCCCATCACAATTGGTGCAGGCTCATCAATCGGCGCCAACTCCGTGGTCACCCACAGCTGCCCACCCGATTCCATCGTGATAGGAATTCCGGGCCGCGTACGCCCTGCCAAGCCCGAAGAGCACAAGCCGTTGTGCGATCCGGCGGTGTACGTCCAGGGTGACGGAGACTTCATCTAGCCCCGCCCTAAAACTAGCTCTACATACAAAAGCCGGCCGGCTTCTTTGTGCGTTCTTCGCCCTTCAGCGACTAGTCAGCCAGTAGATCCTGGTATTCCGGGTTTTTCTCCACGAAGTTGGCAACAGCGGAGCAGCTGGTGCGAATCTTTCGGTTGTTCTTCCGAACATCATCCAGCGCGCCTGCGATAAGCGGCTTGGACAGGCCTTGTCCACGGAACTTGCCATCTACAACCGTGTGGTCAAAGTCCAGGGCACCTTCCACCGGGGTGTAAGCGGCAAAGCCGGCCTCTTCTCCCTCTACGGTGAGAACATAGCGCTGACCGGCCTCATCATGCGAAATAGTGTGTGCCATTTTCGGAATCACTTCCCTCTCATGGTTGTGAAGCGTCGTCATTGCAAACGACTCTTAGGATGTAACCCAGATAACAGCTCTCGCTTCGGATTAATTCCGAATTCTGGTTAATTCTGCACTAGCGGGGGTTCGCCCGGGTGCTCGTCGGCACGCCCGACAGCGACACGGCACGGGACATCGCCCTTCGCGACCTTGGTCGCAGCCTCCCCCTCTGCCCACCCCGGACTGACGGCCTCAGCGAGCGGGCCTGCCAGATCCGCCATTTCGCAGTGAGACAGCCCCGGAGCCACCACACTGATGCGGTAACGCTTCCGATCCCCCGGATCCATGCCCGGGTTGGCCTCCGCCCACAAATCAGCGAGCGAAGAGGTGCGCCCCACATCGGGCATGACATCCTCGTAGACGTTGACGTCCTGATCCGGAATCAGTTCCGCGAGCACCCCACGAACCTTCTCAGCAGCCGATTGGCTGCCCTCAGCATCCGTGTAGACGAAGATGCGCACGACCCACGGCAGCGTCTTATCGTCGGACAGCGTTCCTGCTGAGGCGAATTCCTTACTCATGCACAACATCCTATCCGCTAGGGTGTGTACGCGGTTTAATTTCCCCCACTTTAAGGCTTTCGCACGGCTCGATGCACTGTGCTTTACGACGATCCCCGCGACAAACATCTGGTAAAACAAAGAATCCCCAGCCCGTTTCCAGGCTGGGGATTAATTGTGGCCAGAAGCGGGATCGAACCGCTGACCTTCCACTTTTCAGGCGGACGCTCTACCGACTGAGCTATCTGGCCAGACTTGAAATTAATCAAGTGGCGACCCTGACGGGACTTGAACCCGCGACCTCCGCCGTGACAGGGCGGCGCGCTAACCAACTGCGCCACAGGGCCTTAAATGCCGTGCTCAACTTTCTGGATTACCAGCGCTGTGCACGAGTTGTTACTCTACAGAACAGCGCTGAACATAAGCAAATCGCCAGTTCATGGCAGATATTTTAAGTTGAAAACTGACATCCAGCCCCGGGTCTCGGGGCAACCTAGACTGTGGCAAAAGCTCTCCCCACCAAACCCGGGTAAAGCCCCCCCTCTCCCCCAGTGTCACTGATGCGAGTTACTGACTACGTTTATGGCTGGCGGCGTTGGGGCGATGCGAGTTACTGACTACGTTTATGACAAAAATGGCTCGAAAAATGGCCGGTAGGGTCAGGCGGTCATTGCATCATGGATAACACCAGAGATTACCTCCCGAGGAGTTAACCCGTCGAGCACTAC
>NZ_JASPJT010000020.1:0-11662 GCF_030232425.1 Corynebacterium sp. MSK019 | reverse complement strand
GGAAAGGGCCCATGAGATAAAAAGGGCCCACCCGGCGACACACCGAGCGGACACACTTTTTGTCACTTAACCCGCAAATCCACTCACCTGCATAAATACAAGAAAACCCCCGGCGTAAACCGGGGGTTTTCACTCTGCGGAGGATGTGGGATTTGAACCCACGAGGGATGTGACTCCCGCACGCGTTCCAGGCGTGTGACATAGGCCGCTAGTCGAATCCTCCAACGTCGTTAAAGACTACCCAACAAACCTCATTTTCCCAAAACGCGCCCCCTACCAGGGAAAACGAGGCATTTAAGCGACACTCCCGCGCAACCGGTGCAACCAACAACAACCAACTCCGGTTGCCGACTGCCGACTGCTGTTTCGCCCCCCACTCCCGGAATTTTTCCGGGAGTTACTTAGCCAGCCGAGCAATCGCCGCCGAGGCCTCCTCCAGCTTGGCGTCCAACTCCTCCGGGCCGCCCTCAGCCGCATGCACCACACAGTGATGGAGGTGAGCATCCAGAAGAGTTAACGCCAACGACTTCAACGCCGAATTCACCGCCGAAATCTGGGTCAAAACATCGATACAGTACTCTTCGTTCTCAATCATCCGACCAATGCCACGAACCTGCCCCTCAATGCGACGGATACGGGATTCATAACGCCGCTTCTCCACGAGATAACCGGGATCAGTGGTGTCATGGCAGCAAGAATCGTCGTCAAGCGAATGCGATTGCGACGAACAACAAGACTCACTCATGAGTTACTCCTTTTTGAATAGCTGGTTGACTCGGAGAAAAACCGCGCAGACGCAGACTGTTGCCGACCACAAAAACCGACGAAAACGCCATCGCAGCGCCAGCCAACATCGGATTCAACAACCCCAGCGCGGCGACAGGAATTGCCAAAACGTTGTAGAAAAACGCCCAAAAAAGATTCGAACGAATCGTGCGGAGCGTCCGGCGTGACAACCGCAGCGCATCCGCAGCCGCCAACAGATCACCACGCACCAGCGTGATATCCGCAGCCTCCATCGCCACATCGGTGCCCGTGCCCATCGCCATGCCCAAATCCGCCTGCGCAAGAGCCGCAGCATCATTGATGCCATCGCCGACCATCGCCACACACGCGCCGCCAGCCTGCAACTTCTCAATCGTCGCGACCTTATCCTCCGGCATCACTCCCGAAATCACATCCTCGCGAGCAATACCGACCTCATCTGCGACCCGAAACGCCGGGCCGGCGGCGTCGCCGGTCAGCAGAATCGGCCGCACCCCCCACTCCCGGAATTTCGCGACCGCAGCCGCCGACGTCGGCTTCACCGAATCCGACACCTCCAACGTGCCCAGGAGCTCGCCGTCGCGGCGCACCGCAACCACCGTCCCCCCACTCCCGGAATTTTCCCCGGAGCGGCCGACCTCGATGCGGTGGCCATCCACGGTGCCTTCAACCCCCACTCCCGGAATATCCCGGAAATCCGAAACCGGGAGTAGAGAATCCGGATCCGCCGCACGCACAATAGCCTGCGCAATCGGGTGATGCGACGCCGCCTCCACCGAAGCGGCAAGCGGCAGCAGATTTTCGGGAGTGGGAGGGACCTCCGTCAGCTCCATCACACCCGTAGTCACCGTGCCGGTCTTATCCAGCACAACCGTGTCGACCTTCCGCGCCGACTCCAGCACCTCCGGGCCACGCAGCAGCACACCAGCCTTGGCACCTTCACTCGTGCCGACCAGGAGCGCTGTGGGCGTCGCTAAGCCAAGCGCACACGGGCACGCGATGATGAGCACGGCGACCGCGGCCGTGACCGCCTCACTCGCGCCGTGCCCCGTGAGCAACCACGCACCGAGCGTGACCGCGGCGATCGCGATGACGGCGGGCACGAACACTCCCGAAACCCGATCCGCCAGCCGCTGCACCGGTGCCTTGCCCGTCTGCGCCGCCTCGACCATCGCTGCCATCTGCGCCAACTGCGTCTCCGAGCCCACGCGCGTCGCCCGCACAAGCAGCCGCCCGGACGTGTTAATCGTCGCCCCCGTCACCTCATCGCCAGGGCCGACCTCGACAGGCATCGGCTCGCCGGTCAGCATCGACGCATCCACCGCCGACGTGCCCTCCACGACAACGCCGTCCGTCGCGATCTTCTCACCAGGCCTAACGACGAACACCACTCCCGGGCGGAGCTGCTCCACGGGCAGCCTCTTCTCCACTCCCGAACTTTCGAGAACGGAGACCTCCTTGGCGCCGAGCTTCATCAACTCCCGGAGCGCCTGACCAGCATTGCGCTTAGAACGCTTCTCGAAATAACGACCAAGCAGCACAAACATGATGATGCCGGCCATCGCCTCGAGGTAGATGTTCATATCAGCATCGCCGGGAGTGACCGTTAAGTGGAACTCGTGCTTAAGCCCCGGCAGCCCGGCGCGCCCGAAGAACAACGCCCCGACGCTCCAGAGGAACGAGGCGGTCGTACCCATGGTGATCAGCGTGTCCATGGTGACTTCACCATGACGCAGGTTCTTCAGCGTCGCGCGATGGAACGGCCAGCCGGCCCACACAAAGACCGGCGCCGAGAGCGTGAGGCACAGCCACTGCCAATTAGTGAATTGGAGGGCAGGAATCATCGACATCGCGATGACGGGAACCGTGAGGATGACAGCGCCGACGACGCGATTGCGCAGGTCCTGCAGCTCCCGGTCTTTTTCTTCGGGAGCAGCTCCCGGTTCCTCTGCGGTCTCTTCCCTCGGAAGCTCAGCGGTGTAACCCGCCGCCACGATCGTGTCGATGAGTTGCTGCGGGTTGATGTCCGCCGGCGCCTCCACATGCGCTTTCTCGGTCGCATAGTTCACACTCGCGTTAACTCCATCAAGTTTGTTCAGCTTGCGTTGAATACGGTTTGCGCACGACGCACACGTCATCCCGCCGACGGGGATATCAAGAGTGAGAAGTTGCTGATCGGACATCTGCTTTCCTCTTTTTTGGGGATTAGTTTGCGACCGCCTTGTAGCCAGCTTCATCCACTGCTGCGATTACGGCAGCGGTGTCAATGTCTGCATCCGAGGTCACGGAAAGGAAATTCCGGGAGCGGTCAACCTGGACATCAGTGATTCCCGGGAGTTCAGAGACTTCCTCCCGCACCGATGCCTCGCAGTGTCCGCATGTCATGCCAGTAACAGTAAAAGTTTGATTAGCCATACCCCAATATATACCCCCTATGGGTATATCTGTAAAGCTATTCGCGCTGACGGTAGCCCGAGTAGGCCCGCCCCGCGAGAGCTGTCGGGAAGGCAAGGTTGAATTCGGGCGGCGCGTGCGGAGACGGCGGGTGGCGGTAGACCGCGCCGGAGCCGTCGTCACGCTCGAGGTGCCCGTTGAGGCCTTGTCTGTCGTCGTCGTTGGCGGCATTGTGTTCTTTGCAGGTCATGACCATGTTTTCCATGGTCGTGGCGCCGCCGTTTTTCCTGGCGACCAGGTGATGGGCCTGCCCGGCGTGGGCGGGGCGCGGGCACCCGGGCCAGGCACAGATGGGGTTGTCGAGGATCATCGCAATGCGCTGTTCCTCCGTCGCCAGGCGCGGGTTGTGCATCGGGAGTAGGTCGGTCGGCGTGTTGTGCTCGTCGTAGACCAGCACCCAGCCGGTGTCCGCGAGCAATGCCTCGACGAATTGTCCGGGAGTGAGGACGGAGCCGTTGGAGGTCGCCGCAAACCGCGGGCTGTACTCCACGATGTCTTGCGCGGTTACGATGAGCGCGGGCTGGTAACGGAGCTTGTCGACGTCGTCAAGCGGCCCCTCCGACCCGTGTGCCAAGCGTTCTGCCAGCGCCTGACCGACACACCGATCCCGGGTGTAATCCTCGTGCGCTTTGGCGATTTCAGCTGCGCGCACGGTCAGCGGCGCGACCAGGTCGTCAATCATGTTCGCCGGACCGGTGACCTGCAGATGCTTCATCCCACGGATGTCCGGATTCCGGGAGACGTGGGCGCGCAGGTGCTGCGGCGGCTCGTCGGTGCGGTTGAGCTCCTTGACCTTGGTGCGCATGTAGGTGTCGAGGCCCTCGAAGTCGTATGCTGCGGCGGCGCGGGTGAAGTCCAGGCGGTAGTACTCCCGGATTTCGACGTTGTTGAGTTGCCCGGAGCGCTTGTCGATCTGCATGACCGTGTCCAGCGACAGCTTCAGCTCCCGGGCGATCGCGACGGCTTTGTCGCGGGATTCGACATCCATATCGCCCTCGACCGTGCCGAACAGCCGCTCGGCACAGCGCAGCAGGCGCTTGAGGCGGAAGGGGTCGAAGCCGATGCTGGCTGCCAACTCCCGGTGCCCGGTGGATTTTTCCGGGAGTGCGGCGCGCAGGTCGGCGAGCACGTCAATACCCCGTGTCGCCAGCGCGCTGAGCAGTCCCAATGTCGTCATGGGGCTAAGGCTAGTTTCCGGGAGTGGGCGGCTTCAATCGCTTCTTTGGCGTTGTCCACAGCCGTCGTAAAGCATGCACAATCTGCACAAACGGGCTTGACGACGCACTCCCGAAAGTGCCCTACCGGAACGCGACCTCTCCCACCGGCCGACGTAACTTCCGGGAGTGGAGGGTGTCGGGAGCGGCGGCCATGTCCTCGCACGCGCGCACGGCGGCCATGAGGTGCTCCTCCTTGGAGGACTGGTAGAACTCGCGGGCGGATTTCGGGAGTTTGGGTTTGTCGTGCAGCGGCATGTCGGAGACGCTGAGCAACGCGCCGTAGGGCACGCGGAAGCGGTAGCCGTTGGCGGCGATGGTGGCGGATTCCATTTCGACGCCGATGGCGGTGGATTTCTGCAGCTCTCGGTAGAGGTCGGCCTGGGAGCGCCACTCCCAGTTGCGGTCGGAGGTCGACAGCACGGTGCCGGTGCGCAGACGCTTTTTCAGCTCATCGCCGGTGAGTCCGGAGACGCGGGCGAGCGCGTTGGTGACGGCGAGCTGAATTTCCGCAATCGGTGGGATGGGCTTTTCCAGGGGCACGTAGTTGTCGAGGACTCCGTCGGCGCGGTCGTAGCCGTTGGCGAGAATCATGTCGCCGATGCGCATGCGGCCGTCGAGACCGGCGCAGTGTCCGACCATCATCCAGCAGTGCGGGCGCGTGACGGCGAGGCAGTCGGTGATGGTTTTGGCATTCGAGGGGCCGACGCCGATGTCGATGATGGTGATGCCGCATTGGTCGTCGCGAAGCAGGTGGTACGCCGGCATCTGCGAGGCGTGCGCGTGCTGACGGCAAATTCCGGGAGTGGGGATGGCGCCGATGTCGTAGCGCTGCCCACCCGGGCACGCCAGCGCCGTGTACCCGTGCGGATTTCCGGGAGTGAGGGTGGCGGCGTATTCGAGGAACACGTCCGTGTGCAGCTGGTAGTTGGTAAATAGCACGAAGCGCTGGATGTTTGCGGCGTGCGACCCGGTGTAGTGCTCGAGGCGCTGGAGGGCGAGGTCGATGCGCTGGGCGGTAAAGAGGCTCAAGGGTTTGATGAGCAGGCCCAGGTAGTCGGCTTCGCCGTCGGCGATGGTGTCGTCGATGCTGGCGGAGTCGATGGGGGTAAACGTCTTCTCCACTGCCGCCAGCATGCTTGCCGACGCCCCTTCCCTCCCCGCCGCTTCCTCGGCGGCCGCGTCGAATCCGCGGCACATCCGGAGTGGGATGGGCTGGTCGGAGACGCGCACCTCGACTTCGCCGCCGTGGTTGGCGAGCAGGTCGGTAATTTGCTCGATGAGGTAGGTGCGGAACATCACCGGGCGGGTGATGGTGGTGGCATACACTCCCGGACGGTCGACGAAGCCGTGTGACAGGGAGGGGTCGACATCCTCGACGGCGCTGCCGGCCGGGACGGTGAAGCGTAGTTCGGGGTAGTAGGCGCGCACCGGCCCACTCCCGGAATTTCCTTCGGTGGCGGCGGTGTACTGCTCGACTAGGTAGGCCATCCCTGCCCGGTGGATTTCGGTGAGCCGGTCGACGGCTGCGGCGGCGTCGGTGTAGAAGTCGCCTTCGCCTTCG
Organism: Corynebacterium sp. MSK019; assembly: GCF_030232425.1. Lineage (NCBI taxonomy): Bacteria > Bacillati > Actinomycetota > Actinomycetes > Mycobacteriales > Corynebacteriaceae > Corynebacterium > Corynebacterium sp. MSK019. Next base: position 5,665 of record NZ_JASPJT010000020.1, on the reverse strand, counting down.
GTGGGCCAGAACGGGGGTGTTGCGGAGTCTCGTACCTGCATAGCCCAAGGCTAGGCGGAGAGGTTCCCGCTCGCATCCGCGCCGCGCTCATCAACGCAACGCCACGTCCATCGCGCCGCGCTCATCACCACGCTCACCCACGCAACGCCACGTCCATCACGCTGCGCCCACCAAGCCAAGCTCAGTGCCGACTCCACACTCCTTCGCGGCTGCGGCGGACTTCAAAGACCTGGTGCACGTGGTAGCCGCCGACGGTGGGGATGGTGAGGAAGTGGCGGCCGTCGTCAAGCTCGTGCCAGAGGATGCGACCGTAGCGTACGCCGTCGCGGACGTGGGCGCTGAGGTAGTCGGCGCGTTGTTGGCCGCGGAGGGTGGCGTAGAAGGCAGGGTCGACGGGGAGTTGGACGAGATTCCGGGAGTGGGGGTCGATGTCGGCTTCTTGCAGCCGGATGGCGACGGGTCGGCCGTCGACGAGAAGGTCAGCGGTGTGACGGCTGAGGTGGATGATGTGGACGTCGCTTATTGAGGTGTGCATTTGGCGCTCCTATTCGCTCTTCCCCGCAGGCGGTCTGTGGGGCTGATCTTCCTTTGGGGCACCGGGTCCGCGAATCGGGCGGTTGCCTATCGACGCTGTCAAAGGCCATTTCTCGTCGATATCTTGTGATCGTGCCGCCCACCCTAACACCAACTAGACAGCTTTGTCTACCATCTCCCGCACGCTTTACGACGAGGCCCCCGCCCCGCCACTCCCGGAAGCTACCCCTTCCCCGTCAGCACCAGGACCACCAGCGCCACGTTGAGCGCGATGATGAGCCCGCAGATAACCCACGCGACCCGGCGCAGTAGTGGGGTGTTGGCCCAGATGCCCATCTCGGCACGCGAGGAGGTCATGCGCACCAGCGGGACCAGCGCAAACGGGATACCAATCGACAGCACCACCTGGCTGAGCACCAGCGCCCAGGTCGGCTCCACGCCGCTGGCGATAATGAGCAGCGCCGGAATGATGGTGACTATGCGGCGCACCAGCATCGGCACGTGCACTTTCAACAGGTCACGCATAATCAGGTCACCGGCGTAGCAACCGACAGAGGACGACGCCAGCCCGGAGGCCAACAACCCAACGCCGAAGAGCACGCCCACCACGGGGCCAAGCACGCTGGTCACGGCAGCGTGAGCGCCTTCGATGGAGTCAGTCCCCTCCACTCCCGGAAGTGCTTCGGCCGCGAGACACAGCATGCCGATATTCACCGACCCAGCCAGCACGAGGGCACCGAAGACATCGATACGCGTGGCCCGTAGGTGCTGGCGCAGCGAGGAGTCATCTTCCACCTTGTACTCGCGGTCGCGCACCAGCCCGGAGTGCAGGTAGACCGCATGCGGCATCACGGTCGCACCCAGCATGGATGCCGCCAGCACCACGGTGTGCGCGCCTTGGAAGCGTGGCAGAATTCCGCTGGCCATCTCCCCGAGACTCAGGCCCGTGACAAACAGCCCGGCCAGGAACCCCACCGTAATGACCAGCAGGAACGTCACAATCACGCCCTCAAAAGTGCGTTGCGAACGCCCACCCTGAAGCAACAACAGCCCCAGCGAGACCACGCCAACAATGACACCGCCAAGCAGCATCGGCGTCCCAAAGAGCAGGTACAGCGCCGTGGCGCCACCAATAATTTCCGCCACATCCGTCGCTGCCGCCACAATCTCGGCCTGCACCCAGTACGCCAGCCGCCCCGGCCGGTTCGAACCGAAGCGGTCGGCGACACCTGCGGTCAGCGACCGCCCCGTCACCAGGCCGTACTTCGCCGACAGGTACTGCACAACCATCGCCATGAGGTTGGACACCACCAACACCCACAGCAGCAGATACCCATAGCTCGCGCCCGCGGACAGGTTCGCAGCCACATTTCCGGGGTCCACGTAGGCAATCGCCGCCACAAAAGCAGGCCCCAGCAGACTCATCATGGGCTTGCGGTTTTTCTCGCTTGACGACGTCACTTGCGACCCTTGTGCCCCTGAATCATTCACCCGGCCATTATTTCACGGCCTCGACACTAAATCTTCAATCAGCCCAAAATTTGGGCAGCCATGGTGCCACCGAGATTTACCAGGCGGTCGGAGATGTCGTCGTCAAGCGAACCGACAAACACGACGGGCTCGGCCGCAAGCTCCCACTTGTAGCCGGTCGTGATGGTTTTCATGGCGTTTTCCGCCCCGGTGGTGTCGAAGCCGCCGCGGATCCAGTAGGAAAATGGCAGCCCCTTGGTAACTTCCTGCGCCTCCCGGAAGGTGGTGTCGAAGAAGTGCTTGAGCGCGCCGGAGATGTATCCAAAGTTGGCGGAGGTGCCGAGCAGGATAGCGTCGGCGCTGGTCAGGTCATCGATGGTGGCGTCGAGAGCCTCGACAACCTTGACATCCACGCCCTCTAGCGCGGGATCGTTGGCGCCCTCGAGCGCGTGACTTAAGACCTCCTGCAGGAGCGGGGTCGGGGAATGGTGGACGACTAGAAGAGTAGGCATGTCCCGAGGGTATCGGCAGTGATAGGGTAAGCGCAGGTTTCAGCAACAATCCAATGTTTATCAATTCGAGTAAACGTGGCGTCCAGTAAGAAAGCCTCAAATTCGTACTGAACTAGGCGGCAATCGAAGAACGGAAAAATAGATGGAACCATACATCGGAATTGCAGTTTTTGAGTTAACAAAGCAAAGAGATTCAACCTCGGCGAATGAGAGCTTCTTCCGTGAGGACTTATACATTGTCTTTGCCGATTCTGATAGCGCCGCATACGCGCAGGTCGAAGCATTAGCCCACGAAAATGAATTAGCCCCAGAAGATCCTTCCCACTCGGGAGGATCTGTCACGTTGCGCCACATCGTCGATGTCGCCCCCGCTCTTTACGGTCGCGTCGATACAGACATCGACATCTATTCTCGCCACTTCGCATCCCTCGAGGATTACAAACGCTTCGAAATGAAATTAGGTGGCAAAGATCCTCTAGCGGAATCCTAAGACCCATATCATGAACCGCTCCCGCAATTTTGCAGTTGCTGCACTTCTCTTAGCCTTGACCTGCTACATTGGACTGTTTTTCGTCAGCACTGCGCTCTCCGATGCCTGGACAATCCCCCTCGCCGTCGGAGTCTTCGGATTCGGCCTGGTTAGCTTTCTTGCAGCACTGAAGGCCCGGGCAAACGGTTTGACAATCGTGGCGGCACTAGTTGCATTCGCACTCTTGCCCCTAACGTATGTACTAGCCGTAGTTCTCGGCAGCCCCTAGAAAATCACCTGTTCGCGAGGAATTTCCAGACCCGCACGCAGGGCTTCCGGGAGGTCAGCGATGGAGTCGAGCTCTACGCTCCCGCCGCCATCGCTAGCATCACCGCCACCGCTCAGCGAATCCAGAATCCACCGCTGCGCTGCATCCACCGACACCTCGCCGAGAGTCACGTCGCCATCGCGCTTGGACAGTCGCCGCCCTTCAGAGTTCACCACCAGCGGAACGTGCACGAACGAAGGTGCGGTGTGACCGAGCAATCCGGCTAAGTACGCCTGCCGCGGGGCCGAGGACATCAGGTCATCGCCACGCACAACCTCGGTGACACCCTGCTCGGCATCATCGACGACGACCGCCAGGTTGTAGGCCCACATGCCATCGGCACGCTGGAGGACAAAGTCATCGATCGGAGCGGCAATCTCGCCATACAGCTCATCGGTCGCGGCCCCCTCACTCACCTGCGATTTCAGGCGTATCGACGGCCTTCTCCCCGCCGCCGCAAATTCGGCCTTTTTCGCGGAGAGGTGCTCGTCGTCAAGCGAACGGCACGTGCCGGGATACTGCCCTGGCACGCCATGCGGCGCGGAGGAGGCGGCGAGGATTTCACGGCGCGTGCAGAAGCAGGGATAAGTCAGGCCGCGTTGCGTGAGGTCGGCGAGCGCGGATTCATACAGGTCAGAGCGTTCTGACTGGCGGACCGGGGCGCCATCCCAGTCTATGCCGATGGCCTCGAGATCGGCGAGCTGCTGCGCCTCATACTCGGGGCGGGAGCGCTGGCGGTCGATATCTTCGATACGCACGATGAAGCGACCGCCCTGCGCGCGGGCGTGCGCCCAGGCGAGAACCGCGGTGCGCAGGTTTCCCAGGTGCAGCCGACCGGTCGGCGAAGGGGCGTAGCGGCCGGTGGGTAAAGTGGAATTAGTCAACCGTTGGGAACTGGTCACAGGAATATGTTAGCGAGACCCCAAGATGATAGTTGAAATCTTGGGGAAAGATCTCCGGTTGAATAATTCAAATCATCTTGGAGGAAATTCATCTATTACTCGAAAGGCATTCATGACCTCTCAATAAAATCAAGGGTTAATGTATGCGTGACTTTTTGTAAGCGGATCTTTTAGAGGAGAACAATGTCATCACGTTTGCGCGTAAATTGGCTAGCATCGATTTCCATTATCGGACTAGTCGTGAGCCTCCTCTGTCTCCTGGGCATCGCAAATGGGATGTACACATTGAGCAAACTAGCTAACCAGACTGCCGTTATGAGTACAGCAGCTATTACGGCAAAGACAGATCGCGCGCTGCTCTACTGCTTAATCGCTCTTGCCAGCCTGATTGTAAGCTGTTTTACATTTATTGTTAACGGAATGCGCAGTAAGCGTGGAGCTAAGAAAACAAATAATTAAACCCGCTCATCCTCTAACTCCTGCGGACTCAAACCCACAGGAGTTAGAGGATGAGAGGCAAAGTCGGCCTCGAAGACTTCATCGGCGCTCGCTTGGAGCCCTAAGCGGCAGGTAACATTCCCTCCCGTGACAAATAACGAAAACCTGCCCAAGTCTGGGCCGGGCAACGCCGAGCCTGCCGCTGTGAGCACCTCGCACGCGCCCGAGAACGCAACTAAGTCCGAATCCACAGCACACACGCCACGCCACATCCCGGTACCAAAATCGCTGTACCCGATGTTCACGGCCATTTTCATCGGCGTGCTGATCGTCTCCAACATCACCGCCACCAAGGGCGTGGAAATCTTCGGCCTGGCCACCGACGGTGCCTTCTTCCTCTTCCCCTTGAGCTACGTCATCGGCGACGTGCTTTCCGAGTGCTACGGCTACAAAGCCACCCGCCGCACCGTGTGGACCGGTTTCGCCATCCTCGCCGGCGCAATGCTCTGCTTCTTTGCCGCCATCAAGCTCCCAGCGGCACCGTGGTATGAAAATCAGGAAGCATTCGCCACCGTCCTGGGCACCGTCCCGCAGCTTGTTCTCGCAGGTCTGGCCGGTTATGTCGTCGGTCAGCTGCTCAACGCCTGGTCGCTCAACGCCATTAAGAAGCGCACTGGCGAAAAGGCTCTCTGGGCGCGCCTGATGGGCTCGACTGTGGTTGGTGAGTTCGTCGATACGCTCATCTTCTGCTCCATCGCCGCCACCGCGATCGGCATCGACACCTGGGGCACCTTCGTCAACTACGTCATCGTCGGCTTCATTTGGAAGACCGCCGTCGAAATCGTAGTCATGCCAATCACCTACGCCGTCATCGCGTGGGTCAAGCGCCGCGAAGGCTACTACGACACGCGCGTTCCCGCTTAACGACGAAAAAAGGGGTTAAGTGACAAAAAGTGTGTCCGCTCGGTGTGTCGCCGGGTGGGCCCTTTTTATCTCATGGGCCCTTTCCGGA
>NZ_JASPJT010000001.1:0-305312 GCF_030232425.1 Corynebacterium sp. MSK019 | reverse complement strand
GGGTCGTGGTTGCTATTTCCCCGTGTGTGGGGTGGTGGCCGCGGCCCGCTTTTGTTTTACCCACAAGCAAACAACATAAACTAGCGTAAGTGTTTTAACGCTGTATCTTTTTGTCGGCATGTTTATTCCCATACAGCACTCTTGGTCGGCGCCGTTTTAATTGCCTGAACCAGTCAGCTGTATCTTGGAAATCATGCGAGTGGGAATCGTGACTGGAGCATCTCGGGGCATAGGTGCCGTCTTCGCCGATAGGCTCGGGCAGCTACGTCCAGACCTAGATGAAATCTGGTGTATCTCTCGTAGCTACAACGATGATTCTTCCAGCGAGGCCGCTGAACACTCTAGGACCCAAGGTTCGCGTCTTCGATATCTTCGTCTAGACCAGTCCGATGATGATTTTGGCGATAAGCTCCGGAATCGTGTTGAGCGCCATCACGCGACGATAGTTTATTTAATCCTCAATGCCGCGTACGCGAATTATGGCGATGTTAATACCCAGGACTTTTCGCGGGCTGATCAAATGATACAGACGAATATTCGCGGAACGGTCGCAGCGGTTTACTCTCTAAACGATTTATTCGAAGAGGATGGCCACATTATTCTGGTTTCGTCGATCTCGGCTGTAGCACCAACTCCAGGGATCGCGGTGTACACAGCATCGAAAGCGTTTATTCGGCATTGGGGTATCAGCCTTAGGGATGAATTAAGGCCTAATGGTGTAACTGTAACTATTTGCTACCCGGGAAAGGTTAAGACCAAGGCGCTCCGGGACGTCGTGAAGCAGGCGAAGTCGGTGAAGTTGCGTCTTATGCCTGAGCAGAATCTCAGTTATCTGGTGGAGCGCACGTTACGTGCAGCGGAGAGCGGCCGAGCGGAGGTCGCACCCGGTCTATATGGTCTGGTGATGGCTCTATTTAAGGCTGTGCCGAAACGTGTTGTGGCTCGACTGGCGCGGTTAGTTTGAGGCCCTCTAGTTTCGCGGTATCAAACTTTCGTTTAACCCCCTGGGTTTAGTCCATTTAGCAGCCAGTATTATCTGAGTAGGCTACGAAGTATGCGTAAGTTATTCACAGCCGCTTCGGTCTATCTCGGTCTTGGTCTATTTTCTGGCGTTTTCTATCGTGAATTTACCCGTGCAATGGATTTTGGCGATAAAACGCAGCTCAATACGCTGCACACGCATTTCCTTGTCCTTGGCACGATCTTTTTCTTGGTTGCGCTGGCATTGGATGGTCAATTCAATATTTCAGCTGTCAAGGGCTTTGATCGCTGGTTCATTGTTCAGAATGTCGGCATTGTTTGGACGATCGGCATGATGGTGGCAAACGGTATCGTCCACGTTGTTTCAGGCCCGGAGGCCTGGGGTCCGATGTACTCGGGAATTGCAGGACTCGGCCACATTATCCTGACGGTTGGCTTTGTGTGGTTCTTTATGCTTCTCAATAAGGCGCTGAAGAATCGTGAACGCGTGGATCGCAAGGCCAACGCAGCCGTATAAATTTCCAGCGGAAATGCGTGAGTCGGATAGCTGATTCGGCCTAGGTAATAAGGCGAAATAAAACCCCGTGCAGAAACTATATCTGCACGGGGCGCTTTCATATAGCGGCGGCTATTCGTCTGCGATAGCGGCCAGAGGTGGTGTCTTCGCGGCCTTCTGACCAGGTCCGAGAGCAGCAATAACGCCTACAATCGCAGACCCAAGCAGCATGAGAACAACCTGCAGCCACGGTACCGCAATAGTATTCAGGCCCTCATCCTTCAGCACGGTCAGCAGTGACCAGCCAAGGAACAAGCCGAGGACAATACCCACGACTGCGCCGAAAATGGAGATTTCCACAGATTCCAGGCGAATCATCCGGCGAATCCCCGAGCGCTGCAGGCCGACGGCTCGAAGCATGCCAATCTCCTGGCGGCGCTCGACAACTGAGAGCGCGACAGTATTGATAATTCCCAGAATCGAAATGATGACCGCCAGTGCCAGCAGTGCGTACACGATTCCCAGCATGACATCGATAGAGGCATTAGCCAGGCCCGCAAACTCCTTGGCAGTCATCACTTGTACTACGAGGTAGTCCGCAACGGCGTCGCTAAGCTTTTGCTTCATTTTATCCACGGCGCCGCTGTCTGCCGCGATGGAATCGGAGACATCGACGTAGGTCTGGAACGGTAAGACAAGCCTGCTGTTGATGTGCTCATGGATGGCAGCATCGGAAATGATGATGGACTGACCGGGATCGCCAGTGTCGGCAAAGATACCGGTGATGGGGAGCTGCGCGACACCACTCTTGGCAATTACTGCGAGTTCAGTGCCAATTTGCCATCGGTTCTTCTGCGCTGTTGATTCGTTGATGACAATGCCCGCCTCCGGCTTCGCCAGATCGAGGGAGCCCTGGATGGCGCGGGTACCGTACCACTTGGCAACGTCACTATTGAAAACGGATGCGTTGCCTCCTTCTGGTCCGCCTTCGAGTTGTTCGGGCATGGAGTCCATCATCGTGGCGGCTTCTTCAGGTGGGATCACCAGCAGTGCACCAATCGACAACGTTGCGGTGTCTTCGACACCATCGATATCCTTCACCGCGTCCTCGACACCAAGAGGCAGGGCCGAATGCGCAGTCAGAGGCGGTGAGAGCACGAAGTCAGCCGTCAGATTGGTCTCTGACCACTCATTGACCGCTTCCTTCATGGACACGCCGAACATGCCAATCACAGTCACCAGCGCAAGTCCGAGCGTCAGTGCAAACGATGTGGTTCCCGTTCTGCGCGGATTGCGGTGAGAGTTCGTTGCCGCAAGCTTGCCGACGGTTCCAAAAGGCGCACCTACGACGCGCCCCAGTCCTCCGATCAGAGGCATGGACAGCGCAGGGCCGACAAGCCAGACGGAGGCTACGGCCATCACCGCACCGACACCAACGAAGATGGCGCGAATCTTGGTTTCCGCGTCGTTCCACTGCAATGCCCAGGCAATGATTGCAATAGCGGCGGATGCCAGCACTGCGCCGGTCCACGTCCGAGCACTGAGACTATTGCTGGGTGTTTGGTCCCCAGAGCGCATGGCTTCTACGGGAGGGACTGCGCCAGCGCGGGCCGCCGGTGTCCAGGCGGCAATCATGGTAATTACCACGCCGACAATGAGAGGCACGATAACCGCAACCGGTTCGAATGTCAGGCCGTCGCCGGGCATGGAGATACTCATGGCATCGAGAAGCATGAATAGCCCCTGGCTCAGCCCAAACCCCGTGATTACACCTAGTGCAGAACCGATGAGGCCAACAATGAATGCCTCCAAGAGGACGGACGCAGTGAGCTGTCGTCGTGAAGCACCGAGGGCGCGGAGGAGAGCGAATTCCTTCATGCGCTGAGTGACCAGCATGGTGAAGGTATTGGAGATGATGAAGATGCCGACCAGCAGACCGATGAGCCCGAAAGCGATGAGGAAGTAGTTAACAAAGCTTAAGGCGGAGGAGACACGTTCGGAAGCCTCGTCGGCGAGCTTAGAGCCGGCCTCTACCTTGAGGTCGGGGAACGCAGCCGCGACGTCACGGGTGAGTGCGGCGGCGTCGGTGGTGGAATCGGCAGCGAGGGTGAACATGTCCGCATGTCCGTCTTCGCCGTAGAGCTCGCGCCACTGATTCTGGGTGAAGAAGACCGCGAGGTAGCCAGTTTCGTCGATGGAGGTATCAGCGATGCCGACGACCTTCACCGTCGCCCGATCGAGGCGGGTGGCCACCTTGATTTCAGTGCCGACGTGGAGGTTGCCGAGTTTGGCGGTGGCGGAGTTGACGACCACCTCACCTGGTGCTTCCGGTGCGTGCCCCTCGGTAATTGTGACTTTGTTGCCCACCGCTTCGGCCGCTGGATAGTAGGGAAGGCCCATCGATGGCGAACCATTGGTCTGAATCGGCTTGCCATCGGCTCCCGTGGCCGTAATGCTGTTGTTGGGATTGCCGATGTTGAGGGCGTGCACCCCAGGGAAGTTCTCTACCTTCTGTTCAGTTTCTTTGGTGAGCGCACCGGGATTGTCAGCAGGGGCCGTCACCACCACGTCGACACCGTCATAAGCGGTACTCATTGCGCCCTTAAAGGCCTTGTCCAGCGATGATGTGAACACAAATGCGCCGGTGATGAAGGCCGTGCCCAGCACGACCGAAATAATTGTGAGCACGAGGCGCAACTTGTGTGAGGTGATGTTGCGCCAGGCGACGCGGCTCAGCGTGGAAGACGATGATGCCATGGGGGAGATGACCTGCCTTCCTAAAGATTCTCAATATCTGCCATGCGCGCCAAGATATCGGCGGGCGTGGGATTGCGAAGCTCGTCAACCACGCGGCCATCCGCGAGGAACACAACACGGTCTGCGTAGGACGCGGCGGTGGCATCATGCGTCACAATGACGACGGTTTGGCCGATGTCATCAACCGCATCGCGGAGAATCGTCAATACCTCACGAGATGAGTTCGAGTCCAAGTTGCCCGTCGGCTCATCGCCAAAGATGATCTCCGGCCGGCTGACAATGGCACGCGCACAGGCGACACGCTGCTGCTGGCCACCGGACAGTTCCGAGGGGCGGTGCGTAAGCCGTTCTTTAAGCCCGAGGCGCGTGGTGATTTCCTCGAACCACTGCTTATCCACCTTCCGACCAGCGATATTGATAGGCAGGGTGATGTTCTCTGCCGCCGTCAACGTCGGCACCAGGTTGAAGGACTGGAACACAAAGCCCAGGCGATCACGCCGCAGCGCCGTGATTTCCTTGTCCGACAGCTTCGACAGATCCGTCGTGCCGATGTACGCGCTTCCCGACGTCGCGGAGTCCAAACCGGCCATGCAGTGCATCAATGTCGACTTACCGGACCCGGACGGGCCCATAATCGCGGTGAACTCACCAGCGGCAAAAGAGATATCGACATGGTCCAGTGCAGTAACAGCGGCATTGCCGACACCGTACTTCTTGGTGAGCCTCTCAGCGTAGGCCGCCGCTGGTGGGGCGGGATGCTCCAAAGAAGATTCAGCGGATGATTTAGCGGATTGTTGTGCATGCTTGGCAGACATGGGGGAGGGGGTTCTCTTCTAATTAGATTTGATCAACGGCGAATTAATATCCGGCAGCGAAAGCGGATTGAAAACGCTGCGGCGGGAATGGAACGTTCGTTGTTCACCAGTCACGGGGTCAGCGAAACTCATTTCTACACAGACCAGGTGCAGGGGCTCCGAGGTATTCTCGGCCTCCAGCGGCAGAATCTCCGGGTAGTACTGGTCGCCCAGGATGGGAAAGCCCAGCTCACTCAAGTGCAGCCGCAGCTGATGAGTGCGTCCGGTGATGGGTTTCAATTGCCACAGCGCAACGCGACCACTGTCGGCAGCGAGGCCGTCGGCGTCCGAAGGCACGTCGACAAGCGAAATGTGCTCGATGATGGTGTGGGCGTTTGGCTCGCCCTCGAGAGTATAAGCCTGCATCTGGCCAGCAACTTTGTGCTGTCGTGTGCGCAACTCCAGCGGGGTCTCGGGCAGGGCTTCGCTGGTCGCGCCAGCGATGGGTGTGGGCGATGTCAGCGCGTGATAGCGCTTAGTGACTTCCCCAGATGCGAAAAGCCCCTGGTAGGCGCCACGAACTTCGCGCCGGGCGGTAAAGATGAGCAACCCCGACGTCAGTCTGTCGAGGCGATGCGCGGGAACCAACTCCGGATTTCCCAGCTCCCGCCGCAGGCGTACGACAGCGGTTTCCGTGATGTGTCGGCCGCGTGGCATCGTTGCCAAAAACGACGGCTTGTCGACGACCACAAGGTTGTCATCTTGAAAGACAATCGGCATCGGCCCCGCGATTGTGCGCTCCGGTGCCGGGGTGCGGTAAAACCACATTTCCGCGCCGGGCTTCACCATGTCATCCGGACTGTACGGCACTGAGTTGGCGCGAACGACGAGCCCATCTGCAAAGCGTTTAGCCACGGCCGCTTCATCATCGTCCGGGTGGCGATGGGTTTGACCTGCGATAGCGCCTGCGAGCAGATCCCACGCACGGGTGGGGGCATCGCCACGACGCCCGGGAGCGGCGATGCGGGATGGGTTGAGCCCATCGCGAATGGGCAGTGGCATGCGACGCATACGGCTGACTTTAACAGGTGCCCCGGATTCATCTGGCCGACAAGCGGAGCTGCTGTGACATGGCGGTGTTGGTATCGCCCCTAATGGCGTAGGTGGACAACATTCTGCCCTGTCGGTCGCAACATAATGGGGGTAGGGTGGAGGTGAAAGTAATAAAAAGGTTGGCTCGGAAGAGTTGACTAAATAGCAAAGCTTGTCCATTAAAATGGCGTCCAAGCAGGTGCGATAGGTGTAGCTGCGTTGCGGTCGGGCCGCGGAGAGCCAATTTTTATGGATCGCATAATAAGGAGGCAATCAATGCCAAGGCAGAACATCATTGTGTGCGCGGTCGATGGCTCGGAGGCATCCAAGACCGCCGTCAAGTGGGCCGCTAACACCGCAGTGAAGCGCGGTGAGCCACTCCGTCTGGTCAGCAGCTACTCCATGCCACAGTTCCTCTACGCAGAGGGCATGGTTCCGCCGCAGGAGCTTTACGACGATCTTGAGGCCGAAACCCTGGAGAAGATTAACGAGGCCAAGAAGATTGCCCTCGACTTCGCACCGTCGGTAGATGTCAGCCACCAGATTGAAGAGGGCAGCCCGATTGACATGCTGCTCGACCTGTCTGAGCAGGCAACCATGGTGGTTATGGGCTCTCGCGGTCTGGGTGGGCTCTCTGGCATGGTCATGGGTTCGGTTTCCGCCGCTGTTGTTTCCCACGCATCGTGCCCGGTTGTTGTTGTCCGCGAGGACAACCTGGTAACCGATGAGACCAAGTACGGCCCGGTCGTTGTCGGCGTCGATGGCTCCGATATTTCCGAAAAGGCAACGGAGTACGCATTCCGTGAGGCCGATGCCCGTGGTGCAGAGCTGATTGCAGTTCACACCTGGATGGACATGCAGGTACAGGCTTCCCTGGCCGGTCTTTCTGCAGCTCAGAGCCAGTGGCAGGTTGTGGAAGAGGAGCAGAAGGCTCTGCTCGGCCACCGCCTGGAGAAGTACGCTAAGAAGTACCCGGACGTGGCCATCAAGAAGGTTGTTACCCGCGACCGTCCGGTTCGTGCTCTGGCTGATGCCTCGGAAGGCTCGCAGCTGCTGGTCGTCGGCAGCCACGGCCGCGGAGGCTTCAAGGGCATGCTGCTCGGCTCCACCTCGCGTGCACTCCTGCAGGCGGCTGCTTGCCCGATGATGGTCGTCCGCCCGGAGACTGACGCCTAAAGCGCGCTTCGAGGAGGCTGAGAAAAGACGCCGGTGCCGGTCGTCGAGACGCGTTTAGCGCCGAGAGTGGAAACCGTTACCGAATATTTATAAGTAGAACCTAGCCGGTTTCTGACATGTCTCGGAGACCGGCTTCGGTATATTTAAATGAGGCCTCTCGCCTGCATAAACCCCGTTTTCATGCAGAAAGTACAGATTCTATAAGGGTTTTCCTGTGGTTATCCGACTGTTATCTCGCTAGTTTCCCAGTGGCCGAAATGGCCTGATAGTGCTTGCAGTAGGTGCAAGATATTTTGGAAAGCCTTATAGTTGAGTCAGAACGATTTCGGAAAGGAATATCTATCATGAACGAGATTCTTCTTGCTGCCTCCTTTAGCCCCTCTCTGGGCTTCTTCGGCTGGATTATCATCGGTGGCCTTGCCGGTTGGATTGGTTCCAAGATTATGGGCACCGATGCTTCGATGGGCGTCGTCCTGAATATCGTCGTCGGTATTGTCGGTGGCTTCCTCGGCGGTTGGCTGCTCACCCTGTTCGGCGTTGATGTCGCCGGTGGTGGAATGATCTTCAGCTTCCTTACGTGTCTGCTCGGCGCCGTGATTTTGCTGTGGATTGTCGGCCTGGTTCAGAAGCGTAAGTAAACCAAGAAAACAACCAAGAAAAACAGCACAGCTCAGCACAAAGCGTCGTAACGCTGCTATCTACTGGATAGTGAGCTAGAGCGCGGGGCATCTCATTAACATTGAGATGCCCTTTTTGTTGTGCGGTTGTCGTGAAGTTGGCGTTCTGCGGTTGTCGCGACATCTGTTGGGGGCAGTAATCATCGCACGCTAAAGTAGGACTAGAGGCTGAAAGACTGACTAGTTTGTTCTTTTACAAAATCACAGTCGCAGATGCGCCTACAATGGAATATCACAAACTATAAACGCCCTGCTCAGTGTTGCGAAAGCAATGACGCGAACGCCGATATTTGCGAGTAAGCAGCTGTTATAACGGGGTGTGACTTTGGAAGGACGAGAGGTACTGCCGTGGCAGAAGCGACAACGGGCAAGGGCGCAAAAGGCGGCCGCGCTTCCTCTCGCCGTCGTAACCGCCCCAGTCCGCGGGAGCGCCTCCTGACATCAGCGACAGCTCTGTTTACAACGGAAGGCATCCGCGTTGTCGGCATTGACCGCATCCTGCGGGAAGCTGATGTCGCCAAAGCCAGCCTGTACTCGTTGTTTGGATCCAAGGACAAGCTGGTCATCGCGTATCTGCAAGACCTCGATGCCAAATGGCGGGAGGCTTGGGAGCAGCGAGTGGCCTCGTTGGATACCCCGGCGGAGAAGATTCTCGCTTTCTTCGATCAGTGTATTGCGGAGCAGCCGGCAATCGACTTCCGTGGTTCACACTTCCAGAATGCGGCTAGTGAATATCCGCGGCCGGAAACGGAGTCGGAGCAGGACATCCGCCAGGCCGCAGCCGATCACCGCTCCTGGGTTTGGCAACAGCTACACACGCTGCTGACTGAAAATGAATCTAGTATGCCGTCTGCTCACGCAAATATGCTGTTGCTCTACCTCGACGGCGGCCTCGCGGGTGCCAAGATGTCCAAGGATCTGAACCCGCTGCAGATGGCGCGCGACCTGGCCCGTGACTTGGTCACGTAAATACCTAATTCCCTTTTTAACGCGCCCTAGTTCTCGCCTTTTGCTCACGGGCTAATCCCGGAAGCGTTTCCAGTCCGACTCCTTTGAGCCGGTGGCTTTCTTAACCATATTCTTCGTATTCTGGCCGAGCAGCATTCCCAGGTTCTTTGCAATCAGAATTGGTTTCGGCCGCTTCTGCGCCTTTTGTGCTTTCTCGGCTTGTCGTTTCATGTCTGCCCGCACTTTAGCCAGGCCGGGAAGCGGCGGAACTATACCCGAGGAAATCTTCATATCCTGCGTCAGGGACGGCAAATTGTCCTGAGCGCCAGGCCTCATCTGGGTCACCATGTAGCGAACCTTCGCAATTTTCAAAGCCTGGGCATATTCTTCGTCCTGCTTTGCTTTACGACGGTCCCGCGATTCCTTCTCAATAGCGGCATATTCGCTCTTATACTGCTTTATTTTCCACGGAGCGAATGCGGATTTGATATAAAAGCGACGCTTGGCCTGCTTTAACTTCTTCTTTTCTTCCCGCTCCGATTCGTATTCACCCTTTTGGTGGTTTTGAAGAGTTCGGAAATCGTCCGTGAGTGGGTAGGTCTTTTCTACATAGCGGGTGAGAATAATATTTTGGGTCAGTGTCCAGAAGTTATTGGTGACCCAGTAGACAATTAGAGCCACAGGTGTTGGGCCAAAGAACCCCGCGAAGAGGATCATCAGCGGTGCGTAGATAAGCATTACGCGCATGAATTTGCTGAGGAATACACTGACGCTATTGGAATAGTCGAGAGTGCGCTGCAACCGGCGGTAGGAAATGACCAAGTTAAAACCGGTGAAAATGGCCGCTGCCACGATGCCGATAATGCAGAAAGCTAACAGCGAATCATGATTGCCCCCAAGGATTTGTAGTTGCTCCGGGTCCATGCGCAGATACGCGGGTAGAGGCTGCCCCAAGAATGTCGCGCTCAGAAAGTCGGAAATCTCATCCTTAGAGATGAATCCGACATTATGAGACGCAGGCAGTCCAGGCCCCTCAGACGCCCGCAGCATGTGCCTCAGCATGCGAACAAGGCCCATAATCACGGGAATCTGGACGAAGAGGGGCGCCAGCATTACGGAGGTCTTAATACCTTCGGCTTTGCGCATTTCCTTGCTGGCAAAGTTTACGTATTGTGGCGAGTTCGGCTCGATGCTCCTGCGGTAGCGCTCCTTGAGTATAAAAAGCTGCGGCCGTAGGTTGGCCGTCTTGCGCGCCGAGATAAATTGCTGGAACGCGAGAAACGCCAGAGCGCCACGCACCGTAAACACCAGCAGGAAGAGAGAAAGCGTCCAGGACAGAGAAGATGGCAGGTGAAACACTGAGGCCAGTAAAAGGTGCCACGCCTTAAGGACAAACGAGACCAGCCAAACAAATGGTTCCAAAATAACCACGGGCCGACTCCTCCATGTCAAGGATAAGAAAAGTAAGACAACCGGATTAGGCCGGTGTGCCAATTCCAGCCGCTATCCTAGCGACTCGAATCACCTGCCCCAACTTTAAAACAGGGCCCCGCTGTGGCGGGACCCTGTCTTTAAGATAGTGAAGCTGGATGACATCCAGTGGAAGGCAAACGAACCTGGGTGAGAACTAGTTAGCGCTCTCGTACTTTTCAATAATGTGCTTTGGCAGCGCACCGCGGTCTGCAACATCCATGCCATTCTCTCGTGCCCACTGGCGAATCTTGCGATTGCGATCACGGGCCTCAGCGGCATTGGGATTAGCGGAAGAGCGCTTACGCGGAGCTACAACCGTGCTGTGATCAATAGAAGCGTTCGCAATATACGGTTCTAATACCTGCTCGAACTTCTCAGCATTTTCCTGAGAGAGGTCGAGAATGTAGTTCTTACCGCGGAAAGAGAAACGAACGACTTGGTGATCTGCGGAATCAAGCGGAGTCCCATCAAGGTCGTCGATGTACTGAATTAGTTCGCGGCGTGCCATAGAATCCCTGCCTAAGCTTGGTGCTGAACTTGTAATAATGAAGAAGGCTTACGGTGAAACTTCAATACGGTGAAATTTCAAATTAATATCAAGCCCTGTTTTCTTTCCCTCACAGTATAAGTGCAAAGAAATTTAATGTCTATTGACGATAATTGAGTTAGATTGTGCAACTTATATCGAATACATGGTTTGTTAATAATTCGATTAATTGTGCACAAGAACTTGGGGTAATAAAAAGACGGCCCTGCATGTTGTGCAGGGCCGTCGTGAACAGCAACTACGCTACTGAGAGCGCAATGCGGGGTGCGCTCTCAGTGGTCGTCGGAAAGCGAAAGGATGAGAAGGCGCTTAAGCCTGGGTCATGCCCTGACCAGGCTTGCCTCGGTAGGTAGCGGCGACGAAAAGTGGCTGGTTCGGTTCTTCCTTGACCTCGACGAGGCGGTACTCAGAGGTAACGTCCTCGCGGCCGAAGTAGACAGCGGTGTAGCCGTGGCGGTCGAACTCGAGGTAGTTGACGTACGGGTTCGCAGCCTTGAGTCCAGCGGTAGCAGCCAAGGAAATCGGGTTGTCCTGCGGCAGCTTCACAATGTCATCGATGTTCGGGGCGCTGACGGAAGTACAGACAATCTCAATGGCGGCGATACCGGCACTCGGGTACTGGCCCGGGACCTTCGGTACGTTGCAGTTCCAGGAGGAGTGAATATCGCCGGTGAGGAAGACAACGTTGTCGTAGCCCTCCTTACCCATGATGTCGATCAGCTTACGACGCTCAGCAGCGTAGCCATCCCACTGATCCAAGTTGTACGGCAGGCCGTCCTGAGGCAAGCTCAGCAGCTCAGTGACAGCGTGAGTGGCCTCCGGATCCAGCGGCGGAACCAGCACTGGAGTGAACATGACGGAGTTGCCCACGACACGCCACTTTGCGCTCGAGGAACGCCACTGGCCGAGCAGGTAATTGAACTGCTCAGAGCCGAGCATGGAGCGACTCTCATCATCGGTCTCGCCAGCGCGGATGAACTTCAGCTGCTGGTCACGGTAGGTGCGCAGGTCCAGCATGGTCAGGTCGGCGAGATCGCCGAAACGGAAGCTGCGGTAGAGCTTGCCGCCCTGGGAGAAGGGGACAGCGCGAACCGGCAGCCACTCCAGGTAAGCCTGGATAGCGGCGTCGCGGCGGGCAACGTAGTCGCCTTCGGTCTCCGGGTCGTGGTTCTCAGCGCCACTGTGCCAATCATCGTTGGCGACCTCGTGGTCATCCCAGGTCACAATCCACGGCTTTGCGCGGTGAGCTTCCTGCAGGTCCGCATCGGTGCGGTAGGTGGCGTAGCGCAGGCGGTAGTCAGCGAGAGAAATAATCTCGTGAGCCGGCTTGTGGTCACGAACCGGGCCCTTGCCGGAGTAGCCACCGGCCTCGTACTCGTAGATGTAGTCACCGACACACATAATGATGTCGATGCGGTCATTTTCCGCCATATCGCGGTAAGCGGAGAAGAAGCCACTTTCCCAGTTAGCGCAGGAGGTCAGCGCGATGCCCAGGTGATCTGGCGAGGAGTTCACCGGCGGCGCAGTGCGAGTCTGGCCAATCGGGGAAACCTGGCCCGCGTGATTACCAGCGGTGACGGTAAAGCGGTAGAAGTAGTAGGAATTAGCGGAGAGACCCTTGACATCGATCTTGACGGTGTTGTCAGCATCCGGGTCGGTGTTCAGGGCACCAGAGGCAACGATGTTGCCGAAGCCCTCATCAGAAGCGACTTCCCACTTCAGTGCAACAGGGCGGCCCTGGTTTGCACCTGCGGTGTCGCCAGGGTGCGATGTCACACGAGTCCAGATAAGAACGGAGTCCGGCAGTGGATCGCCAGAGGCCACACCGTGTTGGAAGACCTGAAAACCACCAGAACCGCCAGCATTAGCTGAGGACTGCGACTCAGGATTGGCCCCCGCACTAGTAGCGGTCGCCAGGCCGATGGCGCCAGCAGCAGCACCGGTAGCGCCGGCACGCAGTACGGCACGACGAGTAGGGGTGAATGGCTTTTGGGCTGTTGCGTCGCTGTTCGAGACTGCGCCGTTCAGATCCGAGGCTGCAGTCTGAGATTTATCTGAAGATGGCATAGCCCTCATTACAGTAGTTCTCAGTCCGTAGCGCCATCGGAGGGAGAAAATAGCCCGATACGGGGGTACTAAGAGCGAAAGCGCGACTATTGCTGCTCAACAACAGTCGCGCTTAGTTCGACGAATCTCGGCGAGTGGCCTTAACCCGAAGCGGCCAGGTTTACGCGCCCAGCTCCGAAATGATCTGGCGATCCAGAGAATCCAGCTCTGCGGTAATGGAGTGGTGTGCGCGACGACGCTGCTCCGGGGTCATCTTCTCGGCAGTGTTAATGGCGTCAGTCATGACATCCAGACGCGAGTTGGCGTCCTTGATAAAACCATCGGTACCCTTGACACCCGACTTACGCAGCTCTGTCAGTGAACCACGAGTGGCCTCAATGCGGGCCAGCAGCGGCGCACCGTGCCCCTGGTAACGAGCGGCATCATTAGCGGAAACACCGAACTTCTGCGCGGCCGAAGAGTGTTCACGGCGCTGAATGGCAGTGATGGCGCGGTAGGCCAGCGGAACCAGCACCGGTACCAGCAGGCGTGCGCCACCGATCCACGACTTTGCCTTGTCCTTGTTGAAGCCCTGGCTGCGCTGCTGTTGCAGGATCTTCTCGGCCATCTTGGTCTGGTGGCGCTGCTTGGCGGCCAGCGCCTTCTTCTCGTCCTTGGCACTCGCCTTGCGGATCTTCTCCGCGCGCTTCAGAGCACGGTTTTCCAGCTTGAGTTCCTTCTTACCGAGCTTTTCCTCAGAACGAACGCGGCCAGCGGCCTCCTTCAGCTCCAGCTTGTGTTGGTGCTTCTGGTCGCGCTTAGCGGCCTTGACTTCAGCCTTATGTGCCTTGCGATTAAGTCGAGCTGCGTGGCGAGCCTCTTCCTTAGCCTTCGCCTTGGCAGCCTTCACCTGCTTGGCGGTTTCGCGCCGACGCTCACGGATGTCACCCAAGAAGCTCATTTTTTCCTTCGCCTAGTTGCTCGCAGATAGTCCCTCCGGAAAAGTGGGGCGGAAAACCCGTAAACCCCACCGCGCCGGAGTGCGCTTGCCAGATGCAGTGGCTGCATCACGATTCTTGCTATCCAAGCTTAACGTGAAACTTCCTACCGAGTGGCGATACGCTAATTCTCATTGTGACTGATTCATCCGTTTCGCGCCCGCTTCTCCACGCGAGCGACCTCATCGGCTGCCGCTACCGGCTGAGCCTCGACCTCCGCGAGGGGCGGCTAGTCGAACCTGCTTCTCACCATGAGCACCGCTTGCCGACGTCCATCGCGTCCATCCCCGGCCTGTACACAGTGGCCTCGGGACCGGACGCTCACCTGGATACCCTTGAGGCCATCGCCCGCGGAGAAAGCGTCATCACCGGTGGCGTGCTCATGCATGAGCGTCCGATTCCCGGTGGGGTGTACTCGGGAATCGACGAGATTTGCCACCCCGATCTGCTGGTCAAGGTCGATGATTCACCACAGACGACCTCCCCGACGTATATGCCGGTCCTGGTTGTCACACGGCACCTGCTCTCTGCGCGCAAACCGGGCCGGCGGCGTAAGCCGTCGTCAAGCAATGTGGCGCGTGCGGCGGCGATGCAGGTGCGACTGCTGGGCGTTGACCGGCTCGGGCGTGATGGCGTGATGGGACGGACCCTGCGTCAGGCGATGGTTGTCGCGGACGAGTGGAAGCTACGGCATTACGGACCCGATGCTGTGAAGCTTGGGCAGGCAGCGGCGATACTGCACCGCCTGGGCGTGTCTTGTGGCCTGGTGGGGGCGATTAGTGCCACCGGGATGAACCTGGATACACGGCATATTGTCATTGCCGATGAAGGTTCGCGCGTGGCCTCGTACCGGATGGCGTTGCGGGATGCGCGTGATGCCGTCGCTGCCACTCAGGGGCGACCGTCACGGTTTACGCCAGGCACCTGGCCGCTGGCGCCACGGCGCATCCGGGAGTGCCGAACCTGCCGTCACCACGACCTTTGCTTGGATGAGCTGACCGCAAGTGACGATATTTCCCTCCTCCTACCTGGCGATAAGTCCATGCGGTTGCGCAGTGTGGGCATCGACACAGTCACGGCACTGGCGCAGGCCAGTACCAACACTCCGCACGTCAGCAAGGAGCAGGTGTGGATGGCGAGGGCGCGGCTTGCCGACGTCGACGCGCTCCGGGTAGCCGCTAAGACATCGGCCCCGCGTGGCGATATTGAGATGGATATCGATATGGAGGCGTACCCCAACGATGGCGCCTACCTGTGGGGAACGTGGGTGCCTGGGGAGGACTACCGCGGGTTTATCACCTGGGAGCCACCGGGGCCAGAAGGGCTCGGTGGCACGGCAGAGGCCAGGAACTTTGCGATTTTCTGGGATTACCTGATGCGTCGTCGAAATGCGGCGCATGAACAAGGCAAGACCTTCCGCGCCTATTGCTGGGCGGCAGAGGGTGAGAACTATTGGCTGCGTCAGAGCGCCACCCGGTTCGGCGGCCAGGAATTTGTGGTGCCCGCAGATTCGGCGGAGCTGGCTACAGGCGATGCGGCTGGTTCCAGTTCCGAGGCAGCTGGCCCGACAAAGATTGTGCGGGTGCCGACCCGCGAAGAAGTGGACAAGTTCATTGCCTCGGAGGACTGGGTGGACATGCTGAAGGTCGCCCGTCGCCAGATCCTCTCCACCGTCGGCATGGGGCTTAAAGTCGTGGCCCCGTGGTCGGGCTTCCACTGGCGCGACGCCGATGTTGACGGCGAGGCATCGCTGGATCTGTATCGCATTGCGACGGTCACTGACCTTGACTTTGTCTCGGAACAGTCCTTTGAAAAGCTCACGCAAGCCGAGGCTCGCGCCATGCTGCTGCGCTACAACGGCGATGACTGCCGATCGGTAGCCCACGTCCGCGACTGGCTGGATTCACAGCGCGCGGCCGCGGACCTGCCGCATGGGGATGACCTGCCGGTTCCTTAGCGCGCTAACCACGCGCCCACGTGCCGCGCCGGGCGAACTTAGGTGAGACCTTCTTCATCGCAGCATTGCGAATAATGGCTGTGTTCTTGCGGGCTAACAGCAGCAGCTGCTGTGTGCGCTCGGCACGGAATGTTGAGCGAGGAGAGCGGTGCACATCGCGGAAAAGCCGCTTCGTCGCCGCCAGCTGATCCGGCGAGCGTGTCGCCAGCTGTGCCAACTTCTCCTTGGACAGCTTGAGTGCAGCGTCCTCCGTGTCCACGGCCCACGTCGCCAGACCGATCTCAGTTGCTTCCTTGCCGTTGAGTTCTTCGCCAGACATGGTCAGCCAACGTGCAGTATCGGCGCTGACCTCATCGAGGATGGTTCGCATACCGGACATATCCGGAATCAGTCCCCACTTCGCTTCGAGGATTGACCACTTGGCATCGCTCGTAGTAATGCGGAAATCAGCACCTAGTGCAATCTGTAGACCACCGCCGTAGCAGTGCCCATGCACCGCCGCAATGACCGGCACCGGCAGGCCTCGCCAGTCCCAGCAGGCGCGCTGGAACAGGTTTGTGCCGTGGATATCGGGGACGAATGAGCGCAGGATGCGTGAGGGCTTCTTAAATGCCGAGGCGAAATCGAGTCCAGCGCAAAACGATTTGCCCTCGCCACGTAGGATTACGCCACGCAGATCACGGTCAGCTGCCAGTTTCCGGGCGACGGCGGACAGCTCGGTCAGCATCTCAAGTGTTAGACCGTTGAGTTTGTCTCCGCGATCCAAACTGACGACAGCGATTTTCGCCGCCTCTGAATCAGCTACGGCGAGGTATTCATAGGCGACGTTGACATTGTTGCTGGTGTTCATGGGCACTAACGCTAAACGACGGCTACGTGTGCCGCCCGGGAAATACCAAAAGTGGTCTCAAACAAGACACAAAAAACCGACCCGCTGAGGGTAAGCCCCGTCAGCGAGCCGGTAAGCCATCTTTAGCGCGCGGCAGGGACGCGTAAAAAGCCGCGCGCTGTTAGCTGAAATTACTTGGCAGCTGCGAACAGCTCTGCAGCGTAATCCCAGTTGAAGACGTTCCAGACAGCCTTGACGTAGTCAGCCTTGACGTTCTTGTACTGCAGGTAGAAAGCGTGCTCCCACATATCCAGCAGTAGAACCGGCTTCAGGTTGATGGACAGGTTGCCCTGCTGATCCGTCATCTGCTCAATAACCAGGCGCTCTGCAATGGTGTCGTAACCCAGAACAGCCCAGCCGGAGCCCTGCAGGCCCAGAGCAGCAGCGTTGAAGTGAGCCTGGAACTTCTCGAAAGAGCCGAAGTCGCGCTCGATAGCCTCAGCCAGCTCACCGGTCGGCTGGCCGCCACCGTTCGGGGACAGCAGCTTCCAGAACAGGGAGTGGTTGGTGTAGCCACCCAGGTTAAAGGCCAGGTCCTTAGACAGGCCGGTAACAGCTGCGAAGTCGCCGGACTCGCGAGCAGCAGCGAGCTTCTCCAGAGCAGCGTTGGCGCCGTTGACGTAATTAGCGTGGTGCTTGCTGTGGTGCAGCTCCATAATCTCGCCGGAGATGTGCGGCTCCAGAGCGTCGTAAGCGTAATCCAGCTCAGGAAGTTCGTACTTAGTCATTAGGAAAATTCCTCCTCAACACGTTTTTAGGTTGTGCCGTCGATGGTACTCAAGATGAGTGGATGCGCAACCATTTAAGCAATACAATTAATGCGAAATTCATAAAAAATGCTGTTCAGGGATATCTGTCACAAGTTTATGAACGCGGCGGCTGAGTGCGGCGAATCCACTTACTCACGCGCTTGAAGCGCATTCCGGCTGCGCCACCCAGGTCGTCGTCAAGCGGAATGTCGAGGATGGAAGCCCACGTTGGCAACATTTCTTCCTCGTACCGGTGGCCGTGACCACCGGGGACGGTGACGGAGGCGAGGCCGTCGATAAGCACCTGCCAGAAGGTGACGAACGGATGCCAGCGCATGGAGGGGAGAACATCGCGGCCGACGCGCTCTGCAAGCCAGTCGGGGCGGCGCCAGGCCAGTGGGTAATCCCACCAAACGATGGGGTCAGAGGCATGCTGCAGGAATGCGACGCGCGGGAATTCCCACGGCCCGAACTTGGTGCCATAGAAGGAGTGGTACAGCTCGTCGGGGCGCGTAGCGAAGCGGATGTTTCGCCCCTCGTCGATGACTGGAGCGATTTCCGGAGACCCCTTTGTCCGACGGTGCGTCAGCTCTTTCCACATCGCGGAGAACTGTGGTGCGCCCGTCCAGACAGCACCGTCGACGCGTGCGAGCATGTCAGCGGAATTCTCGAATGCGCCGAGACCGCCAAACCCGCCGAGGGATTCACCGGCGACGTAGACCTTTGGCCGGTCGTTCTCCGGCATCTTGTCGACTTCCTGCAACACCCGATGGATAAGGGTGTGGCCAGCCGCGATTGGGGTTTCGTGGTCCGTTAGCCATGCCACTGGGGAGGGGAGGTCAGAGTACTGCAGAGCGACAGTGGCGCAGTTGCCAAGGGTCAAGAACTCTGCAGCCTGCGCCGACCACGGTGGCACCCAACCGGTGCCGGTGGTGGTGAAGACAACCAGATGATCGCGCCGAAACGCGCCGGTGCGGTGCATCTCGCGGATGATGAGCTCCGCCTGTTCCCGCAGAGAACGACCTGGCACCTTGCCCGCATAAATGCGGATGGGTTCCTGCAGTTCGGAGAGCGGCTTGCCAGTGACCACCGCCAAATCTCGGGCACGGGGGCCTTCGGCGACGAAGACGCGCCCCTCGGCGCCGAGTGCGTACCACGGCTCCAAAGACCATGGACTCCCGGAACGTTCCGGCTCCCAGGGCTGCATGCGGCCTGGAACTACCAGGGTATTCAGGTATCGGGACTTCTTGGCGATGGACTCCAAAGTCCGACGGATAAGCAGTCGATCAATGCTGGCGGCCACGGCACCACCGACGATGGCACCGCTGAGAACCGGGGCGAGACCGCGCGGCAGCCAGGGGCGGAGGTTGTCCCGCAGTAAGTCATAGCCGCGATTGGCCAGCGCGGAGAGCCCCCGAGTGGTCAGGTAGAGACCACTGGCAATCATTGTGGAGGCGAACTGGCTGCGTGCGGATTCCTGCTCATCCTTGCCCACCAGGCGGCCAATTTCGCGCTGCTGGGAAATGGAGCGCAGCCACAGCGCCGCGGTGGTGGCCGTGGTGGCAACATGCCAGGTCACGGCCAGTGCGCGCTCGTGTCGAGGTGCCGGCGCAAAGCGGCTGAGCGGAGTGCTGGCCAGACGCCGCATCGTCGTGTTGTAGCCATAGCCGATAGCCACTCCGGTGACATGGCCCGCCAGCTGTGCCAGGAAGGTCACAGTAACGGTGGCGATCCGAGTACGCGGCATCAGCGAGGGGCTAAAGGCAGCCCATGACGCAATTTCTGCACCAATTAGACCGGGGTTGGAGGGAATGCCCGCTCGCAGTGCGCTGCGGATAGTGCCAGGGCCGGTACCTAGGAGGCGTTCGCGAAAGACTTTGGTCGCCATCAGACTGCCGGTGCCGACTGCGCCCAGCGCTTTGGCCATGCCAGCTGTGCCAGCGACTCCTGTAATTCCCGTTCGCGCTGCTCGTGCAGCTCGCACTGTCCTGGTGGTTTCGATTGGCTGAGCTACAGGTGTGTTGCCCGTAGACGCAATCGAGGGCGCAATCGAAGTAAATGCGCGACGCAGGAATCCCATAACTCCCATCATGGCAAAATTTTTTCCACGGGGTTTATTCATCTCGCGCCAGTTTTCCGCACAAAGCGTAGCCTGTGGGGTGTCGCAACGTTTTCCGAATCGGTTGAGAAGGATCCGAGGGCTATGAAGCTATCCACAGGAAATAAGGTCGTGCTGATCGGCGCTGGCGACGTCGGCGTGGCATATGCGTACTCACTGGTCAACCAAGGCACTGTCGACCATTTGGCAATCATTGACATCGACGAAAAGAAGACGATGGGCAACGTCATGGACTTAAACCATGGCGTCGTGTGGGCGTCGTCGCGCACCAAAGTCACTCAGGGCACGTACGCCGACTGTGACGATGCCGCGCTGGTAGTCATCTGTGCAGGCGCAGCACAAAAGCCCGGCGAGACTCGCCTACAGCTGGTGGACAAGAACATGAAAATTATGAAGTCCATCGTCGATTCCGTCATGGCCAGCGGTTTTGATGGGCTCCTACTGATCGCCTCCAACCCCGTCGACGTACTCACATACGCCGCGTGGAAGTACTCCGGGCTGCCACACAACCGTGTCTTCGGCTCCGGCACCATCCTGGACACCGCACGTTTCCGTTACATGCTGGGTGAATACTACGATGTTTCCCCGATGAGCGTGCACGCATACATCATTGGTGAACACGGCGACTCCGAGCTGCCGGTGTTGTCCAGCGCCAACGTTGCAGGCGTCAGTCTGTCCAAGCGCCTCGCCGCCGACCCCGCGCTTCACGACGAGCTGGAGGACATCTTCATCCGAACCCGTGATGCCGCCTACGAGATTATCGATGCCAAGGGCTCCACTTCCTACGGAATCGGTATGGGGCTGGCCCGCATTACGCGCGCCATTTTCCAGAACCAAGAGGTAGCTCTGCCGGTCTCCGCATACTTGCAAGGTGAATACGGTCATGAGGACGTGTTCATCGGAACACCAGCCATTGTGAACCGTCGAGGAATTCGCCGCGTTATCGAGCTTGAGCTGGACGAATACGAAAAGAAGCAGCTGGACAAGTCCATTCAGACGCTCCGAGATGTGCAGGATCCATTCTGGAAGTAACTGCTGGTAGCGAGAGTAGATGTCTTCTCGACATGCGCTTTCGGCCGTCTCATTTGAGAATGAGAATGCCCACCTTCTATTGGCCCGCGTGGCCGACTCTGGCCAACGCTTCGTCTTCAACACAGGAGTGCCTTCTCTATGGCAGCGCAGAGCCCTCAAGACACAGCAACTGACAACACTGAAAGCGGCGCGGCCGTACCGCGTCTGGATGACCTCATCAGCAAGGTCACTGATCTGATCACAGAGTTGGACGACGTCTCGGTGGAGGCTTCTGCACTGCTCGCAGAGGTGCCGGAAGAGCGCCGTCGGCACGCGGAAAACCTGCTGCACTACGCACACCTGCGCACAATTGACATCCGTGAGCTGCAAAACAGCTTGCACGACCTCGGCGTGACCAGTCTGACCACGGTGGAGACTTTCACCCGGGGGCGCCTTGAGCTCGCTCTCAACGCGCTGTTGGCGCTGGCGGGGCGCACCTCAGACATCGATGTCGCCCGCATTATTGCCGACGATGAGCGCGCGGATATTGCCCTGGATAACAACGCCACCGAGCTGTTCGGTCAGGAGCGCGCGGATGTCACTTCGCACATTATGGTGACCCTGCCCGCCGAGGCCGCCGACGATGCAGAGTTGGTGGAGAGCTTCGCTGCCGCTGGCATGGATCTCGCTCGCATCAACTGCGCCCACGACGGACCTGAGCAGTGGAGCCGCATGATTGACAACGTCAATGCTGCAGCTGAGAAGGCCGGTCGCCGCATCTTCGTGTCCATGGATCTGGCTGGTCCGAAGCTGCGCACGGGCGATATCGAACCGGGGCCGCGTGTGGGGCGCGCCCGTGTTGTGCGTGACGACGCTGGCACGGTCATCTCCAAGTCCAAGATTTGGCTGACTCCGCGACTGGATGAGCACCCCAAGCCAGCTCCGAGCGATTTGCCGGGGCGTCCCGCACTGCCGTTGGAAGCAGATCAGGGGTGGTTGGAACAGCTGCAGCTTGACGATGTCATTACGCTGCATGACTCCCGCTCGGCGAAGCGTCACTTCACTGTTGTGCGCATCGACACCGACTCCGAGGGCGAGGTCGAGGCTGTCCTCGCCGAGGGCGAAAAGAACGCCTGGATTGCCGAGGGAACACACCTGCGCAGCAACTACGAGGTCACGCGCGCTGGTGGCGTGCCACCGACCGTGCAAAAGCTGCGCTTCCACACCGGTGATGAGTTTATTCTCACCAGCCGCGAGGAAATCACCACCATTCCACGCACTGACGATGAAATTCCACGCGTCTCCTGTTCGCTGCCGTCTGCCGTGGCGGCTCTGAAGCCGGGCAATCCGGTGCTTTTCGACGACGGTGCGCTCGGCGCTGAGGTGGTTGAGGTCTCCGAGACGTCGTCAAGCGAAGATAGTCACGTCGATGCCCGGCTGCGTGTCCTGCGTACGAAGCCGAATGGTCAGCCGCTGGCGGCGCATAAGGGCATCAATCTGCCGAACACCGACCTGCCACTCAATTCGCTTACCGACGAAGACATTGAGCACCTGCGCTTTGTGGTGGAGCATGCGGATATTGCTGCGGTGAGCTTTATTCGCACGCAGGGGGATGCTGAGTACGTTTACAAGGTGCTCGATGAGATTGCGGCGGAACATGAGGCTGCGGGCCGCGAGGACCTGGCGTCGAAGGCTCGGAACCTGGGTGTTGTGCTGAAGATTGAGACTATTCCGGCATTCCAGAATCTGCCGGGAATCATCATCGCCAGCATGAAGCGCGCCAAGTCCGGTCTGATGATTGCTCGTGGTGACCTGGCTGTGGAGCTGGGCTTCGACCGTATGGGTGAGGTCCCAGGCCAGATTCTGACGCTGGCGCAGGCAGCCGGTGTGCCGACCATTCTGGGTACTCAGGTGCTGGAGAACATGGCCAAGGCCGGCCTGCCGTCCCGCGCGGAGATTACCGATGCGGCCTTCGCCCTGCGTGCCGAGTGCGTGATGCTGAACAAGGGGCCGCACATTACCGAGGCCATCGCGATTTTGAACAACCTGGCCCGGAAGATGGGACGTTCGCAGCGTAAGAGCCGCATCATGCTGCGGAAGATTCGCAGCTGGTCGGACTAGTGGCTGGGTTAGGGGCCGGGCTAGTTTGGGTAGGTTAGGGGGAGCGCACCTAAAAACACCGTGGGAGAAAAGACTGCGGAAGAAGCCGGCCGCGCGTAAGAGAGGAGCCCTGCGGAAAATGTCTAATGAACAGGCAGAAAACGCGGGGTGGGCTGTGCCGCCGCAGTCTCCAAAACAGCAGCCACAGCAGTCCCCACCTCAGGTGGTGCTGCCACCGCAGCAGAGCTGGCAGCCGACTGTCTCGGATTCGGCCATCACAGGTGTGACGCCGCGCTGGAAGGCCGATGAGATTGTTCGCAAGCGTGCGGACAGCGTCTTTCGATGGGCAATGAGCGGCGCTGGAGTATTCGCCGCATTTACCGTATTCATCTGGATGAGCATTCTGAGTCCAGGTCAGGATCTGGTGGTTTCCCTCCTCGGCGAACTGGGAGCATGGGCTTTCGGTCTCTGCGGAATGGTTTCCCTCATTGGGCTGGGTTTTTCGGTCTACAAGACCCTCCAGGTGCTGCGTGACCGCGCAACGTATGCCCGCCCACTGCTGTCGCGCACGGCAACGGATGTGCGCACGATGCACATGTGGCCAGTGCGCAACATCACGGGACCCGTGGTCGCGTTGGCTGAAACAGGAGTCACTGCCGTAATGGGGCCAGGTCGCTTTATCTGGTATCTGGCCTGCGTTTTGTGGCCACTTGCAACGGGTTGGTTTATCGCTGCCGACGTGTCCAGGACGTACTTCCAGGCCGGAATCATCACTGTTTTAGCTTGTGTGACAACTGCCCTTACGGCTCGGCTACTCCGCTACGTGTTGGCTCCCGAGGAAGTGCATCGCAACATTCCCGTTGGGGCAGGTCGCGAGCGCACCCAGCCCGGTTTTTGGTCCAAGGGCTTCATCCCCAGCGAAGCTACCGATGAACAGGGGGAGGCGGGCGCAATGGCCGTCGACAAGCAGCTTTTCGAAGGAACGGCGAGCGAATTCGTCGACGATTTTTATAAGTAGCCCAGGCAGTCGCGAATTACGGACTGCGAATAGGTATTCTGTGGCCTTGTGGGAAAGAAATCTCGTAAGAAGAATAATCAGGCCCCGGAGGGCATGAGCCGCCGTCAGGCGAAGCTGGCAGCCCGCGCTGCTGAGCGTGCAGCGTTGCTGGGCAATCCGCGTCCGTTCAAGGACTTCGACGAAGAGGCTGACATCGTGGCTGTCCGCGAGTTCGCTCCGGCTGTGGTCATTCCGGTCACGGTCGCTGACGCTGAGCGTGACATCAAGCTCTGCACCGTGCTGCCGGGTGGCGTAGCCGCACTGACGCGTGCCGCTGACCAGGGCAATGAGGCTTTCGTCGCGCTGCAGACGCAGGCTCGCACCAATGACGGCGCTGCGGATCTCTCCCGTGCGCTGGCATGGGCTTGCGATGCAGAGCCGGGTCAGCAGCTCTCCGCCGCTACTGACGGCGAAGCTGCACCGCTTACCGACGTCCTGACCGCCGTGGATCTCGACAACATGGAGGTCCACCAGGACTTCGAGTGGTGGATTCCCAAGGGCATTGAACGCACCCCGATGATCGAGCAGAACCTGGCCGTGGCTAACGACGCGATTCTCCCGTCATACCGCCTGGATGCGAAGGTCGCTGGTGCTGTGTGGTGGATTGATCCGGGCGAGCGCGCCCACATCCGCTGGGTGCGTCGTGAAGATGAGAAGCCGCTGCTGGATGCCTTGGCACGCGTGCACGCTGCGGACAACCTCTCGCTGGGAGAGGGCACGAAGTTCGCCGGTGTCTTCCGTACCGATGGCGTGCTGGTGCCGGTCTGGGACCTGGATAACACCAAGCCGCACGACCACTGGATTGCTGCCGTGGAAGAGGCCGACAAGCGTATCGCTGAGGCGCTGGCCAGCGAAGAGCCGCTGACCGCCGAGGAGCGTAAGTCCCGTGAGACCATCGTGTCCCGTCAGGTGACCATTCGGAACTAGGTACCTAGACAGCCTGGCGGAACTGGTTTAAGAACTAACGCGTGTGGCTCAGCGAAAAACTGAGCCACACGCGTTAGTTGCCTCTAAGTTATCTGAAGCAGTTTTAGCTACTCTCTTGGCTATCTCAGCTCCGCAAAAAGTGTTGGCGCTTCGATTTCGTCCCAGAGCAGCACATTGCCCGCATAACCGGTATCCATGGCGCCTGAGGTGGGCACGGTAAGAGAATCGGAACCGAAGAGCATGCGCAACATCAGCCAGGTCAGATGCCAGACGTGGTCACCATCGCCGACGAGCACGGCCTTAGTGCCAGCATTGGCCAGGCGAATCCAGCGGTAGGGGTTGAGCCATACCGCAGGTGACTTCAGCCGTCCCATCAGCGCACTCATGAATTCACGCTGCCGCTCTACGCGGTCCAAGTCTCCCTGGGCGGTAGCACGCGTGCGCACGTAACCCAGGGCACTCGCGCCATCGAATTTCTGGCAACCGGCCTGAATATTCAGGCCTGCCAGCGGGTCGTCGATGGCTTCTTCAGGGCACATTTCGATGCCACCGACAGCGTCGACGACACCGGCGAAACCGCCAAAGCCAATTTCGGCGTAGTGGTCGATGTGAATTCCAGTGTTTTTCTCTACGGTGTCGATGAGCAACTGGGGGCCACCAAATGCGAATGCCGCATTGATCTTGTTTTTGTCATTGCCCGGGATATCCACGAAGGAGTCACGCGGGATACTGACCAACTTCGGCTTACCGAACACCGGAATGTGGGCAATCATGATGGTGTCTGTGCGCTGGCCGAAATCACCACTGCCCGTCGATAGCTTGGCGGCATCTTCCTCTGACAAGCCCGTACGAGAGTCCGAACCGACGAGCAACCAGTTGGAGGACATCGTATTGGCAGGGCGATTTGCCAGACCTGAGAACGCGTCGACCCTGGTCAGGCGGATGTCAACAAGTGCCATCGTGGCGACAAGGAAGATGACGACAACCAGGATGATGGATTTAAAGCGCAAGCGTGGCAGCCGCATGCGTGGCATGCGGAAGCTCGACCTGGCACCGGCTCCGCCACGACTGCTGCGGCGTCCACCACGGCCAGAACTCGCTGTTTGTGGGGCACTGTAGTAGTCCTGCGACGAACCCTGCGAGGAAGATTGGAAATCCGCATCCGGGTTATAGCCGGGTGGAGGAAACCGCGGATCGCTGCCAGCGCGTCCGCTACCGGTCCGGTTCATCGGTGGACGGGACTCAATGCGCGTTTCGTTCAGTGGCGCCTGCCGACGTTCTGGTTGCGGCCTAGACCTGCGTGGAGGCATAGGCGCTGGGCGGGCTGCCCCTGCCCGAGAAGGGCGGTTCGGGCGGGGAGGGATGGGGCGTCGTGAAGCGCCACGCGAATCGGCCGCACGGGAGCGAGCATGCTTCGGCGACGCCTCGTCCACACGGCGGTAGATGGGGCGACCATAGCGATCTTTGAGCGGCCTGCCGTATCGGTCGCGGGCAATGCGCGAGTCGTCGAAGTTGCCTTCCATACCAATTAAGAATAGGCAACGACAGTGCACTAAGAGAACCGAGACAGCAATACAAGTATTGGTAGCGCTGGCGTTACCCTGCGTGCGACGTGCTGAAAGGGTTTGGGACCGAAGAAGAATATGCTGGAAATATGTCCGCAATGAACCAGAACTACGAACGTGCAGTCAACGAGTCGGATGTTTATGTCAAGAGCCGACATGGTGTTCCTCGAGGGTTCTTCGCCTGTGAGGCGGCGGGGCTGGACTGGCTGCGCGAGGGCGAATCTGACGGTGGTGCGCGCGTCGTGGATGTGCTGGGCGTGAGCGGGCATGCGCTGAAATTGCGTCGAATTGAGTCGATGGCGCCGAATCCACAGGCAGCGTACGAGTTTGGAAAATCGTTGGCTATTACCCACAATCTGGGCGCCGCTGGCTGGGGTGCCGGCCCCGATGAGTGGGAGGGGCACGGCTACTTCGGTCCGCTGGATCAGCCACTACAGATGGACCTGACTCCACGGGAGAGCTTCGGTGAATACTGGGCGAAAGGACGTCTGCTGCCCACGCTTGGAAAGTTGGAAAACTCCTACAATAACCGTCAGCTAGATATCTTTGACCAGCTCATTGACCGACTCTTGGCTGGAGATTTCGACAACGAGCCAGACGCTGCGCGTGTCCACGGTGACCTGTGGTGGGGAAACCTCATGTGGGATGCAGACGGCGCGATTTTGATTGACCCCGCAGCGCACGGCGGAGCCCGCGAGGAAGATCTGGCACTGCTGGCGCTATTCGGGGCAACGCACTTCAACGAGATCTTGCGTGGCTACGAATCCGTACATCCCCTGCCGGATTTCGCCGAGAGCTGCGAACTCCATCAGCTCTACGCCGTGCTCATGCACGCGGTGCTTTTTGGTGGCGGATACGCCGGACAGGCGGCGGCAATGGCGGCGAAGTACGTGCGCTAGTTGGCGTTAGCAGCCTCCAGCACGCTAGCCATCTCCAGTAGCTCTGCCTCGCCGCAGCGCACCGCACCGATATTGACGCTGGTGGCGGGGTGCACTGTGTTGGCGCTGGCACCGCTCGTACCCGGCACAGCAATCGGCACCGACACACTCGCCCACCCAGTCAGATTCCACAGCGACAACCACGGTGTCCACCGGGTTTGCTCGTCAAAGTCCTCCGACGGCGCCAACGCAGAGAAATGCCCAATACGCGGCGGATCAAACGCCAGCGTTGGCGTAATCACCGCATCGACTTCCCAACGCGACCGAATCGCGCCGGGCAGAGCCATCCGCTGCTGATGTGTCGCCGTCGCCTCCGCTGCGGAAATCTCCTGGCCACAGGCTCGAATCCACTGCACAATCTCGGAGTAGTCCGCGCGCGGCAATTTCGTGGCCATTCGCGTGATGGTCCGTCGAAAAATCTCGAACACGTCCGGACCTGCCGGATCGTAGGGGCTGGGCACTTCCACCACGTCGTACCCGGCGTCGGCAAGACGGTCAGCCGCCGCCCACGCACCGTTTGCCCAGCGCTTATCGACGTCCACCTCAGCATGAAAAGGGCTGACAGTGACACCGATGCGAAGGGGACGCTGGGGCCGTCGGAAAGCATGCGAGGTTGCGGAAAAGGGCACTCCGGCCAGTAGCGCTGCGTCATCAACTGTGCGAGTGAGGAAGGCGGGCGTGGAGAGATTTCCACCCGCAATATCGTGTGCTGGCTTCAACCCAACGAGGCCACAGCAGGCGGCGGGCACACGGATAGAACCGCCGCCGTCAGAGCCCAGAGCTGCGGGAACGACACCAGTTGCGACAGCCACCGCGCTGCCGCCCGAGGAACCGCCGGGAGTGCGTGGCGTGGTATCCGGCTGATTGGACAGCTGATTGGGCGTGGCGAAGTAGGGGTTTTCTGGGGCCGGGTAGCCAATCGGCTCGGTGTAGGCCGTCATCCCGACCTCGGAGGTGTGCGTTGTCGCCGTGAGGACCGCGCCGCGAGCCAGCAGTTTCGCCACGGGTTCCGAGGTTTCGGTGGCGGTGAAAGCCAAGTTGGTCGAGCCCATCGTGCATTCGACACCAGCGATGGTGAATAGGTCCTTGATTGCCACTGGCAGACCTAGGAGGTCACGCGGGAGTCCGTGGCTAGCGCGCCGGGCGGGTTCGGATTCGGCAGTGAGGCTGCGCGCGCGGTCGACAGCGTGCTCGGCCAAGGACGTGGCAATACCGAAACGGGCGGGATTGGTCGCGGCGTCGTCGGCAAGCGTGGCGAATTCCGAAACGATCTCCGATACCGAGATTGCGCCACTGCGCACGGCTTCAGTGAGGGCGCGGGCGGGCATCTCGGAAGAAAAGGTCATGCAATAAGTGTAGAAGCCCTCTAATCTGAGCTTATGACGACGGTTACTTATTTGGGTCCTGCGGGCACATTCACCGAGCAGGCGCTGTGGGACATGGCGCGTGCTGGCGAGATTGATCCGGCAGGGGAATCCGCGGTCAATGCGGTGCCGGTGGATAGTCCCGCGGCCGCGCTTGGAGCCGTGCGCCGAGGGGAAGCGGACTTTGCCTGCGTGGCTATCGAAAGCAGCGTGGACGGTCCCGTCACACCAACTTTTGATGCCCTCGCTGCTGGGCCGGAGCTGCAGGTTTTCCGTGAAACCGAGGTCGGGGTGGTCTTCTCTATCCTGGTCCGTCCCGGTACGACGGCGGAACAGGTGCGTACTTTTACGACACATCCTGTGGCGTATCCGCAGGTCAAACAGTGGGTGGATGCCAACCTTCCGGGCGTGGAAGTTCATCAGGCCAGCTCCAATGCGGCGGCGGCTCACCAGGTCGCCGAGGGTACCCACGACGCTTGCGCTGCCCCGGCCCGCGCGGGTGAGCTGCTCGGACTTGAGGCGCTGGCCACTGAGGTCGCCGACGTGCGCGGTGCCCGAACCCGTTTCCTGCTGGTGGGGCGCCCTGGTGTGCCGACGCCGCGCACCGGTGCCGACCGGACCTCGGTCTCCTTCACGCTGCCGAACCAGCCCGGCACACTGATGCGCGCCATGAATGAGTTCGCAGTGCGACAGGTCAACCTCACCCGCATCGAGTCGCGGCCGACACGAGAGCTCTTCGGCCTCTACCGCTTCTACATTGACTGCAACGGCCACGTTGATGATGCACAGGTTGCGGCGGCTCTCGCGGCACTGCACGAATACGCCGAAGACCTGCGGTATCTGGGATCTTGGCCGGTCGCTGAGGGCGGTCGCCGCAGCATTATGACCCCGCCGCCGGATATCTCCCAGTCAATTGAATGGGTCGACGCGCTCAAGGAAGGACGAAGGTAAAACATGACACCCGCCGCGCCCGAAAATCCAGTTGGACAGCTGCCTTTCCTCGATGACCGCCCAGACCGCCCTGAATCTGTCATGCCGGTTGATTCCCAGCGCATCATTTTCATCCGCCACGGGCAGACCACCGGCAACATCAACCGCCGCCTGGATACCGCATTGCCGGGCGCACCGCTCACCGACCTCGGTGTGAGGCAGGCGCGCAGTCTGGGACGTCTTTTGCTTCCCGACGTCCACAGAATCGGTGACATCGTCACATCCCATGCCCTGCGTGCACGCCAAACTGGTGCAGGCGCGGTCGCGAGTCTGCACCGCCTGGGAGAGACTTCCGTTCGCATCCGCCATGAGGGTGGTCTCCACGAGATTCAGGCCGGCGACCTTGAGGGGCGCAATGATCGCGATGCGCACATGGAGTACATGCGCGCCTTCTACCAGTGGCTCAATGGGGAGCTGGAGTATCGTCTTCCCGGCGGTGAATCCGGTGCTGACGTGCTGAACCGATACCTGCCGACGCTACAGCAGCTGCTGGAGCAGGCAGGAGCGACAGGTGGTGAATCCAAGGAGTCCAGGGAGGGCAGCAGCAAGGATGTCGTCATTGTCAGCCACGGCGCGGCTATTCGTCTGATTGGGCAGTATCTGACCGGGGTGGATCCGGAATACGCACTGCGACACCGCATTGCCAATACCGAGCGAATTGAGCTGGTTCCGAACGCAGCGGCCGTCGGCAAGCGTGCTGGCATTGAACCGCGCGCGTGGGATGTGCGTCGCTGGGGCGACAGCGAGTTGCCCTAGAAGGGAGCGAAACGGCGACCGTTACTGCTGACCGTTACTGCTGGCCTTCCTGAATCTCGCGGCGCTTCTGCGCTGCCAGGCGTAGGCGTTCCGTGCGACGCTTGGATTCCTCTTCGTTGATTTCGTTGAGGAGCTCTTCTTCGTCATCATTGATGTTCAAGGCGGCGCGCCCGATAAGGGCAACGGCCGCAGCGACGATGAAGCCGAGCCACGCGTTATCGATATTGGTGAAAAACATCAGAACGATAGTGACACATACGATAACGCCTGCAGCAGAATCAACAATGTTGAGCTGGCGGCCCTTTTTCATCAGGTTTTGCAGCTCTTGATCGACACTTTGATGCTGCGGATTAGCCGGGGTGCCCTGTGAACTCTCGGGGGAGACCTCAGCGGGCAGGTCCGCGAAGAGAGTTTGCAGTTCTGCCCGAGTTTTAGCGGAAGCAGCACTTTCGGCGCGTTTGGAGAACTCATCGACATCCAAGTAGCCATCAGCGAAATGATTGCCGAGACGCTCCATGGCAGCGTTGCGCTCCCTGTCGCCGACCCTGATTTCTGGCTTCTCGCTCGAGTTGTCGCTCATGGTTATTAAGGCTACAGGGAAGAAGAGGGGAGGGGACAGCATCGCGAGAGGGACGAGACCGTGCACGGCGGGACAAACTTATCCGTAGCCGAGTCGGTCCAGATCCTCCTCCTCGAGGCCGAAATAATGCCCGATCTCATGCAGGAGAGTGACCCGAATCTGCTCCACCAGCTCCTCTTCGGTGCGGCTGATGCGGCAGAGCATGTCGCGATACAGGCTGATTTGGTCAGGCGGACCCCAGTGGTTGTTAGAACGCTCGGTCAGAGGTATGCCCTCGTAGAGGCCCAGCAGTGTGGGTTCGTCGAGGTTATACGGGTGGACCTGGATGATGACCTGATCGAGCTGGTCGAGAAACTGCGTGGGGATGCGGTCGATGGCCTCATCGACAAGTGCATCGAACCGCTCCGGGCTAACGTCAACCATTTATGGTGCTGCCTCGCAATGTCCTCTTGTTTTACTGGCCGATTGTTCTATTGTCCGGCGGGAGCGACTGCGTTATCCGCAGCGCCTGCTCCTGCGCCAGTACCGTCGGCACCGACCTCACCGACGTCACCTGTGCCAGCGCCAGCGCCAGCGTCACCCTGCTCCTCCCGCAGCGGATTGCGCGGTGGCGGAGCTACGGGCGGCTGGCCGTCGATAGTGAAGGACTCGTTAGCGTGGCCGTTGAGAGTGGAGAACCCGCCCTGGCCATTGTCCTTAATCAACCAGCAGT
The DNA here is from genome assembly GCF_030232425.1 of Corynebacterium sp. MSK019. Lineage (NCBI taxonomy): Bacteria > Bacillati > Actinomycetota > Actinomycetes > Mycobacteriales > Corynebacteriaceae > Corynebacterium > Corynebacterium sp. MSK019. The sequence goes on along the minus strand of NZ_JASPJT010000001.1, from coordinate 273,613 downwards.
TCACACTGCGCGAGCCGGCATTGAGCGACTCCTGCGACAGTGATGTCCAAAATGGCAGCAGCGTGGAGTTATACAGCGGGTCGTCACCGCCGAGGTAATTCTGCGCGAGAGTCACACACTGTTCCGCGAGCACATCATTTTGCTCCTGGTCAGTGGGGACGTTGTCACCGAAATGGTCGCGGAGATTGACAACTCCCGTCGACTCCATCAGATGATCTTCCACGCACGGCACCTGGCGGATGGCGCCGTTTTCGTCCAATGTCACGCAGCGGCCGCCCTCGAACACGCGGGACTGGTCCTGCCCGGCCGCAGGACCGGACATGTGCGCCGTGTTGCCGTCTTCATCGACGACCTGGATACCGCACAGGAAGGTTCGGTCACCCTTTTCCCACTGGCTAGGTGAAGGAATGATCGGCGCCGTGATAAATCGACCGTCTGGATCGTACTGGCCGCCCAGGTATTCAGTCACAGTGTTGCGACACACGCCATTTTGCAGAGCCACCAAATTGTCCGCTGTCGGGTAGTTGGCAGTTTTGGCGTATTGCCCCGGATGTTCCTCGTAATCGGCGAGATTCAGTTTCTTGGCGACCTCATAAGCGTGCGGCTGCTCACAGGGCACGACGCGGAAGTCAGAAACATTCAAATCTTCTGCCAGATTCCAGTCCAGACAGTTGCCCGCGGTTGCGCTGGTGAACGCCGTCGTCTCCTTGTCGACGATGGTCGTCGTTGTCGACGATGACGCGCTTGCCGACGAACCCTTGCCCCCAAGTGGCCCACTCGGTGGCTCGATGACTCCCGCTTGCAGCGCGAATGCCATTCCCGCGGCGCCAACCAGCATTGCCGTCGACAAAGCGCGCATTCCCCAGCTTCCACGGGAGTTATTCGAAGCGTTGGCATCGTTGCCGGCTGCGGAGGATGCACCAGCGCTGGCATCTGCGCCAGTACCTGCACCGGAGTCAGTGTCTGTGGCGGCAGCGTGCTCGCGATCCTGGTTCATATTGTCATCAGCCATAGTGACCCCATTGTGCACCGCCAATGAGCCTGTGGACAAGGTAACGCTCTGTCCGAGTTTGCGGTCCGAGTTTGCTCAATAACTTCAGGCACTACAATAGTCCGGTATTTGTTCGCTACCCGAGGACACGAGTCTTGACCTGGACTGCACTACTCAGCCTGCTGGGCGTCCACATTATTGGTATGGCCTCACCAGGGCCTGACGTCTTCTTAATCCTGCGCCTTGCCACCAAATCCCGAAAGCACGCGATCGCAGCGGTTGCGGGTATCAGTACTGGCGCCACTATCTGGATGACCCTCACAGTTTTTGGGTTCGCAGCTGTCATCACCGCCAATCCTTTGCTGATGGGCGTAATCCAGCTTGTCGGTGGCTGTTATCTCATTTACATGGGTATCAGTATGGCCAAGGCAGGCATCAATACTCTCCGCGAACTGCGCGCCGGTGCCGCACCAGCCCTGGGAAGCGAGGCGCTCCGGTCGCCGAAGGCGACGTTCCGCCAGGGCTTTTTCACCAACATGTCGAACCCGAAGATTGTTCTCTTCCTCGCGGCAGTGCTTTCACAGTTCATTCCCGCAGGCGCATCCGTGGGGACGCTTGTGCTTTGTACGTTGGTGCTAATCGTCTCCCAAATCGCTTTCTTCCTATTTATCGCAATCGTGGTGTCGACGGATGCCGTCGTCAAGCGAATGGTGCTGGCAGGGCCGTGGATTGACACTGTCGCCGGCGTGATCTTCCTCGTCCTCGGCGCGCTGCTGGTCGCCTCAGGAGCGGAAGCGGCACTCTAGCAAGCCTTGTGCCTGCTTGCCGACGTAAACCAGGTACTCTAGGGGACGTGATTGATCTCAAATTTCTTCGCGAAAACCCTGAAGTAGCCCGCGAGTCCCAGCGCACCCGTGGTGAGGACCCGGCATTGGTCGATCAGCTGCTGGAAGCTGACGCTAAGCGCCGTGAGGTTATTGCCTCCACCGACGCGCTGCGTTCAGAGCAGAAGGGCTTCGGCAAGAAGATTGGTCAGGCGTCGAAGGAAGAGCGCCCGGCCATGCTGGAGAAGGCCAAGGAGCTTTCCGACGCCGTGAAGGCAGCCGAAGCGGAGCAGAAGGAAGCCGAGGCTGAGGTCGAGCGCCTGCAGTACCTGATTGGCAACATCGTTACGGGTGCGCCCGCCGGCGGCGAAGATGACTTTGTCGTGCTGGAGGAAATCGGTGAGATTCCACAGTTCGACTTTGAGCCCAAAGATCACCTGGACCTCGGTGAGTCGCTGGGTCTTATTGATATGGAGCGTGGCGTCAAGGTCTCCGGTTCCCGCTTCTACTTCCTGACCGGTTACGGTGCCATGCTGCAGTTGGCCATGATGAACCTGGCTGCTCAGAAGGCAACTCAGAATGGCTTCCAGCTGATGGTGCCGCCGGTGCTGGTTCGTCCGGAGACCATGTCGGGTACTGGCTTCCTCGGTGCGCACTCCGATGAGATCTACTACCTGCAGGAAGATGACCTCTACCTGGTCGGTACCTCGGAAGTCGCGCTGGCCGGCTACCACTCCAACGAGATTATTGACCTGTCGGAGGGGCCGCGTCGCTACGCTGGTTGGTCTTCCTGTTTCCGTCGTGAAGCGGGCTCTTACGGCAAGGACACCCGCGGTATCCTGCGCGTACACCAGTTCGACAAGCTGGAGATGTTCTCCTACTGTCCGCCGGAGCAGGCGGAGGCAGAGCACCAGAAGCTGCTGAACATGGAGCGCGAGATGCTGGCCGCGGTCGATGTTCCGTACCGCATCATCGATGTTGCTGGTGGTGACCTGGGTGCATCGGCTGCCCGCAAGTTCGATACCGAGGCATGGGTGCCGACGCAGAACACCTACCGCGAGTTGACCTCGACTTCGAACTGCACGACTTTCCAGGCTCGTCGTTTGAAGACCCGCTACCGCGATGCCGATGGCAAGTCTCAGTACTGCGCCACCCTAAATGGCACGCTGGCCACGACGCGTTGGCTGGTCGCCATTCTGGAAAACCACCAGCAGGCCGATGGTTCTGTGGTGATTCCGGAGGCGCTGCGCCCGTTCATGATGGGCAAGGAAGTTCTCGAGCCGGTTAAGCGAGCCGGTTAAGCGAGCCGGTTAAGCAGGTGCGGCCCCGCCCCAGTTCATCCGCGACTTCACGACACCTATGTCACCTCATGCCACCTCCACAGCTGGCATGAGGTGACGCCTGTGTCGTGAAGTGGCTTTTTTCAGGCGTGACTTGTTTAGCTGCGCTAAAAAATTAATTGGGGGATTGAGAAGGTAAAAACACCAGGAAGGTTGAGAGTAGAAACACAACCGAAAACACAACTGAACCAGGGGGATAGCCTCACTCGAGGTGGTAGAGGTTGTGTACAACATTCGGGATTACAGCAATTTTGCTGATGTGTCTTTCACCTGCTGATGTATCCTGCACCGTGATTTAAGCTGCTCCAGCTTTCTTCCACGCAGCCTTCAGCCCAGCTCGGAGGGGCAGGACGAGGCAGGCAGACGAAGCCACGGCCGAAGTGAGGGCAACGCCAGCTCGCACAAATGCTGGATTGAGCTTGGAGTTTTCTTCCGTGAGAATGCCGATCAGCTGAGATGGCGCAATTGTGCTTGCGAGCGCGCCTAGGGACGCAACGCGCAGCGCGTCTTCACGGTCATCTGCCTTGAGCAGCGAAGCAGCTGAAAATCCAGCTCCGACCGTAGAAACCACGAAGGGAAGAAGCAGAGTTTCCTTCGGTGCTGTCTTCTGAACTGCCTCGCCGTTTAGCTTCCATTTGGTGTGGACTTCTGCAGGCAACTGCTTCCAGGACATAGCCAGTGCGACTCCGTGCGCAACCGTCACGGCCGCGGGGAGAAGAGCGGTCGCCTGCAGTGTGCGAGCTGGAATTTCAGAGATAACCTCACCGTCAATATCGTCCGGTCGGACAATCCCCAGCTTGGTCGCTACTGCGGCCCAGTTGATAGACCAGCCAAAACCCAACAGGTGAGGTTGGAGGATCCGCGGGTCGTCCATGTTCCACAGGGAAGCGCGACCGCTTTTGGTAAATACCCGAAGCGGTTTGGAGAGGTACCTGCGCAAGGTGTTTGGTTCGCCAACTTGTTCGGCTACGCAATTTGCGTAGTCGGTCGCCGTTCCCAGCTCTTCGGTCAGGTCCGCGTGGACGTCGTTAAGCTCTTGCAGAAGACTCTCCTGCTCGGCGATGATCGCCTTGCGTTGTGCGTGCGATATGCCGATTTCGCGCAGTTTGTGGTCAATGGCAGTGAGGTAGGTGTTCATTGGGGCTCCTCGGAAAATAGTGCGGTCATGTCGGCGGATAGGTCGATGAAGTCCTGATGCAGTTGCGTGAGTGTTTGCTTTCCTTTGGCTGTCAGTGAGTAGTACTTGCGCGGCGGCCCTTTGGGGGATTCCTCCCAGCGATTGCTAATCAAGCCGTTGGTGGTCAGCCGCGAGAGTAGGGGGTAGACGGTTCCCGCGGGCGCGCTGAGGTGGGGGTAGGCGTTGAGCTTTGCGACGAGTGCCGCGCCATAGAGCTCTTCGCGAGAAATCAGCTTGAGAATGGCGAGCTCAAGTACCCCTTTCTTCAGTTGTGTCTGTGGACGTTTGGGCATAGCGTTGTGCTTTCTTTCCGGCGGTATGGAGGAATCTGCCCAGGCAGAATACTTTTCATACCTAGTACCTTGTAATACCAACTATACGCACAGTAGTTTGTATTGCCAAGTACTGCATGCTTTATACGGCGCGGAGAGGGCAGGGCAAAGAAAATGAGGGGCAATTGCCAGAAGGCAATCGCCCCTCATTCCACCGGGTTAGCTCTATGGAGAACTCGTAACTGCTAGGAAGCGGTTCGGTTCCTATTTAGCGTTCAATTAGATACGCGCATCAAGCCAGGCAATAGCCGTCGCAATGGCCTCGTGCTGTGCCGGCTCGTTGAAGGTCTCGTGGAACTGGCCTTCGAACTCGATCAGCTGCTTGTCGGTGGACGAGATGCCGTTGTACCAGTCGCGCGAGAAGAACGGCGGCACAATCTCATCCTGGCCGCCCATCATGACCAGGGTCGGCTCAACAAAGTCGACAGAGTTGGTGCCGTTGTAGGTGGCGGCAAAAGCCATCTGCTGAGCCATGCCGAGCGAGAGCTTGGAGTTGTTGTACGGATCAGTTTCGTACTCATCACGCACTGCCTGCGAAGAAGAGGTCTTCGAACCCAGCGGGTTGCCAAGCTGAATCAAGTCGCTGCCGGGTAGTGATGGCACGCGCATCTCGGTGCGGTTCGGCACTTCCTTGAGCATGCGAGTGTTGAATGTGGTCATGTCCTGGAATGGCAGGCGCTGGTAAATCGTCGGCTGCGCCTCGCGCTGGACATCGGTCATGGCCTCTGGGGTGATGGTCTCGCCCTCGTCTGTGCCACCGTAGGGGTTGAAAAGAGCGCCACCACCGTTGGCGACAATGCCATCGACACTGCCCGGGTACTTGATGCCGTGGAAGTCCACGGCAAGGCCGCCCATGGAGTGGCCGAGCAGGAAGGTCTTCGTGCTCGGGTTCTCCGCCTTGGCCTTTTCGACGAGCATGTGCAGGTCATCGACAAGCGAGTGGAAATCATCAATATGGCCACGGGCAACTGGGGTTCCTTCGACCTGGCCCGAGTGGCCGTGCCCACGGTGGTCAATGCGGTACACGTTGTAGCCGGCGTTCAGCAGCTTGCCGGTTACCCACTCGTAGCGACCCAGGTGTTCTGCAGCGCCATGCACGACGACGACAGTGGCTTTGGCATTCGGGATGGTGTTGGACTTCCAGTAAATCTGGGTGCCCTTGCCATCCTGTGAGGTCATGTAGCCGTCGGTGACCGTCACGTGGCGTCCGTCAACCGTAGTGGTTGGTGCCGGGGTGGTGGGCAGCTCGACCATCGCAGTGGACTGCGGGTCAGGAGTTGGCTCCAGTGGGTTCTTGATGAAGTCCGTTGGGGCTGCTGATGCTGCCGGGGTGGCCAGGGCCAAAGTCAGGGCGGTGGTCACACTCGCAGTGAAAATTGATGCGTGACGCATGATTGCTCTTTTCTGTTTTCAATCGAGGAGTGGATGATAGTTATAATAATTTTATTATAACAAACAAGCCCTGAATTTATAATAAAAATAGCCCGGAAAACCGAATAGGTTTTCCGGGCTATTTTTCGGCTCTTACGAGCACTTACTCAGGCTTCGGTGCCTCCTCAGCATCCGTATCCTCGACCCAACCGTAGGTGCGTTCAACGGCACGGTTCCACTGGTGGAACAGGCGATCGCGCTCTTCGGCCTCCATCTTCGGACGCCACTTCTTGTCAATCGTGATGTGAGCCTTGACCTCATCCAGGTTCGACCAGAAGCCAATGCCAAGGCCCGCAGCGTATGCCGCACCAAGGGCCGTGGTTTCAATGTTGTTCGGGCGTGTGACAGCGACATTCAGGATGTCGGACTGGAACTGCATGAGGAACTCGTTCATGGTCATGCCACCATCAACGCTCAGCGTTGTGATGTCCGTGTCGGATTCTGCGACCATGGCGTCGAGGACCTCGCGGGTCTGGTACGCAGCAGCCTCCAGCACAGCACGGGCAATGTGGTTTCGGTTGACGAAACGGGTCAGACCGACGATGACGCCACGAGCGTCCGGCTGCCAACGAGGAGCAAAAAGACCGGAGAAGGCCGGCACGATGTACACGCCGCCGTTATCCTTGACGCTCTTTGCCTTGTTCTCAATGGATGCCGCATTCGGAATCATCTGCAGCTCGTCGCGCAACCACTGAACAAGTGCACCGCCCATGGAGACGGAGCCCTCGAGCGCGTAGACCGGCTTCTCTCCCTCGACCTGGTAGCAGACGGTGGAGATGAGTCCGTGGTCAGACCACTTCGGCTTCTCACCAGTATTCATTAGCATGAACAGCCCAGTGCCGTAGGTGTTCTTGGTGTCGCCCTCGCCGAAGCAGCCCTGGCCGAACATGGCGGCCTGCTGGTCGCCGAGGATGCCAGTAATCGGTCGCTCCGCAAGAGAACCGCGGGCGCGGATACGGCCGAAGTCGCCTACCGACGGTCGGATGTCAGGCAGCATCGACATCGGAATGCCAATTTCACGGCAAATGTCCTCATCCCACTCGAGGGTCTTGAGGTCCATCAGGAGAGTACGGGAGGCGTTGGTGACGTCGGTTGCGTGAACTGCGTCTTCGCCGTTGTCGCCCTCTGCACCACCGGTGAGATTCCACAGCAGCCAAGTATCGATGGTGCCGAAGAGTAGATCGCCAGCCTCAGCCTTTTCGCGAGCTCCCTCGACGTTGTCGAGAATCCAGCGCACCTTCGGGCCAGCTGGGTAGGAGTTGATACGTAGGCCCGTGGTCTCACGCCAGCGGTCAGCGCCTTCATCCCCCATGAGTTCCTTGCAGATCTCATTCGTGCGGGTGTCCTGCCAGACGATGGCATTGTAGACCGGTTCACCAGTGTTCTTGTCCCAGACGACAGTGGTTTCACGCTGGTTGGTGATACCGATGGCATCAATATCCTGGGAAGCAATGTCGACATCGGCGAGAGCTTCGCTGACTACTCGACGAGTGTTGGTCCAAATCTCCTGAGCGTCGTGCTCGACCCAGCCCTCTTCCGGGAAAATCTGCTTGTGTTCCATCTGTGCAACAGTGACGATTTCTGCGTCATGGTTGAAGATGATGCAGCGGGTGGAAGTAGTTCCCTGGTCAATGGCGAGGACGTATTTGCTGTGCGTCATGGGGGATACTCCTAGCGAAATTGTGTGTAAATGTGAGTGTTCAGGCTTGCGATATTTTATTGTGCGATATCTCTCATATTCCCGTTATCCGATGGCAAAGGCAAGAGCGCCTGCAGCCACGGCTGCCAGCATCGGTGCGACAATCGGAACCCATGCATAGGCCCAGTTCGCATCGCCCTTGCCCTTAATCGGGAGCACGAAAGCGTAGGCCAAACGCGGGCCGAGGTCACGAACAGGGTTGATGGCGTATCCGGTCGGGGAACCAAGGGAAAGACCAATCGACACAATGATGAACGAGACACCGAAGTAGGTCAGCGGGCCAAGTTCGCCGCCGGCTGGGCCGAACAGGATGAATGCGAGCAGAACGAAGGTCGCGATGAACTCGGTGACGGCATTCCAAAAGTTATTTGGGTGAACCGGCGCGGTGAAGAAGTTGCCGCCAGTTTCGGCATTCGCATTGGTTGGGTTGCCGTTTTCGTCGACACCATTGGCGTCGAACAGCTGCTTAAAAGCGGCCCATGCCAGGATTGCACCTACGAATGCGCCCAACAGCTGACCTGCAACATAGTACGGAACCAGGTCCCATCCCAGGCTGCCCTTGATGGCCAGGGCAACGGTTACCGCAGGGTTCAAGTGCCCACCGGATACGTCGGCAATAGATGCACCAGCGAAAACTGCCATACCCCAACCGAAGGCGATGCCCATCCAGCCAGCGTTTGCTGCGCGAGTAGTCCGGAGGTTGATAGAGGCACAGACTCCGTTACCGAGCAGAATTAGAATGGCGGTTCCGAAAAACTCCCAGAGGAATGCCTGGGATCCTGTGATTGTCTCCATGAGATGTGAAACTCTCTGTGCGTCGTGACCGGGAAAGGCCACGAGGAATCGTGCAACGTAAATTCTTTGGGTATAAGAAATGCCGGCGAGAACTGATTCTTTTCGCCGGCACTTTTATTTCGAGCCCATTAGCCCCTTGAAGTGCGAAGCCGTTTTCCCAAGAGGGAAAGCTATTTCGTTGTGGCTACAGCGTTGGTGGCCATCTAAGAACTAGCTCGTACGGCCACCGGGGGGGGGGGGGGGGGAGGGGAGGGGGCAAACTAGCGGTCGAGGCTGACGTCGACGTCCGCGCGAGTCTCCACTGCATGAGCAGCAATCTCGTTAGCGGCCTTGTCAGTCAGCTCACGTTCAGCTGCCAGGGTTGCTTCGACACGCTCGATGAAGACCTTGATCTCCTTCTCCATCGTGTCCTTGTCCCAACCCAGAGCTGGGGCAACCAGTTCAGCGGTGGCCCGGGCGCTGTCGACACCGCGGTGTGCGTACTCCATGGAGACACGCAGGCGGCGCTCCAGGATGTCGTCGAGGTGCATTGCGCCTTCGTGAGTCACTGCGTAGAGAACCTCAGCGCGCATGTACTGCTCAGCAGCCTCCAGTGGCTCGAGCAGGGACTTGTCCTCGGCCGTCGGGGCTAGAACCTCGTAGATGAGGGAGCCGTAACGGTTGAGCAGGTGCTCGACCTGCTTCTCGGTGATACCGAACTGCTTGGCCAGGGCTGGCTTCTGGTTGTTCAGTGCGTGGTAGCCGTCAGCGCCGAGCAGCGGGACATCTGCAGTGACGGACTCCGGTACCTTGCGGGGGACGTCCTGGACTGCAGCGTCGATGGTGTCAGCACCGATGACGCGGTAGGTGGTGTACTTACCGCCTGCGACGGAAACCATGCCCGGGGCAACGTGGGCAACAGCGTGGTTGCGGGAGAGGTTGGTGGTGGAGTCGGAGTCGCCTTCCACCAGTGGACGCAGACCCGAGTAGACACCGACGATGTCGTCGTAAGTAATTGGACGGCGAACCTTGGCGTTGACGTGATCGAGGATGTAGTCGATGTCAGCGCGGGTAGCTGCCGGGTTGGCCAAATTCATGGTCCAGTCGGTGTCGGTGGTACCGATAATCCAGTATTCACCCCACGGGATAACGAACAGGACGGACTTCTCGGTCACGAAGGTCATTGCCACCGAGCCCTCAAGAGCGGACTTCGGAATAACAATGTGGACACCCTTGGAGGTGTGGACGCGGAACTTGCCCGTGACGCCAGCCAGCTTCTCAATCTCATCGGACCAAATACCGGTGGCATTGACGAAAACGCTGCCGCGGATGGTGGTGGTGGCGCCGGTGTCGGTGTCAAGGAGCTTCGCGCCGACGATGCGCTCGCCTTCCTTCACGAAGTCGACAACCTGAGTGGAGGTGCGGACGTCAGCGCCGAAGTGAGCAGCGGTGCGCAGGACAGTCATGGTGTGACGGGCATCGTCAACCAGGGTGTCGTAGTAGCGAACGCCGCCGACCACGGCATCTTCCTTCAGGCCCGGAGCCTGCTTCAGGGTGCCCTTGCGGGAGTAGTGCTTCTGCATCGGAACCTGCTTGGCGCCACCCATGACGTCGTAAAGGAAGAAGCCCGATGCCATGAACGGGCGCTCCCACACGCGGTGGGTCAGCGGGAAGACGAAGCGCAGTGGCTTAACCAGGTGCGGTGCTAGGTGCGACATGGACAGTTCGCGCTCGCGCAGGGATTCAGCTACCAGGCGGAAGTCCAACATCTGCAGGTAGCGCAGACCGCCGTGGAACATCTTGGAGGAGCGGCTGGAGGTGCCGCCTGCGAAGTCACGAGTTTCAATGACCGCAGTCTTCAAACCACGGGTTGCGGCATCGAGCGCAGCGCCAGCGCCTACAGAACCGCCGCCGATAATGACGACGTCGTATTGCTCGGTGCCGAATTTCTCCCAGGTCTTTTCATGCTGTTCCTTATTTAGAACTGCAGATGGGGCGAGAGATGAAGAGGACGACATTTTCCAATCCTTCCCGGTGGGGGCGTTGATTTTTCGTCGAAGAGAATTTCTCGGCTCACGGCTCAGGTTACCAAAAATCGGCTTACTTGTAAGCGGTAACTTACGGTTACGTAGATATAAACAATGGGTCAAAAAGCCAAGAAAACCCGCCCCAAAATGTTGTCTGGTTTTCCGCAGGTAGATAGGTATGTTAATAGAGGTTTACTACTTTTAGAATGAATGCCCACCAGCGGAGCCCACCCCATAACGGGGGTGGTAAGAGCGACTATGGGGTGTACCGGGACTGTATGACAGGTGCGCAGTACGCGCAAGGGGGATGTACCTGGTTTTACACATGGATATGGGCCTGTAACGACATTTATTCATGGGTCTCAGATACCAGTACATATCGCCCCGCTAAGGGGTGCGAAAGATTGTAGAGTAAAGGCCATGTTCAAGGATCCTGTGTACTTAACGATTATCGGATTGGCGCGCACCGTCTTCTTTGCCCAAGGTTTGAAGTTCACCGTTAAGGGCTGGGAAAACGTGCCGAAAGACTCTGGCGCCGTTCTCGTTACTAACCACACCGGATACATGGACTTCACCTATGTCGGTCTTCCATTCCGCAAGCACCGCCGTTTTGTCCGTTTTATGGCGAAGAAGGAAGTCTTCGACCATTCGATCGCAGGACCAATCATGCGTGCTTGTAAGCACATTCCGGTCGACCGCACCGACGGCTCCAAGTCTTTCGAAGAGGCCTGCGCAAAGTTGGAAAACGACGAGTTGGTAGGCATCTTTCCGGAGTCGACTATCTCGCGCAGCTTTGAAGTCAAGAATCTGAAGTCGGGTGCGGTGCGTATGGCGCAGCGCACCGGCAAGCCCATCATCCCAGTGCTGATTGTGGGATCCCAGCGCGTGTGGACGAAGGGGCACCCCAAGCATCTCGGCCGCAGCAATACTCCGATTCATATTACGGTTTTGCCGCCGTGGACCCCGGAGGGCGATCCGGCAGAAGCCACCGAAAAGCTACACGAAATCATGGATCAGGGTGTCCGTCAGCTCTGGGACGAGTACGCAGCTGAAGAAGGTCCCCTGCCGAAGGGCGCCTACTGGGTACCGGCTCGCCTTGGCGGCGGCGCACCGACTTTCGAAGAGGCCCAGGCAGAGGACCTGAAAGTCGAAGAAGAGCGTCAGCGTATCCGTCATTTGCGCGGTGATCTGGCCGCATTCAAGGAAAAGCTAGCTGAGTCGGCACGTGAATTCGGCGATAGCGCTCGTGAGTTCGGCGATCAGACCAGGCAGCAGTTCCTCGATGCCTCGCAAACGATGAGCGCGGAATCTGCTCGCCGAAGGGAACAGACGACCGCCTTGTTGGCGCAGTTCCGTCAGTCTGTGGAACAGATGGCTGATGATGTTGTCGCCGGTGCTAAGGAGAGCAAGGAGTCCGTGCGTACTGCCACGGATTCGATGCGCGTGACCTTCCGCGAAGCGTACGTGCAACTAGAGAAGGCCTCCGCCTCCGGTGTCGAACAGACGCAGCAGACCGTTTACCGTCTTATCGGCCAGTCGATGATGATTCGCGACAAGCTTCCACAGCGCTTGAACAGGCTCATCACCGCTCAGCCGGAGACGTTCATCTTCGATTACCCCGCATCGCTTGCCGACGACGCGGGCAATATCAGCGAAGAAAACATGAAGGCCTTGCAGCAGCTCGGCGATGCCGGAGCCACAATCGTTGTTCTGCACGAACCGGGAGATAAGCCGAATCTATCGGCTTTGGAGTCGGTTGACCTGCAGGTCGTGGAACTCCCGGAGGGCGCCAGCAAACTGGACGTCACAAATGCGGTGGTTAGCACGCTGCGCAAGCAGGCTCGCAAGGAAGAAACCGCGATTCTTTTTGCCGGTGGCTCGAACTTTGAGGAAGCCACACAGCGTGTCGGCATGCCGGTAGTTACGGCCGATGCGGACTGGTCCCTGCTGAAGAACGCGGATTGGGTAATCGACACGGTCGAGCATGGGGGAGTAGCCGCAACGCTGCAGTTGTTGCACGACCGGTTCTGCGATGACGGTGAAGATGACAACAGTGAAGACGGCAAGTAGTTCGAAGTGACCGAGAGACTACATCCACTACTCGTAGCTTCGGATATTGACGGGACGTTCATCGACTCGCGGGAGCGGGTAACTCCCCGCCTGCGACAGGCCGTCACGCGAATGCTACGCCGCGGAACCCCGTTGGTGCTGGCCACGGGAAGGCCGGCTCGGTGGTTGCAACCAGTGCTCGAGCAGCTGCCGGTTCAGCCGTTGTGCGTGTGTGCCAATGGCGCCGTGATTTACGACTCCGGCCGTGATGAAGTGGTTGCCGCCAACACACTGAAGCCGGAGACGCTGCGATACGTCGTCAAGCATGCGCGCGAAGCGGCGCGATCCATCGGTGGAATCGGCATTGCGGCAGAGCGCGCTGGGACGTCGGCGAATGATGCCATCGATGAGCTTTTTGTGGTGGCGCCGTCCTATGACCATGCGTGGGAATCGGATGAGCACGGTGAGCTTGCTGAAGAGGCCGTGTTGTCAGAACCCGCGACGAAACTCTTGCTGCGAAACTCAGATGTGAACAGTGCCCAGCTATATGAGCTGGTCACTCCCGCAATTGACGCGAGCTTGGCGCACGTGACCTACTCCATGCCGGACGGGCTGTTGGAGGTGTCCGCGCCGGGCGTGACTAAGCGCGCCGGGCTGGAATACGTGTCTGAACTGGTCGGAGCGACCGCGAAAGATGTGGTCTGCTTCGGTGACATGCCGAACGATATCGAGATGCTGTCGTGGGCGGGCACGGGTGTGGCCATGGGCAATGCGGCTGACAACGTCAAGGAGATTGCAGACGAAATCACCGCCACCAATGATGATGACGGTGTTGCTCGTGTGCTGGAGCGCTGGTTCTAGCTAGCCTCGAGGGTTTCCTCGCGCCAGCTAGCTCACCCAGCGCTCGACAGCGTTTACTTCAGCTCGGTCTTGACTTCGCCGGTGGTGCGGTCGAAGGTGATTGAACCGTTCTGGAACTCAGCGCGCTCGATGTTTCCATCGACCACCTGGGTCTTCGTCGGAGCGCCCAGCTTGCCGACCTCGAAGCCCTGGCGGGCCCACTCATCAGCAATCTTGCCCCAGATAGCGTGAGCGCCGGTGGTGTCGGAGTCGGTGATTACGCCGTTGGAGAACTTCACGTAGCGCAGGGCATCGGCCTGGCCAGCATTGTTCGCCACGGTAGAACCGCTCTGGATACCGGACATTGCGTAACCGAGAACGGAGCCCATTTCCTCGGAAACTTGGCGCCATTCGGCAGCCAGGTCGTTCTGCTCATTGATAGTGATGATCTGGTCAATCAGGACCGGCAGGTCAGCAATCGATGGGCCGTTTTCGATGGAGCGTCCAACGGCACCCAGAATCGCATCGGCGGTCTGTCCGAGCCCCGGTGCGCCGAGCATGCCCAGCGCCGAGGCCAGCATCGAACGTGCGCCCGAGACTGTCTCCAGAGCCTGTGCCTTCTGCTGCTCGTCGGATGCGCTCGGCGAGGAGGAGTTGCTCTGCTCGCTTGCCGACGGTGCGGAGGAGTCAGCCGTAGCAGTGTCACTGGTGTTCGTGGCGTCGGTTGGCTCCGAGGTATCCGAAGTGCCCGAGGTGGTCGAGTCGGAGCTCGACGTTGTCGACGAAGTGGTGCTCGATGCGCTCGAGGACTTCTCGGAGGACGAGGTCGTGGACGTACCCGTCGATGCCGAGGTGGTCGAAGTGGTCGAGGTAGTAGAGGTCGACGTGCTCGACTGCGAGTCTGTGTCCTCGGCGGTCTTATCGTCCTTTTCATCCTGCGGAACGAGGAGATCAATCAAGCCGTCAGGGCCCTCATTATCAATCTTTCCACTGGTGAGAGAGTTGTACTTCTTCTCGGCAATCGAGCGGATCTTGCTCATCTGGGCGTAGCCAGCATCACCTGGGCAGGTGGTGTTACCAACGTCGCGGTGCGCGAAGATTGTCGGCAGAGTGACCTGCTGGCCGTATCCATACTTGGCGTAGCTGGTGCCACCCGAGGTCATCTGGATCTGGCCGGTCGGCTTAATGCCGGCGACCTTCAGGCGCCAACCAATCATATTGCCCACCGAGTTCAGTGCAGCCTCACTGGGAGCAACCGAAGAGTAGTTACCCATCATGGAGATTCCGAAAGTACCGGTGTTGAAGCCACCTGCGTGTGCGCCCTGGACATTCTTATCCAGCCCACCGTAGCGGCCCTCGTAGATGTTGCCGTACTTGTCGACAAGGGCGTTGTATCCGATGTCGCACCAGCCCAGAGTCTGTGCGTGGTACTGGTAAATGCCGCGGACGATGCCAGCGGACTGGCTCTCGGTGTAGTTGTTTGAACCAGCGGTGTGGTGCACGGTGGCACCGACAAGCTTGCTGTCGTAGTCCGCGCCCTTACAGCGGTTATTCTCGTTGGCGCCCCAGCCGGCACGGGTAATGACCTTCGGCATGCCCGTGACATTCTTGGCATCCACAATTGGGTCGATGCCGGATGCAGCAGCCTGGCCGTCGATTAGCACTGCGTCGACCTGGTCGATCGGCAGTTCATCGGCGACCGGTTCGATGTCCGTCCACTTCACCGGGAGATTCGGCGAGTCCAGATCTGCAGCGTCGTTAGCGCTCGGAGCAGTCGGGTCATCGAGTGCGTCCCCAGGAGCTGCATCCGGAGTCAGCTGGTAGTCGGAAGCGGCCTCGGCGACATCCTTGGCCGCATCCGTAGCGGAATCCTTTGCATCCTCCACGGCCTTCTTGGCGCCCTCGGCATTAATCTCGTCGAGGTTGAGCTTGGACAAATCCAGCTTCTCAGCGCCCTTGATGTCCTTCAGATCCACGCCGGAACCCGGACCGAAGATGTTAAGTCCGTGGGTGGAAACCTGAACGCGCTTGGTTGGCTCGATGTAGATGAGCTCCGTTCCGTTCAGGCCGTTGCCATTGCCTTCAGCGGGGTAGTCCGGGTCAACGCTGAACCAGTCGGACCAGGAGCCGTCTGCTCGCTCGGCGCGGACGAAGCTGGCGATATCAGGGTCACCGGCCCACGTCAGCGCAAACTGGGAAAACTCAGTATCGGAGGTAATTTCCTTGACGACACCGCGGTTGGGATGAGCTTCGTCGGCAAGCGACTGCGTTGCGATTGCTGCATCTTCGACGAGAACGGAGACGCTGTCTGCAAGCGACTTGCTCTGGACAACCGGGTCGATGGGGCCGGCGCCGTTTTCCTCGATGAGGTCATAAGCGGCACCTGCGCCGACAACGGCAACGGGTGTCAGGGCAAGGGTCGCCACGGCAGCGAGTACCAAGGATTGCTTGGCACCTGCGCGGCGATTGATGCGGCGGCGACTAAACACGGTAATAACTCCTGGGTGATTACGAAAATCTGGTGTTACACCACAAATGTGATGTGGTTATGCCTGGATTAGATAAGCGGGAGACTTAGTTCTGAGGTGCGAACCAGGCCTGCGTAGCTTCGGCAGGGTTGGCTGGCAGGGAATCAGTTAGAAACTCACCGAGAACCTCGCCTGGTGTGGGCGTTTCCACGTTTCCGAGGGAACCGCCGTTGTCGCCCGACTCGCCGGTGCCCGGAATCGACGGAATGCTGGCGGCCTCTCCGTCCTGGTTGTTCGGATCCGTCGAGCGGCCGGCGATACCCGCTCCGCCGGCGCCATCAAACTTGGCTTTGGCTGCAGCGCGGATGGCATCCATCTGCTGGTAGCCGAAGGTGCCTGGGCAGGAGGTGTAGCCGGTGTCGCGGTGACCGAAGATGGCCGGGAGGTTCACGGTCTGGCCGGAGCTGTAGCGTGCCTTCGAGTAGCCGGCGCTGGTCAGTGCGGCGGTGGACATCGGATCGACGCCACCGACCTTCATGCGCCAGCCGACCATCTCGCCGAGTGCGGTGACGGCCGCATCCGGAATCTCCAGCTGGTCGTGATTGCCCATCACCGAGATACCGAAGGTGCCGTTGTTGAAGCCACCTGCGTGTGCGCCCTCGATGTTCTTGTCCAGGCCACCGTAGCGGCCCTCGTAGATGTTGCCGTACTTATCGACCAGCGCGTTGTAGCCAATATCGCCCCAGCCCAGCGTATTTGCGTGGTAGGCATAAATGCCACGGACAATGGCTGGTCCCTGGGACTCTGAGTAGTTATTGGAACCCGCGGTGTGGTGGATGCACGCGCCCTTGAAAGTGCTGTAGGAGCTCGAACCACTGCGGATGGACTCATCTGCGCCCCACGCTGCACGGCTGATTACATTTGGCGCACCGGAAATCGACGACTCGTATGCAACTGGCTGAATAACCTCGCCGACCTGCTCTACGCCGTCGATGAAAACTGCCTGGACGGCGTTGAGGGACAACGCGGCCGTAGCGCTGACGAGGTCCTGCAGGGAACCGCCGATAGTGGCGGGGTCAAGGTTGTCGATACCAATGATGTTGCGGGGATCCAGACCTTCGAGGAGGTTCAGGCCGACAGTCGACACCTGCACGCGACGGGTGGGCTCAACGAACAGCAGCTCGGTGCCGGACTGCCCGGAGTTATTCATCGGACCGTGTGAATCAGCGTGGAACCACGGGCCAAAGCTGCCGTCTTCGCGCTCGGCGCGAACGTAAAGCTGCAGATTGTCATCGCCCGGCCAGGTGAGTGCGAACTGGGAGAACGGTTCGTCGCGGGTGATGTCCTTTACGAATCCGCGAAGCGGGTGCAGGGCATCGGTAATGGCATGCGTGCCGACGGCTGCGTCGTCAATCATCATCGTGACAGCGTCAACCAGCGGCGATGTCGAGATCTTGGCTGCGATGGGGCCTACGCCTGGGCTTTCAACCAGGGTAGGGGCCTGGCGAATACCCCATGTTGCTAGCGGAGCTGCGGCAGTAGTTGCTGCCAGTCCATAGAGGAAGGTGCGACGGCCCATCGACGGGGCATTGATGCGACGGCGAGTTGGCACGGTAAAAGCTCCAAAAAATGGGGTACAGGGTTATCGACCCGAGGTCTACCCGGGGTCGAAGGGAAGGAAAGTTGCAAAGCAACAGAAAATTCTGAGGAGGATGTTACCAGTGTGACTAAAAAAATCTAGTGAGACATCTGTGTTTCCTCGTTAATTTTGGGAAAATTATCAAATAATGTGACCAAACGAACGTTGGGCTGGGCTCACGTGGACGTCGTAAAGCCCGCGTGTACACCCGCAAACCGGATGGAAATGCAATAGGTTTTAAGGCGTGAGTAGCGAAAAGAACACCACTGCCAATGAATTTGCTCCGAAGTCCCTACAGGACATCAAGGACAACACCTACGACCTCATCGTGGTCGGTTCGGGTTTCTTCGGTTTGACCGTTGCTGAGCGGACCGCCACTGAGCTGGGTAAGCGCGTGCTCGTTGTCGAACGCCGCAACCACATCGGCGGCAACGCCTACTCGGAGGCAGAGCCGGAGACTGGCATCGAGGTGCACAAGTACGGTGCGCACCTCTTCCATACCTCTAATAAGAGGGTGTGGGACTACGTCAACCAGTTCACGGACTTCACCGACTACCAGCACCGCGTGTTCGCTATGTACAAGGGCACCGCATACCAGTTCCCGATGGGGCTGGGGCTGATCAACCAGTTCTTCGGCAAGTACTACAGCCCGGACGAGGCGCGCCAGCTGATTAAGGACCAGACCGATGGTCTGGATCCGCGTGACGCGAAGAATCTTGAGGAAAAGGCCATCTCCCTGATCGGCCGTCCGCTGTACGAGGCCTTTGTCAAGCACTACACCGCCAAGCAGTGGCAGACCGACCCGAAGAACCTGCCGGCCGGCAACATCACCCGCCTGCCAGTTCGCTACACCTTTAATAACCGCTACTTCAACGACACCTACGAAGGTCTGCCTGTCGACGGCTACACCGCCTGGCTGGAAAACATGGTGACCTCCGACAAGATTGATGTCGTTGTTGACGCCGACTGGTTCGAGGTGCGTGACGAGCTGCGCGCTGTCTCACCGGACGCCCCGGTCGTCTACACCGGCCCGCTGGACCGCTACTTCGATTACGCAGAGGGCAAGCTGGGTTGGCGCACGCTGGACTTCGAGATGGAGGTTGTCAACACCGGCGATTTCCAGGGCACTCCAGTGATGAACTACAACGACGCGGATGTGCCGTACACCCGTATCCACGAGTTCCGCCACTTCCACCCGGAGCGCGATTACGTCAAGGACAAGACGGTAATTGTTAAGGAATACTCCCGCTTCGCCGACGATGGCGACGAGGTCTACTACCCGATCAACACCCCGGAAGACCGCGAGATGCTGGAGGCATACCGCAAGCTCGCCGCAGCAGAAGCGCAGGAGAACAAGGTTCTCTTCGGTGGTCGTCTGGGCACCTACCAGTACCTGGACATGCACATGGCCATCGGTTCCGCACTGTCGATGTTCGACAACAAGATTGCGCCGTTCTTCAACGATGGCGAAGCAATCGAGCAGGAGCGCGGGCACTAATTCACTTTGGAGGCGAGGCTCCGGAAGTGCAGGTTAGTGGTTTCCTAATTGGCGCAGAGGCCAAGAATCGATGCTTGAAAAGTAGTGATGACGGAGCTTTTGCTTCCTAGAAGGGTGGTAGACCCAGGGCCTCTTTAAGCAGTCTTAACTCCCGGGCTTCTTCACTGCTTCGGTGGTTAATCTGCTGCGTGAACGCAGCATTTATCTCGGTGAAGGTGACTGTGTCATGCCAGAATTGGTTGAAGCGTGAGGCTGCCGAGTCCGAACATTGCTCTGTTACACGCTTCACCAATGCTTTAACATTGGGAACTGGGTCGATGACACGGAGGCTCGTAAGAATTGAGGTAGGAGTCGCATGAATTCTTCCAGTCTTATCCGTGAATAGGCCTTGGAAAAGCCCTTCTCGGTAACCGACTGGCCATTCCTCGATTGAGTCGGATTCTGCGCAATCTTTCACCCCATCACCCCAAACTACAAAAGTGCCTTGCATTCCACGTTGTGCTACTGCAGTGCCGATTTCTATTTGCTGTGCGGGTGTGAGTTTGGCAAGGTTTGCATCGTTCAGTCGGTCAATAAGCCGACCGCGAGTGAATGTCTTATTTACTTCGATAAGATCCCTGATTAAGAGATCTGGACGCCCTTCGGCGAACTTATCAATCCGAGGTAAAGCCCAGAGAATCCACGAAAAAGTGATTGAGCAAAGAAGCTCAACCGTATCTTCCTTCAGATTAGGCACAAAGGTTCGCCCGTGCCCTGATCCAGATTGATTACGTATTTCATCCAGCGAGTTAATCATCTTTCGCGCTTGCTCAACGATATTCCTTGATGGGCCTTCAACAGTTTTCCCCTCAATCGATTGGTCAAGCAGTTCAGAATGGGCAGACTGAAAAACGTTAGGAAATTTAGCACTTCCTTTCTGCGGTTTTCCTCCTAGTTCTAGAACCGTTTTAGAAATGCTTTCAATCATAGTTTTCAAGGAGCCGACTGCGTCACCCAAATCATTGGCTTTAATCGCTCTCTGAAACCGCTTTTGCTCTAGTAGGAGCCCGTTCCAGTTGCTTTCGTCGAAATGCTGTGGACGTTGTAAAACAATCTCACAAAACTGGAGGAGGAGTGGAGTCATTAAGCGGCCTCCGCCCAGCGAGGCGCAAAGCGCTCCATCTGCTCTAACACGAGAACCACAGCTTCGCTTCGCTTTTCCGCCGGGTATTTGCTCTTACGCAGAAGGGTCTTAATTGAACGGCGTAGCTTGGCGCGCACGTCGTCGCGGACAGTCCAGTCGGTCTTAGCATCGCGGCGGAGAGTCTCGACGAGATCGCGCGCGATCTGAGCCAGCACGTCGTCCTCGAGGACCTCATCGGTGAAGTTGGTATCCGCAATGACGTCGTAGAACGCGAGCTCATCGTTGCTGAGCGCAGGGTTGAAGGATTCCCCGCGCTTGCTTTCCGCAACAATCTCCTTCGAAAGCTCGATGAGTTCGGCGATGACCTCGGCGGAGGTGAGCTGCTGGTTGGTATAGCGGTTCATCAGCTCGCGGATGCGCTCGGAGAACTGTTTCGCCCGGACCTCGTTGTTGCCGGTGGCTACCCGGGATTCTTGGAGGAGGGAGCGCCGCAGCGCGTCGATTAGCAGCGCGGTCTCTGAGGCGGTCTTGTCCTTGACCTTTAAGGCATCGATGTTCAGGTCCTGCAGGTTGGGCAGATCGCGGCCGATTTCCTCGTAGACGTCGATGACGGTGGATGAGGCGCTTGAGTCGACGACGAGCTGGCTGAGCAGCGTGAGGACCTCGTCGCTCAGTGGCTCACCGTTGGCCCGACGGTCGGCGGCGTCCATTTTCGCCAGCTGGTTGCGCACGTCGGAGTAGAAGCGGACGTCCTCGCGGCACTCAGAAGCGTTGGGGCTGCCGGATGCAAGCGCCCACGCTCGGGCCAGCTTACCGGCGGTTTCGGTGAACTGTTTGGCGAGCGGGTAACGGCCCTCCCCATCGGCGGTCTGTGGGTCGCGAAGCTTGGCCAGGACCTGCAGGCGGGCCTTGCGTTGCTCGTCATTGGCCTCTAACTCGCGCCAGTCTTCGCCCACGAGGGTGTGGAGCTTGCCAAGGAAGCCGCGGACGATGCCGAGGGCTTCCTCGATGTTTTGACCAATCACCTTCTCATCGTCATCGGAGGCGCTCTTGGTGAACTCGGCGATGGCCTTCTGCAGGTTGTCGATGAGCGGGGCGTAGGCCACCAGCAGGCCGCTTTCCTTGTGTCGGAACTTGCGGTTTACGCGGGCCAGTGTCTGCATGAGCAGAGCGCTCTTCAGTGGCCGGTCGAGGTAGAGGGTGTGCAGCGGAGGAGCGTCGAAACCGGTGAGCATCATGCCCTGCACGATTGCGATTTCGAGCTCGTCGTCCGCGTCCTTCATGCGGTCCTTGATTGCATCCATCCGAGCTTGGTTGCGGATGTGTTTCTGTAGGTGCGCAGGGTCGGAGGCCGCACCGGAGTAAATCACCTTGACCTTGCCGGCGAGGTCATCGTCGCTGTGCCAGTCGGGGCGCAGCTTGACGATTTTCTCGTACAGGTTGGCTGCGATGTCGCGGGTCTGAACCACGATCATCGCCTTACCCGGCCCGCCGATGAACTGCCGCATGTTCTCCCGGCGGTCCTCCCAGTGACGGATGAAGTCCTGCGCGAGGGTGCTGAGGCGCTGATTGGAGCCGTACACGGTGTTCAGCACGGCGACGGAGCGCTGCGCCTTCTCTCGGTCTTCGCCCTCGATGTCGGCGAGAATCTCCGCTGCCGCGTCGTCGATGTCCTCGTCGGTGATTCCCTGGATGCGCTCCAGCGGGATGAGTCGTGGCTCGAAATACACGGGGACCACCGCGCCGTCGGCCACCGCGCGGTTCATGTCGTAGACGTCGATCTCCCCGCCGAAGACCTCGCGGGTGTTGCGGTCCCACTCGTCGATCGGGGTGCCGGTGAAGGCGATCATCGTGGCGTTGGGCAGCGCGGTGCGGAGGTGGTGCGCGTAGCCGTCGGCGTTCGTGTCGCCGAAGCCGTAGTGGGAGCGGTGCGCCTCGTCGGAGATCACGATGATGTTGTCGCGCTCTGAGAGCACGGGGTGCTCCAGCTCCCGGTCGTCCTTCGTGCCCTGTAGGCCGAATTTCTGCAGGGTGGCGAAGTAGATCCCGCCTGATTGCCGTTGGCTAAGCTGTTCGCGCAGGTCCTCCCGGCTGGAAATGTGGGTCGGTGGTTCGGGCAGGAGGGTGGAGACGGCGAAGGTGTCGTGGAGCTGTTTATCCAGCTCGGTGCGGTCGTTCAGGACGACCACGGTGGGGGAGTCTAGCCGCGCGTCGCGCATTATCTTCGCGGTGTACATCTCCATTTCCATGGACTTGCCGGAGCCAGTGGTGTGCCACACCACGCCAGCCTTCTTGTCGCTGCGGGCGGCCTGGATAGTCTTGCCCGCGGCTTTGGAGACGGCGAAGTATTGGTGCGGCTTAGCCACGCGCATACGCAGTCCGCCATCGAGTGAGTCAAATGCGGTGAAGTCGATGAAGATTTGGCCGAAGCGTTCGATGTTGAACAGACCCCACATGAGCATGTCGAACTCGGTCATCTGCTCGCCGCCCACGACGACGAGTGGGCCCTGCACGTAGGGTTCGCCGTCGTCATCGACACGCCAGCTGCTCATGTGTTCCCGCGGGGTGAACGGGGTGCCGTAGATCGCTTCGAGCCCGTCGGAGGCGACGATGACGTTGGCGAAGCGGAACGCCATCGGGAATTCTTCGACGTAGGTGCGCAGCTGGTTGTAGCCGTCTTCCACCGTTGCGGTGGACCCGGATTGTTTCAGTTCCATGATGGCCAGGGGCATGCCGTTGACGTAGAGCACTACATCGAAGCGGCGTTCCTTGTCCAAGTTCCGGATGGTGATCTGGTTCGCCGCGATGTAGTCGTTTTTGTTCGGGTCGCGGGAGAAGAACGTGATGGTGGGGTTCTGGTGCTTGCCCTCGGCGTCGGTGTATTCGATGCCGCGGTAGCCTTCCACGAGAATCTCGTGGAGGCGGTGGTTCTCCGCGATCGCGCTTTGGGATTGCGGGGTGAGGACCTCTGCCATTGCTTGACGGAGGTACTCGTCTGGAACACCGGGGTTGAGGTTGCGCAGGGCGTTGAGGAGGCGACCTCGAAGCACGATGTCGCGCCAATTCTCCCGCTCACCGCTACCGGGAGCGATTTGCCTACCTTCGGTCGGCTTCCAATCGAGTTCGCCGAGCAGCTCGAGCGCGTCGACTTCGAGCATCGCCTCGCTGTACGCCATGGTTATACCTCGTTCTCCTCACTCGGGATTTCTGCGCCGACAGCTGCTGCTTCCTGGCTTGCTTCCCTCACCGTAATCTTCCCACTCATGAGTAGGGGAAGCAGCTCATCTCGGGTTTTGGTGAGGGTTTCCGCTTCCCGGATTGCTTGAGTCTCAACTTGAACAAGCGTTTCTAGGAGCTCGATTTGTTCATCGGTCAAGGTACGAACATCTGGGACAACGCAACCCAACATCTCTTCTGGCTTTACCCGTTGGTGACTTTTCGAAGTTCCGCCCACTAATGAAGCGAGTTGATGATGAAAATTTGAGTGCAATGTCGCTGCGTAGAGTTGTGATTGGTTGATGCCTGACGGCTCCAAGACAATGAACTCCGTAGATGCCAGGGAGAAAGGCTCCTCGGATGGAGCTGGAATGCTCCAAACACGTGGCGTCTCAGGGTTCAATTTGGAGACGAGGACGCTTGCTCGCTCGATGTGCATTTTGTTGCTTTTAATCGAGTCAGCAGGTTCTAGTGCCGGAGAGCCGGAATCAAACCTTGGAATGCTGTAGTGCATCACAAGGTTGCTGCCCAGTTTGGCTGGGTTGATGGTCCGTTTGTTGCGAACTGCAAGTTCGTCGAGACTTACGTAGTTGTTCGTGGTCTCCGCAATCGACTCGACCATCTGCCTACTGAAAGAAGCAGCTCTTTGGTTCGCGGCAATCTTGTCGTCGAGGGAACCGAGGATGCCGACGATACGGTCCTGCTCCGGCCGACCTGGTGCTGTTACCTTGAATCCGCTTATGTAGTTCCGATTCAAGGATGCTTGAGCGGTCCCAGAATTGAACCCGGTCAGATCTAGCGTCTGGAAAAGATAGAAGAGCCATCGGGGATTGTTCCCCTTGAAGTCTTTGGCGAACAGTGTCGTGTTCAAAGGCCAGAAGTCTTCATCACTCCAGCGCGGGACTCCAAGGTTTGAGCTCCTGCCGATAACGAATCCGGGGCCAGACACCTTCGCTTCGTTATGGCTAGACAGTTTCTCCCCTGCGGACAAAACAGGAACTTTACCGAGAACACGGTCCTTGGTGGGCAGATCGAATCCCCTCTGGAGGGTGACTAAGTCGCCCAGCGTGGTTTCAACCCAAACCATTAGCCCAACCTCTCCAGCTGCTCGCGGACCACGGCGTCGAGGCGTGCGGACTCGTCCAGGGCTGCGGTGAGCTCCGCGGTGAGGCGTGCAATCTTCTCGGCGATCGGCTCGTCGTCCTCTTCTTCCTCCGCGAAACCGACATAGCGGCCCGGAGTGAGCGCGTAATCAGCCTCGCGGATCTCGTCAAGCGAAACGGACTTGCAGTAACCAGGGACGTCCTCGTACTCGCCCTCAGCGGACGAGCGGCCACGCCAGGTGCGGAAGGTGTTCGCGATCTTCTGGATGTCTTCGTCCGAGAAGGTGCGCTCGGTGCGGTCGACCATGTGGCCGAGCTCGCGGGCGTCAATCAGCAGGAACTCTCCGCGGCGGTCCACGGAGCCCTTGGAACCAGCGCCCTTATCCTTAGCGAAGAACCAGACACACACCGGAATTTGCGTGCCACGGAACAGCTGGGAAGGCAGCGTCACCACGCAGGAGACGATGTCGTCCTCAAGCATGTTCTCGCGGATTGCACCTTCGCCGGAAGTTGTCGAGGTCATGGTGCCATTAGCCATCACCACACCAGCCTCACCCTGGGAGCTGAGTTTGGAGATGATGTGCTGCATCCAGCCGAAGTTCGCATTCTTCTCCGGCGGCACACCGTAAATCCAACGCTTGTCATCGGTGCTGCGCGCCCAGTCTTTGATGTTGAACGGCGGGTTGGCCAGCACGTAGTCCATCTCCACGCCCGGGTGGATGTCGCG
This sequence comes from Corynebacterium sp. MSK019, assembly GCF_030232425.1. Lineage (NCBI taxonomy): Bacteria > Bacillati > Actinomycetota > Actinomycetes > Mycobacteriales > Corynebacteriaceae > Corynebacterium > Corynebacterium sp. MSK019. The sequence goes on along the minus strand of NZ_JASPJT010000001.1, from coordinate 248,355 downwards.
GGCGAAGGTGTCTCCCCAACGCTCACCGAGGCCCTTCGAACTAAGTGCATGGATGGCCAAGTTCATGCGTGCCATGCGCCACGTGCGCTCGTTGAGCTCCTGGCCGTAGATAGCGATCGCGGACGGGTCCTTATCGTGGGCATCCAGGAACTTCTCCGCCTGGACGAACATGCCACCGGAACCACAGCACGGGTCGTAGACGCGGCCCTCGGTCGGCTCGAGAATCTCCACCAGCGTGCGCACTACTGAGCGAGGAGTGTAAAACTCTCCGCCACGCTTTCCTTCAGCAGCAGCGAAGCGCGCGAGGAAGTACTCGTACACCTCACCCAACAGATCACGTGCCCGCTCCGGGCCTTCCGCGGTAAAGCGAGTGGTGCTGAACATGTCCACGAGCTCACCCAGACGGCGCTGATCCACACTCTCACTGTTGTAATTGTGCGGCAGTGTTCCCTCCAAGGAAGGGTTATCGGCCATAAGGGATTCAGATGCCTCGTCGATAAGCTTGCCGATGCTCTTAAACTCTTCGCCGGCGTTCGCGGTCTTGCCCTTGGAGTGGCGCTGCAGATAATCCCATCGGGCTTCCTTTGCTACCCAGAAGACGTTCTTTTCCAGGTAAGCGTCACGGTCTTCGAGGTCTTCGAGAATATCCTCTTCACTTGCGCCATCTTCTTCAAGCTCCGCAAGGAGTTCCTCGCGGCGTGCGTCAAAGGCATCGGTCACATACTTCAGAAACACCAGTCCGAGGACGATGTCCTTGTACTGAGAGGCATCCATGGAACCGCGCAGTTTATCTGCGGCCTTCCATAGAGTGTCCTGGAATTCCTTGGTGGGAGTGGGAGTCATATCTGTGAGCTTACTTTCCGGAAAGGACAAGGTTGAACAGAGCATCGCTGGTTTGTTCGACTTCGTGGGTGAGCCGGCGGGCAATAGAGTGAGCAGTGCTGAGCGAGCGTGTGGTGTCGGCGATGACCGCACGTTCAGCGCGGTTGAGCTCTGGGATGGCAATCCGAGACAGCGGGCGACGGCGCGTCACAGTACCCGTCCCTCGAGTGTCGATATTCGCAGGCGCATTGAGGCAAGCAACGATGAAATATGGGTCATATTCATCCGATCGGGGGCGGAGCACGGTGAGCATGTTCGACGGCACCCAAGTCTTGCCGTCGTCCTTGTAGACCCAGGCGGGGAGCCCGGCGCGAGGCATGAGGATGTCGCCGGGGAGAAGAACATCGGCGCTGTCGTAGTCATCAACGAACGCAGGAGTTGCATTTCGATTGGGGATCGCGAGGTAGGCGGTGCCCGTCTCGAGGTCTTTGTCGCGGTTGTAAGCGCCGTTGATGCGTTTGAAGTGGCCGTCTTGGATGAGCTCACCGAGGGTGGTGAACATGGCGGACGCGGGAATCACGTCTGCGGTGACGCGTGGAGTGCGGATATGCATGAGTTCCTTGGTGGTTTCTTCAAGGGATTGAATAGCGGTGTCAAAAGTGGACCTTGCCTCAGCGGGGTTGGTGGGCTCCGCGAGGTAGATCGATGGGCGCAACGAGCCATCGTTGGTGACAACTTCTGCCAGCGTCACCCGCCTGTACGGCACATCGGTGTCTTCATGGTTTCGGGCGGCAGACAACCACTCCGCGATTCGGTTGGGGACAGACTGCGGCGGTTGAGCAGAGGCGTCGATCAGCAGCGGTTCCTTCACTTCCTCTGAGCTTAGGATCCACAACACCGCAGGTATGCGGGTAGCTGAGAACAGTCCAGCTGGTAGCTCTACGATGGCTTCGATACGGCCCTCGGCTGTGAGGCGTTGCCGCTGTTCCTTGAATGGAATTCGGAAAGTAGGGGCCATGTTAGTGAGGATGTACGCATGACCGCCGGCAGCCAGATGTTGAGCCGCATAAAGAAGGAACAGCTCCTCACTGGGCAGGCTCCGTAATGGGTGACCGAGGCTACTGCGCTGCAGCTGCTCTAAGCTTTCTCGTGGGATGCGCATGCCTAGCGGAGGCTCGCAAACTACGAGATCGGCCTGTACATCCGCAAACGGATCGTTCGTCAGCGAATCACCAGTCACGATGGTCGCATCATTGTTAGTGAGGTGTACAAGCAAGCGCGCCAGAGTGGCAGTATGTCGGTGCAGTTCGACACCGAATAGCTGAGCCTCTGGGGCGTAATGTCCGACTCCGAGAAGTGTCCCGGCAATGCCGCAGGCTGGATCTAAAACAGTGCCAGCGTCTTTGGCGGAGGTGCCGGCTGCCGCTACGACCGTAGCGCTGGAAAGCGATGTGGCAGTGCCGTACTGACTGCGGTCGCCACGCGATCCGACACCAAGGAAGCGGTCGACCACTGAGCGGGCGGCTTCGCCGTGATCATCTACATTAAGTTTGGCGATGCCCTGTTCGACATCTTCTAGCGTGTCGGCGCTTATTCGTGACCGAAGCTCGTTGAATTCCTCTGAGGTCTCAAAGGATGGGTCTTTGTCGAGAGCCAATAATGTGAGGATTATTAACGGAATGTCATCAACGGCGATTTCATTGCGGAGTAGGTTCGCTACAGCCCACAGGCCCGTGAGTTGTAGCTCCCTTTCAGCATCTTTAGGGAAGAGGTCGTTGTCCTTAAGCCAAGCGACAACGGCTGCTGCGTCAAAGAGTGGCTTACGCGGAGTGGATTCCTCCACAGGCATGGGGAAGTCACCGTGACGCCTTCTCCAGTTGCTGACAGCTGGTCGGCTGACTTCGGCGAGTTCTGCGATGTCCTTGAGGGTGAGATGTCCGGTTTTGGCAACCATTTATGCGGTCTCCTTGGAGTTTGGGTAGAGCTGAATAATGTCGGCGTTCGTAGTTGTGGATGTGGCTGTCTTAGTAGTTTTTCGGCCGTAGCCATCCTCGGCTAGGTAAACCTCTGCTGCTGCAAGCTGGAGTTGCTTGGAAAGCTGGAACCCGTGGGAATAAACCTTGGTCGGTACCCCGAGTCCTGCTGCGTGAGCAACAGAATTGGCGAAGATTCCGTCTCCAGAGACGAGTGCAATCTCGTCAAACTGGCCGTAGTTCATGTATTCAATCTCCCCGATTAGTTGATTATCCGCGCCGTCAGCCCCAACTCCCATAAGTAGGCGGGGACCTTTCCAACCTGTGTTCACATCCAGAAGGCCGCTCTTGTCCGTCGCGATGACAATAATCTCTCCATCTTCAATATCCAGCCAGCGGGTAAGCATGGTCTTGCACCATTCGACCTGGCTGGAGTCCTGGATTGGGCCGCCATTGAAGTTTTCAATGTCGATGAGAATTAGTCGACGGGGGCGAGTATTGGAATGAAGGGAACTGGTGGACCGGAGTGTGTTCATTGCTTGTATCTCTTTCAGTGTGTTGCTCTTGCTTGCGATGAATACATTAGACCTACGTTCACAGTAATGTCAAGCGTATGTACGTTAACAACTTAGAAGTGCTGGTCAATTACGGTTTTTGAAGGAAGTTGTGTGTGACTAGATGTGGTCTAGCTATGTTCACAGCATGATGTGAACGTGCCTTGGGGTGTACTTCCGGCTTAGATGTCGGGGTGTCTGGCTGTGATTAGATACGAACCTGGCTATGGGGCCGCTTAATCGCTTTTCAGGAATAAGCTTTGTGCCGGTATTACCTGCGATGGATCTATTTGTTAGCCACATGGGCACTGGTTTGCCGCTTGCGGCTCCCGCGCTAGTATTGCGCGAGTGTCGCGTGAGAAAAGCCAAACCGAAGTTCCCCAGCAGGGGCCATTGCTGCAGCGTGTGAACAAGTTTCTCACCCTGCCAGTGGCACCTGTCATTCTGGTTCTTATCGGTTCTCTTGGTACCCAGGCTGCAGCCGTGCTGGTCACTGGCATGCTTTCCACGGTCGGCGCGCCGGGCATATCGGGCTTGCGCATGACCGCCGCCGCCATCATCATGGTGGTTCTGTTCCGGCCAAAACTGTCCGGAATGACCCGCGCCCGCGCCATCAACATCGTGGTCTACGGCATCGCCATGGGCATGATGAGCATGATGGTGTACGCAGCCATCGCGCGCCTCCCGCAGGGCGTCGCCGTCACCATCGACTTCCTCGGCCCTTGCGTCGTGTCGTTCCTGGGACTGAAAATGTGGCGATCCCGCCTGTGGGCCATCGTCGCTTTCATTGGCGTCGCCCTAATCGCCCAGCCCTCCAATGACCTGGACCTTATCGGCATTGGTTGCGCCGCAATCGGCGCAATCTTCTTCGGCGCTTACACGCTCTTCTCTGCCCGAATGGGCAGTTCCGAGGGCGGCGGCATGCCGGATCTGGCGCTGTCAGTGGTCGTCGCAGCAATTGTGCTCGCGCCGTTTTCCGTTTCCGCCGCACCGCTTGTCGACGGTTCGATGTGGTCCACCATCGTTATTTCTGGGTTCATTGGTGCTGTTATTCCCTACGTGATGGACACCATCGCTGCGGGGATTGTCTCAGCTGCGGTCGTCGGCACGCTCTTTGCACTGGATCCCGTTATCGGCGCAATCCTGGGCTGGGCGTTTTCCGGTGACCGAGTGACCTGGTCGATGGCGCTGGGTATCGTGCTGATCGCGGCGGCTGGCGCAATTATTACCTGGCGCGGGGCGCGGGAGTCGCGTGTTGGGTAATTACTTACGCGCACAGAACTGAGTAATAAACAACTTCGCATCGCGTGATTGCGAGAAGTTGTTCGGGCAGCAATTGCGGAAACATTTGAGCGTCAGTTCGTTTTCCAGAATCACTTGTTTCGAATTCGGCCAGCAGATACTTCCTCAATCGTACTAAGCGCTTTGTTGGAGTCCACCTTTGTTCGGTCTCAGTTACTGTGTGTTGTAAAAACTAAGTCTGGACTTAACACGATGACGATTAACCAGGCGCGCAGTCTTAAAGTGCCACAGTGTGATCCTGCGAAGAACCAGCTTTTTGAATTGCAGTTAGAGTCCCTATCCTGTCAAACAAGGAGGGTGTAGGAGAAGCGAGATCTCCTTTATGACTCCACAACTCGCTTGCTACTCGTGCCTTCGCTTGGAGACTCTGAGTTCAGTGGTTGCCTGGCTTACCGCAAGGCTGAGCAGGCTTGTAGGAAGTCGAAATATTAGCGTCGGAAGCCAACCGGTCTATTGGTAGGACAGGAAATCGAAAGAACCCAAAGTTAGACCCATATTTTCAAAAATCGACGTAACACTAAATTTGTCCACCGCCCCGTGTCGAGTGAGAAATTAGTTGTTAAGCTCGCGAGCAGTAGAATTGCAAGTGGGACTAAGGACTCGTTTTGGTTAGGTTGTGTGATGGAGTTAGAACGGATAGCAGAGTGAACTCGGACATTCCAAGAAAACTGTGGCACTTTACATCTGAGTCTGGCTTTGAGGGGATTATCAAATCCCAACGACTTTTTGTGTCTTCGGCTATTTCTTTGAATAGTCAGGAGGAAATTGAGCCTGGTATGAGGGCGCTGAGAATCGCCCGAGATAAGATTCTACGCTCTCAACAAATGGCGCATCCGATTCTGGACTATGCATGGGCTGAGGAGCAGCTCTATGAGGGGTTGAAGAACTTATTTATTCTGTCGACAACGAAAGTTGTAGATTCGTCTTTCCATTGGGAACATTATGCTGATAGCCATAGGGGGATTGCCATAGCACTAGACACCCGTGCGCAATTCATTGAATCATCTGGCTCGAATGAAATTAAACTGCATGCTATTCCTCCCGTTAAAAATGGTTGGGTAAAGGTCGAGTACAACAGCAAAAGGCAGGTCGAGCTCGCCGAGGCTGCATTAATTGAAGGCGTAAAAGAGCATTTACAAGCCCCGTGGGGAGAATACATGGGAGAGAGTTTCCGAAGAGTTTTGGGAACATTTATTGCGCGTGCAAAGTTCGCCTCGTATCAGTTTGAACAAGAATATCGGTATATAATAGGGGCCTACAGTACCTACAAGCCGAAAATTAACGAGTTGAACGGCCAGGAATATATGCCATTGGCGTGCTTTGATTCTGAGAATACTTGGATTCGACCTTTGCCATTGGTAGCTGTACGTCTAGGTAGACACTGTCTTCTCGAAATTAAGGATGTCCAAGCGATGCTGAACGCTGCTGGTATTGAGGAGTGTGACGTGTCCAGAGTGAAATAAACAGGTAGTCACGTCTTGCGTTAGGAACGAAGTTACATAGTGCAGTTTTCGAGGATGTATTGGGAATCTCTGCTGGCGTAAGTGCTGATTTGGACCGACATTTAGAGTTCGGGAAATGGATGGTCTCTCTTTCCTGCTTCTAGCCATACCTGGTACGTATCGATTTATGGTGCCGACAAAACTCGGAGAGTCTCTGAAAGCTACTTCATAGTGGAGGCTTCATTTTGTGGCTGATGCAGGTATGTGAGTATGAGTCTGAAGATTCTTTATCTCTGACAACGGAGCTGCTTCTTCACAGCATTAGAATGCTTTAGTAGAGAACTGTAATTGGTTTGACGCAAGAATTAGATTTAGTCTTTTGCAACACCAAGTTCGTCTGGTGAGCGAAGTAACCGTCGTATAACCTGTTCAAACGACCATATAAGGGTGATAACTAGGACGGGGTTGGCTGTAAGCCCCAGGGTGGCAAGCGTAACGATTGATTGAGCAATCAGTGAAGCGGCATCGTGCGAAATAGCCTTCTTTCGGGTGAATTCCATGATTTGGTCTAGTAGCGCAGTAAGGGCGTCAGCAGTGCGGTAAGTAGCTGATAGGGCGATCGACTTGGTTGTTGCAGATTCCTTAGAGTCTTCTTCTGGGAGCGAGGGAATCTGATCTTTTGGAGCTTCGTCCGAGACTGCTAACTTGTCAACAGTATCCTGAAGCGCAAATTCAAAATTTTGAAAGCTAATAGCAATCGAAGGTGTGGAGAGAAGCTCCTCAAGTGCCTGACTGATAGCCCCCGTATTGTTAAAAAGTGCGGAGTAATCGACTTCTGGTCCGAAAAACTGCTGGTCAAGGGCTTTAACCATTTTATTCATCGGTGATGACTGAATCTGGTGTATAAGACTGGGGATGGCAGCAGATATGCATTGCGAGAACTGTGCGGCTGGGTCTATTTTTAGTTTGGCTCCACTCCTGTCAAGTGCTAAATTCGTATTTTTCGCAAAAGTATTTAATTGTTTTGCTAGTTCTTTCGCATTGGTCTCGTGCACCTGTTGCACGAAGTTGCTTAGGTCGGGGGTAACACCATGCAACGTTGGGTTTATCGCCTGCAAGCGCAAAGGCTTAGTGGGGTCCATCGGGGTGGCATCATTGTTCATAGTATGCATTTTAGGTTAGTGGGGGTGTCTGGTTCCCGCTGGAAGAACTAGTGTTTTGAACTACTGAGTGGCCGATTCTCCGGCAATGGTCCCGTCTACTAGATATGGGCTGAAACACTTTCAGTTTTTGGATTGGGAAACTCGGCTATGACGTGCTTCTCTTTCTTTTGACATAGAAGTCCATATTTGGCTGGTTGATTCAGAATCTAAGACTTTCATTAAAAGGTTAGGTGCCATTAAATCGAGTTGCATCTACCCCCAAAGGAAGATTCTGAATGCCCCATTCAGCTTGTTCTCGTCGTCAATGCTGGGCTGCTGCGCGCTGTACATGTCGTAGCGCGTAATGCTCACTTGAGTCTAGTTTTGTCTTCTTCTTTCTTAATCTGAGGTGATTTTCCAGAATCAGACTGCTATCGAGGAGTACGGAAGCTGGGGTGAATAGTTACGCTATGCGTGCAATCGCTTAACCGTGAACACCTTTCCCTCTTATTCCATTTCCGGTCATGAAACCGACAGGGCTGACATAGAAGTCAGTGGTACCCAGGTTCTATGCGCCGGCACGCTCTTCGCGCTGGACCCGGTCATCGGTGCAATCTTGGGTTGGGCGTTTTCCGGTGACCGAGTGACCTGGTCCATGGCGCTGGGCATCGTGCTAATCGCGGTGGCCGGTGCGATTATTACCTGGCGCGGGGCGCGGGAGTCGCGTGAGCTGCGGGGGCTTGCGCAGTAGAAATGCGGTACCAGAACCCGCCGAAAAGTGGAGTTTCGACGTGTTCTGCTGGAAAACAACAGTGAATGCGGGTAAGTTTGTCGAAGATTTACTGTTTTCTTAAGGTAATTCCCTGAAGAGGAAACACGCCTGATAGTTCCCACCGGCCGTGGGGAATCGCACATTGTGAGGAGAATGCACACGTGAAAATCACCTCTACTTTCCGTGGTTGGCGCCGAAAGGTTGCAGCCGTTGCATCCGCAGTAGCTGTGGCTGCGTCTGCATTGACCATGGCGCCGGCCGCGAGCGCGGCAGGTGACCGAGGCTCGCTGCGCCCGGGTTGTGAGTGGGATTCGTACCAGTACTTCACCCAGAAGTGCCAGGTTTATTCGCCGGCCATGGATCGTAATATTCCGGTTCAGATTGTGGCCTCTGCCAATGGTGGTAACAAGGCTCTCTACCTGCTAGATGGCCTGCGTAGCCCGGCTGATGCCTCTGACTGGGTGGAGCACGGTAACGCCCCACGTACTTTTGAGGGATCCAACGTCAACCTGGTTATTCCAGGTGGTGGCGGCGGTAGCTTCTACACCGACTGGAAGCGTCCGTCGGTTAGTGTGCACGGTCCGTTTGTAAACATGTGGGAGACCTTCTTAACTCAGGAACTGCCGGTTTACCTTGAGCGTGAGTTCGGCATTTCTCGCACTGGTAACTCCATTGCAGGTCTGTCCATGGGTGCATCTGCTGCACTATCGTTGGCATACAACCACCGAGACCAGTTCGGTCAGGCTCTTGCCTTCTCCGGTTACCTGCACACCACTGCGCCGGGTATGACCACTGCAATTGAGGCCGCTCAGCTGTCGGCTGGCTACAGCTCCTTCGACATGTGGGGTGCGCCTATGTCAGCGGAGCGTGTCCGCAATGATCCGTACCTGAACGTCGAGGAGATGAAGGGGCTGGATCTGGTTATTACCTCGGCAAATGGTGTTCCGGATGAGGTTCGTGACCCGAAGAACCTCTACCGGGTCGTCCCGAAGGCCGGTGGCGTTGCGCTGGAGTCGCTGTCCCGCTTGTCCACCCGCGAGTTTGAGTTGCGTGCTCGTACCTCCGGTCTGGATGCGACGTTTGAATACGAGCAGACCGGTATCCACGATTGGCCGACCTGGGATCGCAACCTCCAGAACTCCAAGGCCCGCATCGAAGGTTTCCTCGGAGCTTAAAACTAGAACCTGAACGAAAAGCCCCTATGCGCAGCAGATAGTTCGCAGCGCGTAGGGGCTTTCACATTCTGGGCCGTCGCTAGCGTGGCAACAAGAGGCAATCCGCCACGGGCACTAGGATGCTATGAGATAGAAACGTCGGTAACTTATCGGCGGCAACACCCCCGGTAGACCTTTCGGAAAGTGGTTGATACGTCTCATGGCATCACAGCCTGAACAAAAGCGGACACATACCCCGACAACGTCGTCAAGCCTTGCCGTTGAACGCCTGCAGCGGATTTTGCTGCCAAAGTTGGGTGAGCCCCGTGATGTCCGCTCGCTCTACTTGGTTGAGCCGGAGACTAATGCCGGTCGTGTGCAAGCACATTCTCGCACCTCAGCCACCATTCCGGCGGGTGATGAAGTTAGTTTTGAAACCTACTTCAATGCTTTTCCGGCCAGCTACTGGCGCCGGTGGACGAATCTGGACAATGTTGTCCTGCGCCTGGAACTGTCCGGTACTGCGCGCGTGGACATTTACCGTTCGAAGATTGACGGTGCGCGTATCGCCGTGACCGGCGAAGTTGTCGGTGATCTGGGTGCGGCGGCTGAAGGTGCAGAAGCCAAGGTGGACGGCAAGGATGTGCACGTCTGCGAAATCCCAGTACCGCTGACGCAATTTGAAGACGGCGGCTGGATTTGGTTTGACCTCACCTGTGAGACGGACGTGGTAATCCACTCCGCAGGTTGGTACTCCGATATCGAGGCGCCGAGCCAGACGTACCCGGACGGCACGGAGCATCCGGCGCCGGAGGGGTGCGTCACTATCGGTATCCCGACGTTCAATCGCCCGACCGACGCAGTTGCTGCTCTTGAGGCGCTGTCCTCGGATTCTGAGGTCGATGCCATCATCGATGCTGTTTTGATGCCTGATCAGGGCACCAAGCACCCGGCAGACGAGCCGGGCTTCGATGCTGTCGCCGAGCACTTTGGTGACCGCCTGCGTATTTTCCCGCAGGGAAATCTCGGTGGTTCCGGCGGGTACTCCCGCATTATGTATGAGGCCCTGGGCGGTCCGGATTCGGATTCGAAGCGTGCGACCGATAGTCCGTTCATTCTCTACATGGATGACGACATCGCCATCGAACCGGATTCCATTCTGCGTGCGGTTGCTGTCGGCCGGTTCGCGAAGTCCCCGATGCTGGTCGGCGGTCAGATGCTGAACCTGCAGGAGCGCAGCCACTTGCACTCGATGGGTGAAGTCATCGGCCGCCATGACTTCATGTGGACTTCCGCTCCGCACGTCCACTATGACCACGACTTTTATGCGCACCCACTGCGCGATCGCGGGGAGCACGGCACTAACGCAACCGGTGAGGTTGTCGATTCGAAGGATCTTCACCGTCGCATCGATGTTGAGTTCAACGGCTGGTGGATGTGCCTGATTCCACGCGTCGCCGCTGAGACAATCGGTCAGCCGCTGCCACTGTTTATTAAGTGGGACGATGCCGAATACGGTTTGCGCGCAGGCACGGCAGGCTTTCCGACGGCCACGTGGCCGGGCGTAGCAATTTGGCATATGGCCTGGTCGGACAAAGACGATGCGATTGATTGGCAGGCGTACTTCCACCTGCGCAACCGCTTGATTGTCGCGGCTCTTCAGCACGAGGGCGATGCTGCCGGTATCGTGCGTTCCATGCGCAAGGCCACTTTCAAGCACCTTCTGTGCCTGGAGTACTCCACTGTTGCCATCCAGAACGAAGCCATGAAGGACTTCCTGGCAGGTCCGGAGCACCTGTTCGATATTCTCGAGTCCTCGCTGCCGCGCATCAATGCCCTGCGTAAGAGCTTCCCCGACGCGGTTGTGCTGCCGAGCGCAGGCGATCTGCCAAAGCCCTCCGGTATTCCGGGGGTTCCGACAAAGGATGTCGGTGGTCGTCTGGGCAAGCTGAAGAAGGTCGGTTGGCTGGCCAAGGGTCTGCTGCACAGCGTGCGCCCGGAAAACTCCGAGCACCATGCGGTGCCGCAGGCAAACCTGGCGCCGCTGGAGGCTCGTTGGTTCTCCCTGTCGCGTCTGGATGGCGCAACGGTCACCACCGCTGATGGCCGTGGCGTGGTGTATCGCCAGCGTGACCGCGACAAGGCCAAGGCTCTGCTGGAAGAATCCTGGGAGCTGCAAAAGCAGGTTGAGGAGCGGTTCGAGCAAATGCAGGCACGCTACCGCGCAGCCTATGACGATCTGACCAGTAGGAAGGCCTGGGCGAATGTCTTCGAAAATTAAAGGCGATCCGTTCGGCGAGTCCGACGTTCTCGTTAATATTCAGCACACGCTTAACGACGTCCCGGGTGTGCTGCCCACCGCGCGTGCCATGAGCTATTTCGGTGAGCACGCCCTTGGGTGGATGGGGCTCGCTGCCCTCGGGGCGGCGGTGGATAAGGAGCGACGCATTAGCTGGGCAAAGGTCGGTGTGGCCGCCTTTACCTCGCATGCGGCATCGGTGGTGCTTAAGCGCATTGTCCGTCGCCCGCGTCCCCATGACCGTCGTATAGCAATCGGCGTTGGTACGCCAAGCAAGCTGAGTTTCCCGTCCTCGCACGCGACGTCGACGACGGCGGCGCTGGTGGGGATTGCAAAGTTGGGTTACCCGGCAGCACCGGCCGTGGGCGTGCCGGCGATTATGCTCTCCCGCCTGGTGCTGGGAGTTCATTACCCAACCGATGTCGCTCTCGGAGCAGCGCTGGGTACAGCCACTGCTCTTGCGGTGGACAAGATAGGTGATAAGGTCATCGAGCCGAAAAAGGCGCAGCATAACCAGGGTGGACAGCCCTCCATTGCGGAAAGGAATGCACAGTGACACAGGCGGAGAACGACAACTTGGCCAATGTGTCGGCCAACCAGCGGCAAGCTTCTCAATCAAGGATTGGGTCCGAGCCGCACACTTCCGGTATCGATGAGCCTGCGCACCCGCAGGGGCATCCGCCGAAGAATCTGTTGGACGGCATGATCAAGGCGCTTCGCCCGAAGCAGTGGGTGAAGAATGTCCTGGTCATTGCGGCTCCACTGGCAGCCGGCAACGAGATCATGGACTCGGGACGTTCGATCGGTACGCTGACCGTCGACATCCTGGTGGCGTTTGTGGCCTTCTGTTTGGCCGCATCGTCGATTTACCTGATTAATGATGCCCGCGATGTCGAAGCTGACCGCGCGCACCCAACCAAGCGCTTCCGCCCAATTGCCGCTGGCGTACTGCCGGTGAGCATGGCGTACATTATGGCGGTCGCACTGATTATTGGTTCGATTGCGGTGTCCTGGTTCGCCTCTGAGGGGCCAGGGCTAGCAATTGTTGTGGCTGTATACATTGCGCTGCAGCTCGGTTACTGCTTTGGCCTGAAGCATCAGCCGGTGATTGATATTGCGCTGGTGTCCTCGGGTTTCATGCTGCGTGCAATGGCCGGCGGTGTTGCTGCCAACATCAACCTGTCCCAGTGGTTCTTGCTGGTTGCCGCCTTTGGTTCGCTGTTCATGGCAGCCGGTAAGCGTTACGCTGAGCTGCTGTTGGCAGAGCGCACGGGTAAGAAGATTCGAAAGTCGTTGCAGGGTTACACCGCGACTTACCTGCGCTTTGTGTGGACCCTCGCTGCGACCGCCGTGGTGCTGAGCTACGCGCTGTGGGGCTTTGAGATGGGCCGCGCGCCGGGCACTTCATCGACTTCGGCTATTTGGTACGAGATCTCGATGGTTCCATTCACTGTGGCCATCCTGCGCTTCGCCGCCGACGTTGACCGTGGTGATGCGGGAAGCCCGGATGAGATTGCGCTCAAGGACCGACCGCTGCAGGCACTGGCCGTCCTGTGGCTGCTGTCCATTGCCATCGCTGTCTACGCTGTCCCGACTCTGGGGTAGTTCCCAGTTCTTATCCCTTTAAGCGAACTGCGATTTCCGTCGGGTTCTCGTCGGGTTCTAGTCGGGTTCGGTTGGTAGCTGAAAGCCCATGCACCGAGGGGTGCATGGGCTTTTTTGTGCCTAGCTAATACTTACGTTGTGTTTGGGGTTCTTGTAGGCGTGTTTTAGGTTTCTCAGTCAGTCCTACGGATTAGTCGGGGCAGAATTACAATTTTGTAATTCCATGCTGGTAAACATTGTTTCTCCTTGTGGTGGATAGTTTTGGGGAGAAATGTGAGAAATATTACGGAATGATTACGATTTAAACTTGGATGTAGGGAAACGATTGAGTATCGTTACATACTCGAGATTCTTTTGTGGGGTCTCCAGTTGTCGCGTCACAACTGGAAGCAGAAAAGCGAAAGCTCGCGTAAGCGACTGCCTCCGAAAAGTCTGGCGCGGAGGTAAGTCCGAAAGTAAAGAGGAGAACGATGAGCTTTACTGCAGTGAGTCGTAACTTCACGGTGAAGGTCGTAGCTGCCCTTGTGGCTGTTGCAATGGTGTTTGGTGGCATCATGCTCGCATCCGCGAAGGATGCGAGTGCTGATCCAAACCGTGATCGACTGCGTCCAGGCTGTGAGTGGGATCCATACAACTGGTGGGTTCAGTACTGCCAGGTCTTCTCGCCGGCTATGAACCGCAATATTCCGGTTCAGATTAAGGCGGCTACTGGTGGCGGCGATGCGTCCCTGTACATGCTCGACGGTCTGTGGGGCTTTAATAAGGGCGCGTCCGGTTGGATTTGGTCGGGTCACATTGCTCAGACCTTCGCCAATGACAACATCACTCTGGTTGCGCCGGCTGCTGGCGACGGCTCCTTCTATGCCGACTGGAGCGATCCGGCCGTGACTTCCGAAGGGGTCAAGACTCAGAAGTGGGAAACCTTCCTGACTCAGGAGCTGCCGGTCTATCTGCAGCGTGAGTTTGGTGTCAACCCGAACCGCAACGCAATCGCTGGTCTGTCCATGGGTGCGGCTGCGGCGGTTTCTCTGGCGGCCCGCCACCGTGATCAGTTCAAGCAGGTTACTTCGCTGTCCGGTTACTACCAGATGTCCAACCCAGTTGTTGCTACGGGTACCACTGCAATGGTGGCTAGCACTGGTGTAGTGAATCCGACTGGCATGTGGGGTCTTCCGGTTCCGGCCTCGGCGGAACGCCAGGCCCATGACCCTTCGATGCTGCTCGACCAGCTCAAGGGGCTGCCGATGTATGTTTCCTCCGCCCAGGGTGTTCAGAGCCTGTGGAGTGATCCGGAGGTTTTGAACCGTCCGGTGCCACAGCTCCCTGACACCGTCTGGCGTGCCGTGATGGAGTCCGTCTCCCGCGCTTCGACGCAGCGCTTTGAGCAGGATGCTCGCGCTGCCGGCCTCAATGCGCAGTTTGTCTACAGCCCCAACGGTATCCACTCGTGGGAGCTGTGGGGCCGTGATGCCGCGCTTGCTCGCCCGCACATTCTTCGGGCGCTGGGGCTTTAAGCCGGTAATTATTTCAGGGCACTCTGGCGCTCTGGCGCGCTGGCCTAGTTCTGGTGCTGGATGACTTCTTAAAGGGACTAGCTTCTTAAGACGTCTCAATTTTGAAAAAGACCAATCCTTTTGTTGGGGTTGGTCTTTTTCTGTGTTGAGTCCGGTTTGGATGCTGAGCGGAAGGTGTGGGTAACGGCTTAAAGAGGGGCACAAAGAGTTGCGCTGTCAAAGCTTGAATTCAGTTCCGTTTGCGTGTGTCTCCACGGTTTTTACCCGTAAGAGGGTAAACATGAGAGTCGAACCTTAAAGTAAAGGGTGAAGCTATTCAGGTAGCTATACCGTTTGTTTCGCAGAACGTGTGTGAGATTCTTCGTGCAGCGGCATGCCGGAGGAGGGGAACCTTCGGATACGTTGCTGGTCACCACGTAATTCCGCGAAGTCGAACGGTAAACGCATAGCTCTAGCGCCGCGTGATGCTATCTGCAGGTGCCTAATCGGCGCCGGTGCAACACTCAACGTCTCAAATAATTTCAACCAGCGACTTTGTAAAGGGAAGCCCTCTTATGCGCGTAACCGCTAGATTCCCCCGTGGTGGCCTCGGCAACAGCCGGAAGTCATCGCGGGCGTTGACCGCACTTTTGGCACTACCGTTGACTCTCGCTCTCGGTGCCCCTGCTGCAGTGGCGGAACCGGAGCCAGCTCAGCCAGGTCTGCCTAGCTACGAGGAGCTTCAGGCCGTTCAGGGGCAGTTGGCTCAATCTGGAGACCTGGGAGACCTTGCTAAGGCCGCTGAAGCAGCGCAAGCTGCTGGTGCGCAGCTACCTGGCCTGGGTATGCCGAAGCCGATGCCAGGGCCGGAGCGTACGCCATTTAAAGTCGATACTCCCGCAGTGGCGAACCTCCCCAGCGGAGTCAGCGTAGACAAGGTCGAGTGGTACACAGATCACCACGTCATTGCGCACATTCGCTCGGCTGCCATGCCGGAGAAGCCAATCCAGGTTGAGATTTTGCTGCCGCGCGATTGGTACCGCGACAAGGAGCGCACATTCCCGAGCGTCTACCACCTTGACGGTATGGCATCGTTTGATGACTACTCCGGTTGGATTCGCGCTACTAATATCGAGCGCTTCTACGAGGACAAGAATGTCCTGGTGGTTATGCCTGCCGGCGGTACATCGTCCTTCTACTCTGACTGGGATCAGCCGGATAACGGTCAGAACTACAAGTGGGAGAGCTTCATCACTAAGGAGCTCGTGCCGGTTATCACCAACGGCTTCCGCGGCAACGATGAACGCGGCATTATCGGTATCTCCATGGGAGCTACCGGTGCTTACAACGTTGCAGCACACTCTCCGGAGCTGTGGAAGTTTGCCGGTAGCCTCTCTGGTTACCTGGATATGACTTCGCCGGGCATGCCGCAGGCAATCTCTCTGGCGATGAAGAACACCGGTGGCTATGACGCGACGAAGATGTGGGGCCCGCTCGGTTCGCAGCGTTGGAAGGACAATGATCCGAAGCTGAACATCGACAAGCTCAAGGGCATGTCGCTGTACATCTCGGCGGGTAACGGCAACACCGGTGAGTGGGACGTGCCGTCGCAGATCGATCCGACGAAGCCGGACAATCCGACCGGTTACGCATTGGAAGTGCTTTCCCGCATGACCAGTGAGACCTTCATCCGAAATGCTCGCGAAAAGGGCGTCGAGCCGGTTGTGAACTTCCGGAGCTCGGGTACTCACACCTGGCCGTACTGGCAATTCGAGGTCAGTCAGGCCTGGCCAACGCTGGCCGATGCACTGCAGTTGCCGGAGTCCGATCGTGGCGCTGTCTGCCGCGTAGGTGGCGAGATTGAAAAGGCCGTCGCATCGCTGCCGGGAATCGGCACCTGCCTGTCGGATGAGTATGGTGTCGCCAAGAATGGCGTGGCTCAGGACTTCACCGGCGGTACCGCCTACTGGCACCCGGATTCCGGGGCACATGTGGTCTGGGGACGCATCGGTTCGCGTTACAACGAGCTCGGTGGTCCGTCCTCGCCGCTCGGCTACCCAGTGACCAACGAACTGGCTACGCCGGATGGCTCGGGACGCTTCGTTCACTTCGAAAAGGGCTCGATTTACTGGACTCCGGAAGGCGGAGCCCACGAAGTCACCGGCGACATTATGAACGTCTGGGGCAAGGCCGGCTTCGAGACCGGTCCGCTGGGCTACCCAGTCGCCAACCACCGCGATATTCCGGGCGGTGTCGCCCAGGACTTCCAGGGTGGCACCATCGTCAAGATCGGCGGCGAAGAACCTCGCATCGTGCGTGGTGAAATCGGCCGTGTCTACAAGGAGCTCGGTGGCGCTGAGTCCGATCTGGGTCTGCCTGTCGACGGCGACGAGGTCAAGCTCGCCCGCGGCGCTTTCCAGCGCTTCGAACACGGTGCCATTTACTGGACTCCGGAAACTGGTGCACAGCCGGTGCGCTCCAACGACATCACTGACCACTGGGGCAGCACTGGCTACGAAAATGGCCCGTTCGGCTACCCGGTCGGCCCACTGCAGCCAGTCAAGGCCGGCGGTCTTGAGCAGCAGTTCGAGGGTGGCTGGATTCGTCAGCTCAACGGCAAGATTGTCGAAGAGCGCAATAAGCCAGAAGCGCCGGCCCCAGCCGCCGACAACGGTGATGACAAGTAAGCCAACCAAAGCAGGGCACTGAATAAGGGATAGACAAATGTCCATGAACAAGTCCTTCCGGACACTGGCTACAACCACAGCTGTTGCGCTGCTGACCTTCGGAGTGGCCGCCTGTGGCAGTTCCACAGTGGAATCTTCGGAGGTCACCTCGTCGACGACTACGAAGACCTCCACGACGTCGTCAAGCACGAAGACTTCTGCGCCGAAGTCGAGCGAAAAGTCTGCGCCGGAGATCACAGATCCCCAAGCTAAGCGCGTGGACGAAGCGCCCGATGGGCAGATGAAGCTCAGCGAGGCGGACGATTCATACCTCGGAGCGCTGGAAAAAGCGGGAATCGATGTTGATGGGGTGGAGGATCAGCTCATCGGCACAGGTCGCGCGGCATGCGCGGACGCACCGGAGGAGGAGCGTGAAGTCATCGCGCTGGCGATTGCCGGGCAGCTGGTCGCCCAGGGGCGCTCACAGGAAAGCGCCGAAGAAGTGGCGAAGACTATTGCAAGCTCCGCTAAAAAGGCGTATTGCTAGCACTCATGCGTAAAGTGCTGACAATTCTGGCGGTCATTGTGCTGGTGGCCGCTATTGGCTTCGGCGTAGTGCAATGGCTTAACGACGACCAAGGCGGTCAAACCCCACCGACCCCCGGTGACGATGGCGGGGTTCTGGCCGAACAACCCGAGTGGTGCCCGGCGGTAGAAGTTATCGCTGTGCCCGGAACTGCGGAATCGCGTGCTGACGATGATCCGATGGCCCCGACCGCGAACCCGCATTCGCTGCTGCTTGGTCTGACGAACTCGATTTCGGAGTCCTACTCGGAGGGTGATGTCAAGGTCTGGACTACGCCGTACCCGGCACAGATCAAGACGCATCAGCTGCCCGACCAACTCACTTACGATGATTCGCAGGCAGTCGGGCGCGATGTCACCGCTAAGGAAATGGCTGACTTGCACGGGCAGTGTCCACTGACGGACTTCGTCCTGATGGGCTTCTCCCAGGGTGCCGCTATTGCAGGTGATTTGGCCTCTGACATCGGCAATGGCCGCGGTGTCGTTCCGGCCGAGCGCATTGCGGGCGTGGCTCTGTTGGGCGACCCGCGGCGTGACCCCAATCAGGGCGTGAACCAGGGCGTTCCGCTGGCTGGTGTGGGCGTCGAGCTGTCATTGCAGCCGCTCGGCGGTATTGTGCAGGCTGTGGTTCCGGGCGCAACGATGCGCGGTCCACGAGACGGCTTTGGGCCTCTTAATGACAAGGTCCAGAATGTCTGCGTGCCATCGGACTCCTTCTGTGATGTGCCTCCGGGAGTGGCCGATGCGATTGCACGAGCGCAGGAGATGATTACCGGCGCGGGTGCGCACGCGACCTACGCCACGAATGATGCGGCAATTCCGGGGACGACTCCGCTGGCCTGGACTGAGGGTTGGGCTCGCGAACTGATTGAGCAATCGCTGGCGCGGTAGTCGAGGCAGCTCACAATGTGCGAGACGCCCCCGACGGGGACTTGCTGTTAGAATCTTGCTCAAGAACTGGTGTTTAATGTTCCAAAACAACAGTTTCGCTAAAATTTCGAAAGAAATTGACAAAGTTGCAGGAAGCAGTCTGACGGAACCGGTTATTATCGCCCAAGGAACTGCTGTTCATGACCGGATAATCTAGTCGAAAAGGTAGGGTGCAATGACGAATCCGATAAACCCATATGGAGATTTCGACGAAGACGGTATGCCGAGGTCCCGGGGAAAGTTCGCCGGCAGCTCGGGTGCTTACAGCTCCGGTATGCCGTACTCGGATCCATACCCACAGCAGCAGCCGAACATGGGGCAGGGCTATCCGGACCCGAGCCAGCACAATTTCCACAACGGGTACTCGAACCCGTATCAGAGTGGTTACCCAAACCAGCAGGCGCCGGCGTATTCCGCTGGCTTCGGTGGCCCGAACCCGCACCAGGGCTACGGGGGCGCAGGTGCTCCTGTCTCGGATAAGTCCAAGATTGCAGCGGCTCTGCTTGCCTTCTTCCTGGGTACCCTCGGTGTTCACAACTTCTACCTGGGGCACAACTCGCGTGGTGCTATTCAACTAGCACTGACGGTATTCGGCTGGATTACGGCTATCCTTCTGGTCGGATTCTTCCTAATCATCGGCGTCAGCATTTGGGCATTTATCGAGTTCATTTTGATTCTCGTCGGTAGTGGCTCCTACGCCTATGACGCTAATGGGCGCCGCCTGCAATCGTAGGAGCCTCGTCCGAAGCCGCTAGTTCCTGAACCCGTGCACCGGGGCGGGGATGTAGCCGCCACGGGCAATGAACTCGGCATTGCCCTTGGCATTGACATCAATGACCGGCGCATATCCGAGCAGACCACCGAAGTTCACCTCATCGCCCGGCTTGGTACCCGGCACCGGAATGAGGCGGGCGGCGGTGGTTTTGTGGTTCATCACACCGATGGCGGCCTCGTCGGCAATCATGCCGGAAATCGTGGTCGCAGGCGTGTCACCAGGAATTGCAATCATGTCGAAGCCCACCGAACAAATAGAGGTCATCGCCTCCAGCTTGTCCATGCTGATCGACCCCGCACGGACAGCATCAATCATGCCCTTGTCCTCAGAGACCGGGATGAACGACCCGGACAGTCCACCGACGCGTGAACAAGCCATCAGGCCGCCTTTCTTGACGGCGTCGTTAAGCAGCGCGAGCGCGGCAGTGGTGCCGTGCGTGCCGACCTGCTCCAATCCCATGTGTTCGAGGATGTGAGCGACGGAGTCACCCATCTCAGCGGTCGGCGCGAGCGAGAGATCCACGATGCCAAAAGGCACGCCCAGGCGCTCCGACGCCATCGTGCCGACCAGCTGACCCGTACGTGTGATCTTGAACGCCGCCTTCTTAATCTCCTCGGCGACTTCGTTGAAGCTGGCGCCCTGTAGATCGCCGAGCGCGCGATCGACCACCCCCGGACCCGAAACGCCGACGGATACGACACAATCGGGCTCCCCGACGCCGTGGAACGCGCCGGCCATGAACGGATTGTCGCCCACCGCATTGGCGAAAACCACCAGCTTGGCGCAGGCAATCGAGCTGCGGTCAGCGGTTTGCGCCGCGGCTTCCTTCACCACCTCGCCCATGCGACGCACTGCATCCATGTTGATGCCCGCGCGTGACGACGCTACGTTGACCGAGCTGCACACCAATTCGGTCTCGCTCAGAGCGTGGGGAATGGAGTCGATGAGCCGCTTCTCGCTGGTCGTCGCACCCTTTTCGACGAGCGCCGAGTAGCCGCCGAGGAAGTTCACGCCAGAATCGCGGGCGGCGCGGTCGAGGGCCTTGGCCACCACGGTGGGATCGCCTTCGCAACCGGCCGTGATGAGGGAAACCGGTGTGACGGAGATGCGCTTATTGACAATCGGAATGCCCAGCTCCGCCTCGATACCCTCACAGACCTCCACGAGGCGAGCGGCCTGCGTGGTCACGCGGTCATACACCGCCTGTGCGGTGGCTTCCATTCCAGAGCGAGAGCACTCGAGCAGGGAAATTCCCATAGTGACCGTCCGGATATCCAGACGGTACTTCTCGATCATGTCAATGGTGTCGAGGAACTTAGATTGCGCGAAGTTGAAATCCATCCTGGTCGCGCCCTTTAAATCTCGTTGACGGCGTTGAACAGCGCCTCAGACTGGATTCGAATGACAAGCCCCTCCCGCTTGCCGACGGAATCCATGTAACCCTGCAGCGTGCTGATGGGGGTGGCCTTCTCGTTGAACTCCACCCGCAGGATCATGGTGAACCATTTATCCATGAGGGTCTGGGAAACATCGACGATGTTGACGTCCTGCTCCGCCAGAGCAGTGGTGACGGCGGCGATGATGCCGGTGTGATCCTCGCCGGTGACGGTAATGATGGCAAACATGGCCTCAATTTTAGCCGGTGGGGAGGTGGGGAAAATCTGTGGATGGCGGTTGTGCTGGTGGCGAGTTTGTGGCGAAGCATGTTCAGGGCCGCCCAAAAACACTTCACGACACCTATGTCACCTCGTGTCATCTGTGGAGGCGGCATGAGGTGACATAGGTGTCGTGAAGTGAGGAGGAGGGGAGGGGCGTGAGCGTGGGCTGTGCCAGAGCGGGGGCAAGCCTTACGGAGCCAGCCCTATCGGACGTCGACGAACTCCTTGACAATCCACTTGCGCAGGGCGAGCAGAATCAAGCCCAAGACAACCGAGGCGATACCCAGGGTGATGAAGAAGGTGTTCTCAGCAGCGGCATCCTCATAGTTGTAGAAGCCGGCCAGAGTGCCTGCCAGTGAAGTACCCATAGCGACTGCCATCAGCCAGACGGCCATCATGCGCGACGGGAATGCTGCCGGAGCGACCTTGGTAGCAAGGGCGTTGCCGACCGGGCTCAGCATGAGCTCACCCATGGTGAACAGGAAGAGAATCCAGATAATCGCATACAGCGGAGTGGAGTTCTCACCGCCACCGGAGAATGGGATGAAGAAGAACAGCGAGATACCGATGATGATGTTGGCGACACCGAACTTCACTGGGGTGGACCACTGGCGGTCACCAAGCTTGGACCAGGCGGCTGCAAAGACCATCGAGAAGGCGATGATGAAGATCGGGTTGATCGAGTTAATCCAGGCCGGGGACATTTCCCAACCGAAGATCTCGCGGTCGAGGCGGATGTCCGAGTAGATGGCCAGCACCGTGAACTGCTGCTGGAAGATACCGAAGAACAGCACGCCTGAGACGAACATCGGGATGAAACCGACCAGGCGAGTCTTCTCCGATTTCGTCGTAAGTGGCGAGGAGTACATCTGCCACCACAGCACCACAGCGGCGATCAGTGCAATCACCGTGACCACAGTGGAAAGAGTCGTGACCGGAACAATTCCGGTGGAAACCAGCGTAACCGAGACAACAGTGATGACCACTGCGATGCCAATCCATACCGGGTACTGCTTCTTCGGCAGCGGGTTCGGAATCTCATGGCCAGCCTCGGCGATGGTGGACTTGCGCATCAGGATGTACTGAATCAGACCGGCAGCCATACCGATAGCGGCCAGACCGAAGCCCCAGTGGAAGCCCTTCATTCCCCAGATCCAGCCGGTGAGCAGTGGGCCGAACAGGGCACCGATATTGACGCCCATGTAGAAGATGGAGAAGCCGGCGTCACGACGCGGGTCGTCCTTGGCGTAGAGCTGACCCAGCACGACCTGTGCGTTGGTCTTCACACCGCCGGAGCCGATTGCGATGGAGACAAGGCCAATAGCCAGGCCAATCACGCCAGGGATGAATGCCAAGGAGATGTGGCCAAACATGACCAGGATGGCGGAGTAGAACAGTGTCCGCTCCGAGCCAAGGATACGGTCGGCAACCAGAGAGGCAACGAGTGCGGCCATGTAGACAAGACCGCCGTAAGCACCGACGATGGAGGTAGCAGCACCCTTGTCCAGGCCGAGACCGCCCTGAGTGGTCTCGTAGTACATGTAGAAAGCCAAGATGGCCTGCATGCCGTAGAAGCTGAAGCGCTCCCACATTTCGATGCCGAAGAGGTTGGCGAGACCCCACGGTTGGCCCATGAACGTGCGTTCTTCGCTGGACCCTGCGGGCTTATGATTTCGTTGGGTCTCAGCAGTTGGTTGATTGCCGAGAGCCTCGTCAGAAGATTTGTCCATTCTTCAATTATCGAGGCGTGGCGCAAAAATTAAAAACCAGATTTAGTCAGTGAACTAAACCGAAGGGTTAGGAACGGGGCCAAAGGCTTAGTCCAGAGACTTACGAGCAACCGCATTCGACGCTGCTCGCCAACCCAGCAGCAGCAAGGCGCTCATGACTGAGGCAACCAGAATGAAGGACCAGTGCGGGACTGCCGAATTGCGGGTGGCCCACACAGCTAGGCCGACGACGACAGTGCCGAGCCACACAATTGCGCCTGAACTCACTGCACGCGGGTTCGGCTCGTTCTTAATCAGCGCGGTGCCCAGGAGGACACCGAATGCGAACGGCCACCAGGTATCGAGGATATTGATGAAGGTAAAAGAATCCTCGGGAGTGTTGTGAGCCAGGCGCGCTAACACGGCGAAAATAAAGATGGCGAGGATGTCAATCAAGAACGTCGATACGCGTGTGTTCATGCTTCTTAGTCTAGCGACCCCTCAGATTGGTGGGGGACCAGCGACCAGCGGCGAGGAAGCCATTAGCGGTCAGCGACTGGCTGATGCTCGGGCTGATCCTTGTGGTCGAAGCCGAGGGCGTAGATAATCCAGCCCACAATTGCCACCAGGACGAAGGAAACGATGCGGTAGACCAGCACCGCTGCAAAGGCCTCGGCGCCGGTGGTGCCGCCTGCGATGAGAGCCGCGGTCAAAGCGGCCTCGACAGTGCCGATGCCGCCCGGTGTGGCCTGGATGAAACCAGCGAGCTTGCCGGTTACGAAGGCCAGCAGCACCTTCGTAGCGGAGATGTCATCGACACCAACGGCACGGATGGCGGCGTAGAGACAGACAATTTCCGCGACCCAGTTGATAAAGGACCAGGTGAAGGAAAGAGCCAAAGTTTGCACGGGCAACTTCACGCTGGTCAGCTGTTTGACGGACTCTTCAAGTCGGTCGACATCGGTGTCCGCGGGCTTCTTTCGAATCTTGTTAAAGACACGCAGACACCACGCGCCTGTCTTGTTGAGAAAAGCCGGGTTCTGCGAAATCCGCCACAGCAAAATGGTGGCTAGTAAAACCGCAATTGCCATAGCGATGAGCACCGCGGTCGTGCCACCCTGTCCGACGAAGAAGAGGCTGCCAAGCCCCAGAAATGCCAGACCTAAAAACGACAACGCGCCCGAAAAAAGCACGAACCAGCTGACAAGGACCGCGGATGCGCCCCACTGCATCATGCGCTTAATCTGTAGCGCCGTGGAGAATGCAGCACCACCGGGAACGGTGACCGCCCACGCGTTGGATGCGAGGGTTAGCGCATTGGTGCTACGGCGAGTGGCTGCTTTTACGCCTCCAGCTCGCAACAGCAGACGCATCACTTCCGCCATCGCGTAGAGCGAAAAAGCCACGGAAAAAATAGCGATGAACAGCCACTTAGCGTCGACATCCGCAAGGATTTGGAGCCCCTGGACGACGCTGTCCCAGTTTCTTACCGTCAGGACGACACCGGCAATCACGAGGGCCACGAGGATTATCGATCGTAGCCAGCTCGAATTGCCGGTTTTGAGGACTTTTTTAAGTCGTGACATAAATAAGAAGCCTGTTCGTCTTCCTGTTCGTCTCCCTAGACGTCGCCGCAGTGGTCTCCCTAGTCGTCGTTCTTGCCGTCGCGCTCCTTGAGCAACGAAGTGAGCGGACGGAACGGCTGCAGCCACGCACCGCCATCAGGCAGGCGGTCGAGATCGATACGCGGTAGCGGCTCGCGGAAGACGCCCTTGATTTCCTCCAGGTCAACGAAGCGAATCGCATCGGAGGCCAGCGCCCAGGAAGCGTGCTCGTGAAAACCGATGACGGTTACCCGAATCCCCTCGGATGCGAGCTTTTCCAGCAGCTCCTGGAAATTCTGGCCATCGGCGGACGCAACGACGACACTGCGCAACACGCCCTCGTCGTAACGCCGTTGGATGTGCGCAATCATGTCCGGGTCAACGTCGGTGTCCTCTTCGATCTTCGGCTTTGCGAAGACCGCGAAACCGACATTGCGCAGAGCCTCGACCCAGGGGCGGACAATCTCCGCTGAGCCCGGGTTGACGTTGGTGAACACCGTGGCCTCGGGGAGGACATCGGAACCGATTTTGTGGGATACGCGCTCGGCTTCGTCGATAAGCCATTTGCCCACGGCGTCGAAGCGGGGGCGGTGCGCGGCGGTCGGGCGGGAGCCCAAAATGGCGCCGAGCCCCATGTCCAAGTTCGGGGCATCCCACACGAGCAGTGCGGTGGGGTGCGTCTCGGTGGTGTTGTAGCTGGCAGAGGTGTTTTGGGTAGTGCTCATGTTCCTATGCCTCTTTCTTGCGCCAGATGAACTCGTGGATGTCGTGGTCGAGGTTCAGGCCGCGGGCTTCGAACTTGGTCGTCGGTCGGTCGAGAAGCATGGGGGATTCCGGCCAGGGCCAGGCGATGGGCTCGAGCGTCGGCTCGACCTCGCGGAGCTCCTCGATCCATTCGGCGTAGTCCGCATGGTCGGTGGCGGCGTGGAAAATGCCGCCGGGCTTCAGACGCGAAGAAATCAGGCGCAACGTGCCGGACTGCACAATGCGGCGCTTGTGGTGGCGTGCCTTCGGCCACGGGTCCGGGAAGAACAGGCGTACGCCGGCCAGCGACTCCGGCTCGATCATGCGCTGCAGGACCTCGACGCCGTCGCCGCGGACCATGCGGATGTTCGACACCTCATTGCGCACGGTGGCGGAGAGCAGTTTCGCCAGGCCAGGGCGGTAGAGCTCAACGGCGATGATGTTGTGGTCCGGTTCTTGCGGAGCCATAGCCACGGTGGACGTGCCGGTGCCGCAGCCAATCTCGACGATGGTCGGTCCCTTGCGGCCGAACCATTCCTCCACGTCAATGACTTCGTCGGAGAGGACCTTGCCGTACGTGTCCCAGTTGTCTTCCCAGATCTTTTCCTGGTTGGGAGTCAAAGTGCCGCGGCGGAAGGACAGATTGCCGATGCGCGGGTAGTCAAGACCATCGTCGAATTGGGTCTTTTCCGGACGACCTGCAGGCAATTCGCCCTTCTTCGGCTGGCGTTCATGCGGTTGTTCCGCCTGCTCGTCCGCGCGAGTTGGCAATGGTTCAGATTGCTGCGAAACCGCAGGCTGTTCGATATTTTCAGAAAAATCAGAAGTAGTCACGTTCCCTATTGTCCACGACATCGGCCAACTATCCAATCATTGCCCCTAGGATTTTTGTTGTTGTCCTGGCGGTTTCACGCCGGTTGACGATGCCGCGTCGTCCTGAATAGGCGGCACGGCGGGGCAATTTGTTTTGCCGACTTGCCGAATCCGCGGTCCGCTGTAGGCTGAACGCGAAGCCGCGCTTATTCGTTGGTTGAAGCGGTGCTTGGGGTCTGCCTAGCGCAGTGTTTCAGGGCGCGGATTCTGGCCTACGGGCCGTATGGGGGTTACGCAGGTTTTTAACTAAACTGCGCAGGGGATTTATGGGAGGGGACTAGGCCGAATGGACCTTATTTCCGCAAGTGACGTCACGGAAACAACACAGCCGTCAACAGGATCTACATCGTCGTTGCGCGCCGCTGTGGTGGACTGGCTGTCAGCACGGCAGGTCGCGCACTCGGACACCACACACACGAGCGGTGCGGAGGTGTGCGTCGCCAAGGCGCTTGAGCGTGAGAAACGGCCATCGATAATCTGCGCGCGATTGCGCAGGGGCGTGCGCGAAACCGCTGTGCGCGAGGCATTTTCGCAATGTCACGCGGAGCTGGCCGACAAGCTGTCCGTCCCTGTCGCGCTGGTCATCGAGCAACAACCGATTCGCCATTCGCTTGCCGACGAGTATTGCGACATCACCACAAACGAGACAGCTGAACACACCTTTTTGTTCAGCTCCGCGTTGCGGAAGATTGCTGAACGCCACGGGGCGAAAGGCGGATCACGCAATGATGACGGGCTACTCGCAGTGCAGTTGACTGAGATTGCGGCGGCCTTTCCCGCGGCTAGAGACAGCCTGGAGGAGCTGTTATGGCAGCACCGGACGTAGTTGAGCCACTCCCGGTCTCGGCCGAGGGGCCGGAGCAGCCACCGCTTCTTGTCACCAAAGCCGGGGACGCAGCGGACCGCGCGGACTTCTCGCAGATTGTTGATACTGCGACTCCGCCACGTCGCCTGGAGTTTGTGGATAAACGCAGCGCCGTCGTGCTCTATGTTGCAGACAGCGAGGTGCAGCCCACGCGGGAGTGCGTCAGCACGGTTGCAGCCATTAGCCAAGCCACCGGCCGTGTTGCAGTTGGCCTGATTGGCAATGGTGAGTATGCCGAGGCCTGGCGTCAGGAAATCGACAGCACAATCCCAATGGGAGCGCTGGACGAGAGGATGGCCAGAACCCTGGTTCTGCTGGCAGAAGGTCCGCCCAGAAACCCGGGGGAAACACTGAGTGCGCGCCGGGCTCGAAATGTGCGAGCTCAGCTGGCACAGGAGCGATCGCGCGGAGCCGGGGCGGCGGCGCGATTGCAGCGGAAGATGCAGTTGGCAGCTGAGAGTGCAGTGCGGGATGCGCTCCAGGAAGTGGCTGACGGCCCCGCGGGTGACCAAGCGGAACTTCAGGGCCGTGCCGAGGTCGCAGCGACGCGGCTGCAACAGCGGTGTGGCGACGAATTGGGCCTTCGTGTGGAAATCTCAGTGCCCGCTCCAGCAAGCCCAGCTCACCCCAGTTATGCCATGGACGCTCTGGTGGCGGTGGCATCGCTTGGCGTGGCGGTCGGCGCAGTGCGGATCGTCCACGGATTGCTGATGTGGATTGGGGTGCCGACGCTTGCGGCGCAGCTGGTCGCACTCGCAATAGGCCTCGGTGTTGCGGTGGTGGCGGTGAGCGCAACGATTCGTCGTAACGCACGCCAACGCACCTCGCAGTGGCGGGCAAATTATCTTGCCCATCTGCGGCGAAAATGGACACAGTCCGTGGAGATGACGGTGCGCGAAGCCATTGGTGCGCGGGGTCCGGGATGGCGAATAGAGCAGCTGGCGGAGTACACCGGAACGCCTGCACGATAGCTGTGACAGCGAAGAGAAATAGGGGGATATCACGATGGATGAGTTTTCTTTACTGCAGTACTTTTCCGATCAACCCGCGTCCGATGGCGGGGTGGAGGCGCGTTCGCCCGCTACGCCGTGTGGTTTGGAGGCAGCGACACCGATTGATGGGCAGTCGGTGGACGTTGGTGGCGCCGGGCTGGTTGTGGAGGTCGATGGGCAGCTCTACGACCTCGGCGACGACGAGGGGTCAATTACGCTTGCCGACGATTCCGGGTTGTCAATCTATTCAGATCTGGACGGTGACGGCACGGTGGATCACGTTACGACGGTCCGTTTTGACGGCACTTGGGAGTCTTGGAGCAGTGATGATGTGAGGGCTGCTGACGCGATGGGCGAAGCAGCAGTGAAACCGGCATCAGCCGCGGGGAAGTGGGATGCGTACTCATGGGAGCAATCCGCTCGGGGCAGCTGGGACTAACGACTTTGGAACCACGGTGCGCGGGGGTACCCGTGTCTCGGTTGCTTACAAATGGGGGTAACTGCACCCGAAGGGTTAATGGTTGTAAATTTATGTGGTGAGGCTGGCCTTATTCACTGGTTATGGCCGTAAATGAACAGGTCGCAAGAATGGGGCGGGGAAAATTATTTGTTGTAAAGCTGTGATGTAACGGCTTGCAAATGCGGGAACAAGCCGATTGTCGATGTGGGGCCCGGCAACTTTCGGTATCCCCCGGTAGCCTTAAATTAAGACGCGAATCAATGAGTCAGGAGAACTGATGTCCGCACCTTCTATTCCTGGTCTCGAGGGCCAGGCCCCGACCGAGAACGCCGAACTGCTGCGCTGGATTGCTGAGGTCGTAGAACTGACCCAGCCAGACAAGGTTGTCTTTGCTGATGGCTCGGAAGAAGAGTGGAACCGCCTTACCCAGGACCTGGTTGATAAGGGAACTCTTATCAAGCTGAATGAGGAAAAGCGCCCGAACTCTTTCCTTGCCCGCTCTAACCCGAAGGACGTTGCTCGTGTGGAGTCCCGCACGTTCATCGCTTCTGAAAAGGAAGAGGACGCTGGCCCGACCAACAACTGGGAGGATCCGGTCGAGCTGAAGAAGGAAATGACCGAGCACTACCGCGGTTCCATGAAGGGCCGCACCATGTTCGTCGTTCCGTTCTGCATGGGTCCGATCACCGACCCGGAGCCGAAGCTGGGTGTTCAGCTGACCGACTCGGAGTACGTGGTTCTCTCTATGCGAATCATGACCCGCATGGGTCAGGATGCCCTGGACAAGATTGGCCCGGACGGAGACTTCGTCCACGCTCTGCACTCCGTTGGCGCTCCGCTGGAGGAGGGCCAGGAGGACGTTGCATGGCCGTGCAACGATGAGAAGTACATCACCCAGTTCCCGGAGACCAAGGAGATTTGGTCCTACGGTTCCGGCTACGGCGGAAACGCCATCCTGGCCAAGAAGTGCTACGCACTGCGTATCGCTTCGGTCATGGCCAAGGAAGAGGGCTGGATGGCTGAGCACATGCTCATCCTGAAGCTCACTAATCCGGAGGGCAAGGCCTACCACATCGCCGCTGCATTCCCGTCTGCATGTGGTAAGACCAACCTGGCTATGCTGACTCCGACCATCGAGGGCTGGAAGGCCGAGGTCGTCGGCGACGACATTGCATGGCTGAAGTTCGGTGAGGACGGTCGCCTGTACGCTGTTAACCCGGAGAACGGCTTCTTCGGTGTTGCACCGGGCACCAACTACTCCTCCAACCCGAACGCCATGAAGACCATGGAGGCCGGTAACACCCTGTTCACCAACGTCGCGCTGACCGACGATGGTGACGTCTGGTGGGAAGGCATGGAAGGCAAGCCGGAGCACCTCATTGACTGGAAGGGCAATGACTGGACTCCGGATTCCGACGAGCTGTCCTCGCACCCGAACTCCCGTTACTGCACCCCGATTTCGCAGTGCCCGGTCGCCGCACCGGAGTACGACGATCCGCAGGGTGTCCCGATCGACGCCATCCTGTTCGGTGGTCGCCGCCCGGACACTGTGCCGCTGGTGACCCAGGCACTGTCCTGGAACCACGCAACCTTCATCGGTGCAACCCTGGCTTCCGGCCAGACCGCTGCTTCCGCTGAGGCCAAGGTCGGTTCCCTGCGCCATGACCCGATGGCAATGCTGCCGTTCATTGGCTACAACGTCGGTGACTACCTGCAGCACTGGATTGACATGGGTGTCAAGGGCGGCGACAAGATGCCAGAGGTCTTCCTGGTCAACTGGTTCCGCCGCGGCGAAGACGGCCGCTTCCTGTGGCCGGGCTTCGGTGACAACTCTCGCGTTCTCAAGTGGATCATCGACCGCATTGAGGGCCGTGTTGGCGCCAAGGAGACCGTTGTTGGTCACACCGCTAAGGCAGAGGACCTGGACCTGACTGGCCTGGACATCGACTTTGAAGATGTCAAGGAAGCCCTGAAGGCACCGGCTGCTAAGTGGCAGGGTGACCTGCCGGACAACGAGGAGTGGCTGAAGTTCCTCGGCGACCGCGTTCCGCAGGAAGTCTGGGACGAGTTCGAGGCTCTGAAGGCTCGTATCGAGAAGAGCCTGCAGGACTAAGATCTTGCTAGCTAGCCTTGCTAAAAGCTAGAACATAGAACCACCCCCTTGTTGCCCGAAGTGGCTGGCAAGGGGGTGGTTTGTGCAGTACAACGATGAAGGGTGACACGCAATGCAATTATCGCTTTTCTCTGATTTGAGCCTGCGTGTCATCACTTTGATGGCGATGGGGGAGCCGGGACGGAAGTACACCGCTGCTGAGGTGGCGGAGTCTCTCAATGCGTCTCGCGCGCATGTTTCCAAGGTCGTCTCGCGACTTGTGGAGCTCGGCTTCTTGGAAGCGGTCAAGGGGCGCAATGGTGGCATCTATCTGCGCGAGTCGGCTACGGAAAAATCCGTCGGCAAGCTGCTGCGCACTCTGGAAAACAACGAGGTCGTCGATTGTGTCGGCACTGACTGCCCATTACTGCCGACGTGCCTGTTGCGTGGCAAGTTAGCGGCTGCGCAGGAGGCGTTCTTCGCCGCACTGGATCCGGTGTTGATTGCTGATCTCATTCCGCCCAAATCGGCTAATGGTGTGGATGCCAATCGCCCCGAGGGAGACGGTCCGCAGGGGAGTACCCAGCTCAATATTCGTCCGGTTTAGGTGCAGAGCTGAAGGTCTGACCGCGGGTTGAAAAAGCTAAAAATGGTGCTGTCGAAGTTTTCTGGTGAAGTTTTCGACATTGCCATTTGTGCAGTTCAAGACGGGTAAAACTCAACCACAAAGAGTAGTTATGGACCCCATTGGGCAATAATACGCAAACAGAATGCGCAATATGGTGTTATTGTGAAGTCATGCCAAACCTGAATGTTAACAAGAACGGCCTGACTCCAGAGCAGGCTGAAATCGTCACTCAAACCCTGCCCGTCGTCGGTGCCAACATCGAGAAAATCACGCCGAACTTCTACAACCGGATGTTCGCTGCTCACCCGGAGCTCATTGCCGATACCTTCAACCGCGGCAACCAGAAGCAGGGTGCTCAGCAGAAGGCGCTGGCGGCATCCGTCGCTACCTTCGCAGCTACCCTGGTCGACCCAGATGCTCCCGCCCCGGAAGAACTGCTTTCCCGCATCGGCCACAAGCACATCTCCGTTGGCATCAAGCCGGAGCAGTACCCAATCGTACACAAGCACCTCTTCGATGCCATCGAGGAAATCCTCACCCCAGAGGTCTTTCAGGGGGCTGTCCGCGACGCATGGGATGCCGTCTACCTGGAGATGCAGCGCGTTCTCATCAACTTCGAGAAGGGGCTCTATGACGACCTCGGTGTCGAAGCAGGAGATGTCTTCCGCGCCGCTCATGTCGTCTCCCGTGAAGAGCGCGGTGATGACGTCGCAGTGTTCTCCGTCAAGCTTGACGACGAAACCCCCGTTTCCTACCTCCCGGGACAGTACATCTCTGTGCGTCAGACCATGCCGGACGGCGCCGGCCAGCTACGGCAATACTCTCTGGTCGGCGGCGAGGAAGGTGTTCTGACCTTCGCGGTTCGTCGTGTCGATGCCTCCGAGGACCTGCCGGCTGGCGAAGTTTCCACACAGCTGTGGGAAAAGGTGCAGCCGGGCGATGCCATCGAAATTTCTCTGCCTGCAGGTGACCTGGTGTTGGATACAAAGTCCGATGACCCGGTAGTGCTCATTTCCGCAGGTATTGGCGCCACCCCCATGATCGGCATGCTGGATGCCCTGGTGGCCGCCGACTCTAAGCGTGATGTTGTCGTCCTCCACGCGGACCGCGCCGAGAACACCGACGCACTGCGCGCAGAACGCAATAACGCAGTCTCTGCACTGGTCAATGCCCGCCAGCAGGTGTGGTACGAGCCGGATTTGATGAATCTGGCTGATACGGAGCTGCCGGAGGGTGCTCAGTTCTACCTCTGTGGTGGCAATGGTTTCCTGCAGGCCGTGCGTGATCAGCTTGCCAAGCGTGGCGTCAATCGCAATAACATTCACTTCGAGCTGTTCAGCCCGAACGATTGGCTGCTCGACGCCTAACGCCACAACTGCGCCGTCGGCATAAAATCCATCGTCACAAATAAAGCCAAATGACCAGCCGCGATATATGCCCGTGGCTGGTCATTGTGCTGTTTGTAGCTTCGGTGGCTTCGTATTACTCGGCTGAGCAGGAAAGCTCCGCAACAACCTCGCCCGCAGTTTGGTTCTCGCACTGAGAAAAAGCAATACCCGCCCATAAGTTGAGATATTCAGGGTCACCGGCCTGATTCGCGGCACCACGGATTGGCGTGGTCAAGTAGTGCAATTGCGGATAAAGTTCCGGCGCGACCCTAGAAAACGCCCGGGTAAACGTGTTCTCAATTGCCCGCGCGGGCTTGCCGGAAAAGGCGTGGGTCAAAACGGTGTCGCGCTCCGTGAGCTCACGCAATGCCCGTCGGTGCGTCTCCTTCGTACCCGCCTCTGCGGTGGTGAGGAACCGTGTGCCAACTTGTACAGCTGTCGCCCCAGCACCCAAAAGCTTGACGACGTCCTCTCGGTTACCCACCCCACCAGCGGCGATGATGGGTGCATCGGTAACTGCACACGCCTCGGTGGCTGCTTGGGCGAGCTCTTCTACAGAGGCCCCAATGTTGTCGGACGAGTCCTTGCCCTTCACGAATGCGCGGTGTCCACCCGCAGCTAATCCCTGCAGAACAATGCGATCAGCGCCGGCTGCAGCCGCCGCCCGCACCCCCTCGATCGAGGTCGCATTCAGCACCACTTTGCGGCCAGATTCCTTTACCCGAGCAATGACCTCTTTATCTGGATAGCCAAAGGTGAAGGAGACGAACTCCAGCGCATCGGGGTTGGGCAGAAAATCATCAGCGAGAATTGCTTCGACTTTCGCCGAGAAGTAGTCATCTGACCAGGTCGGAGTGTCAGGCATGTCGGTGTCGAAGTGGGCAGCAGCCTGTGCTAAGTGGCCGCGAAACGCGGCCCACTGTGCAAGTTCTTCCTCTGAGGTTCCGGCACCGGCGACAGCCGTGTTCGGGCAGAAGAGGTTGATGCCGAATCCTTTGCCGTCGTCAAGCAGCGCGCACGTCTGCCGTGCCTGTTCAGTGAGCTTTTCAACAGTGAGATAGCCGGCGGCAAGCGTGCCAACCCCACCAGCATTGGAAACTGCAGCGACGAGTTCGGGCGTGGATGGACCTCCAGCCATCGGTGCCAAGATGATTGATGAGCGTCGTAGGTTTTCGGGTGATTGCGAGGTTGTGCTGCTCATAGGGCGAGAGTAACACTAAGGCCGGATTCCCCCATGTGGGAGAACCCGGCAAATGCCGACGAACGGCGTTGCGCAATAGACTCCGCGCTACCCGCTACCGCCTCAAGAACTACTTATTGTTCTCCGGTGGATCCAGCGGCATACCCTGGCCGGCGCGGTAGAACGGAATGTCCTGCGGTGCCAGCGGAGTCTTGCCGGCGATGAGGTCAGCGGCCTTTTCGGCAATCATCATGGTCGGTGCGTAGATATTGCCGTTGGTGATGCCCGGCATGACCGAAGCGTCAACCACGTAGAGGCCCTCGGTGCCGTGAACCTGCATGGTTTCCGGATCGACCACGGCCATCTCGTCGGAGGCCGGTCCCATCTTGCAGGTGCAGGATGGGTGCAGTGCGGTCTCGGCATCCTTGCGGACCCACTCGAGGATTTCCTCGTCGGTCTGCACGTCCGCACCCGGGGAAATCTCGCCGTCGGTGTACTCCTTCATTGCCGGGGTGTCCAGCAGCTTACGGGAGACCTTGACAGCCTCGACCCATTCACGGCGGTCCTGATCAGTGGACAGGTAGTTGAACAGAATCGACGGCTTGACCTTGATGTCCGAGGAGGTGATGTGGACATGGCCACGGGCATCCGAGTACATCGGGCCAACGTGGAACTGGAAACCGTGCGGGCTATCGATCTTCGTGCCGTCGTAACGCATGGCCAGCGGCAGGAAGTGGAACATCAGGTTCGGGTAGGGCTCGTTGTCGTTGGAGCGAGCGAAGCCGCCACCCTCAAAGTGCGACGTCGCCACCGGGCCCTTGTGGGTGAGCATCCACCACAGGCCAATGAACGGCCAACGCCACTTCTCCAGGTACGGCTGTGAAGACACCGGCTGGGTGGCGTTGTACTGAATGTAGACCTCCAGGTGGTCCTGCAGGTTCTCGCCGACGCCAGGCAGGTGCTTGACGACGTTCACTCCAGCAGCATTCAAGACCTTCTCATCGCCAATGCCGGAGACCTCGAGCAGCTGCGGAGAGTTGAAAGCGCCACCGCAGAGGATGACCTTGTCTGCTCGCACCTGACGTGTGCGACCCTTCCAGGCGTACTCCACGCCGACGGCCTTGGTGCCCTCGAAGAGAATGCGGGTGGCTTCTGCGCGGGTGCGAAGCTCCAGATTTGGACGCTGCAGAGCCGGGTGCAGGTATGCGCGAGCTGCGGAGAGACGACGGCCCTTGTCGATGTTCGCGTCGAAGGGGCCGAAGCCCTCCTGGCGGTAGCCATTGACGTCCGGGGTGTAGTTGTAGCCTGCCTGCTGCACAGACTTAAAGAAAGCCTTGAACAGCGGAGAATCGGCCGGACCGCGCTTCATGCGCAGCGGACCGTCGTGGCCACGGCGCGGGTCATCCTTGTCGGAGCCCAGCGCATTTTCCATGCGCTTGAAGTAAGGCAGAACGTGGTTCCAGCCCCAGTTCTCTAGCCCCTTGGTGTCGCCCCACTTGTCGTAGTCCATGGGGTTACCGCGCTGGTAGATCTGGCCGTTGATGGAGGAGGAACCGCCGACGACCTTGCCGCGGGCGTGGTAGATGCGGCGACCGTTCATCTCCGGTTCCGGCTCGGATTCGTACTTCCAGTCGTAGTACTTGTTACCGATTGGGAAGGAGAATGCCGAAGGCATGTGAATGTAGAGATCCCAGAGGGAGTCCATGCGGCCGGCCTCGAGTACGAGCACCTGCTGAGTGTGGTCTGCGGACAGCCGGTTAGCCAGCACAGAGCCGGCAGAGCCCGCGCCAACGATGACGACGTCGCGGTGTTCGACTGTGGTGTTGCCATTCTTTTTACCGAAGTTGAAGACAGCCGGGAAAGCTCCCATGTTCTGGTGTACCTCCGTAGGTTGTTTGCCGATGTATATCGGACTGGTTTTCAAGGACTGCGATAAGCCTCAAGCGATATTTAAAGGCGGGACCTATATATTGATAGTAAAATAGGTGACCGGAGGCGTATCTCAAATCCTCTTCACATATATAGAATGGCATACAATTGGCATTCAATTCCAGTTGAAATGATTTTAAACGCCGTGAAAACTAGATAAAGATGCAGGTAGTGGTGTTGATATTGGGGTTAAGGAATTCTTCTGAATCGATTCTAAGACTTGAGGGATTATTCAAACTAGGTATGCTGGATTAGTTCCCGAATCTGAAGGATTTTCCTATGTCTGATACTCCGCCAACTGAGAAGGTAACGGAGGAAAAATCTGGGTCGTCGCAAGAAATGCAGCGATCGCAGTCGGTCCCTCCGCAACAAGCGCAAGCGAGTGCGACCTCTGAGCCTGAGGTCAACTGGCCTGTATTTATTATTTCAGGCGTTGGTATTCTCGCCATTGCCCTGTGGGCTATTTTTGCCCCGGACAATGCAGCGGACACCCTAGCTGGCATTGTCGCCTGGGTGTCGAAGAACTTCGGCTGGTTCTATATTGTGACCGCGACGGTGGCAGTGCTCTTCATGCTCTACATCGCCATCTCGCGAACGGGGCAGATTAAGCTCGGCCCCGATCACGCCAAACCTCAGTTCGGCCTGTTTTCTTGGGCCTCTATGCTCTTTGCCGCAGGTATCGGCATTGACCTGCTCTTCTTCTCGGTAGCAGAGCCGGTGGCACAGTACTATGGCCCGCCGATCGGAGATGCGGAGACCATCGAAGCCGCGCGTCAGGCAGTGGTGTTCACGCTCTTCCACTATGGTGTGACCGGTTGGGCGCTCTACGCGCTGATGGGCATGGCATTCGGCTACTTCGCTTACCGCTTGAACATGCCACTGACCATTCGCTCGGCGCTCTACCCAATCATTGGCAAGCGCATCCACGGCCCCGCTGGTGAAGCGGTCGAAATCGCAGCGATGCTCGGTACCGTTTTCGGTGTCGCAACTTCGCTGGGTATCGGCGTCGTCCAGCTGAATTACGGCCTGCGCGTGCTGTTCGGGGTGGATGAGAGTACGTCCTGGCAGATCGCTCTGATCGTCGTGGCTGTATCGGTGGCTATCGCCTCCGCGGTTTCCGGTGTTGACAAGGGGATTCGCCGTCTCTCGGAGCTCAACGTTGGCCTGGCCATCTGCTTGATGCTCTACATCCTGGTCACTGGTCGCACGGCGTTCCTGTTTGACGCCCTGGTGATGAACGTCGGCGAGTACGTCTCCAAGTTCCCATCCATGACTATGGATACCTACGCGTTCTCCGGAGCGCAGGAATGGTTGAACTCCTGGACCCTGTTCTTCTGGGCTTGGTGGGTGGCCTGGGCACCGTTCGTCGGTTTGTTCCTGGCCCGTATTTCCCGTGGCCGTAGCCTGCGCCAGTTTGTCGTCGGCACGCTGACCATTCCATTCCTCTTCGTCCTGATGTGGGTGTCGGTGTTCGGTAACTCGGCGCTGGACCTGGTTATCAATGGCGATTCGGAGTTTGGCCAGACGGCACTGGATTACCCGGAGCGTGCCTTCTACCTGCTGCTGGAGCAGTACCCGGCGCCGATGATGGTGGCTGCAGTCGCCTCCCTGATCGGTCTGCTGCTCTACATCACCTCGGCGGACTCGGCGGCACTGGTGATGAGTAACTTCACTTCGAAGATCACCGACACACAGCAGGACGGTAAGAAGTGGACCCGCATTTTCTGGGCTGTCGTGGTCGGTGTGCTGACCATCTCCATGCTCTATGTCGGTGGTATTCCGACGCTGCAGTCGGCAACGATTGTGATGGGTCTGCCGTTTGCCTTTGTCATCTATCTGGTGATGTATGGCCTGTTTAAGTCGCTGCGACTGGAGCTGTTGCAACAGGATTCGACACGTCGAGCCCTCCACGGGGCGATGTCGGGCCGCGCCGTGGATGGCCAACAGGGTGACTGGCGCAATCGACTTGCCCGCTCCATGTCCTTCCCGGGCAAGAAGCCAGTCATGCGCTACCTCGACCGAGTGGTGCAGCCCGCACTTGAACAGGTGGCAGATGCTATCAGGGAACGTGGCGGTGAAGTGACGCTGCACCGTGAACCAGCAGAAGAAGTCGGTATTGACCAGATTGACCTGCAGGTCGGATTCGGCGAGGAGATGAGCTTCCGCTACCAGGTCTATCCGGTTGAACACTTGACGCCGTCTTTTGCTGGCCTGGTACACCTGGACAGTGATGCTGATATTTACTACTACCGCCTCGAGGTCTTCACGCTGACCGGTTCGCTCGGCTACGACGTCTATGGCTACACCCAAGAGCAGCTGATTTCCGACGTCCTCGACCTCTACGAACGGCACTTGGAGTTTTTGCACATGCAGTCTGATCTCCCGGGCACCTCAGATCTGTCCGATAATGCCGAACCTGTCCGCGAATGGTCTGATGACTACGCCAAGGAGGATTCCTAAATGACCTTTAAGCCTTCAACTACTGATAAGGCCCTCGCACCCGAGACCGCCAAATCCCACGAAGGCGCGGCCACGCTGTTTATCGACGGCACCTGGTCCGCTGCAGCCGCTGGCAACACTCGCACTATCGAGTGCCCGGCCGATGGCTCTTTCATCGCCGAAGTTGCGGAAGCAGATGCGACCGACACCGAGCGCGCCATCGCCGCCGCCGACGCTGCGTTCCGACGTACCGGGGAAGGTTCCTGGGCATCCTGGAGTACAGCTGAGCGCAGCAAGTTGGTACTCGACATCGGTGCTGCCATCAGGCAGCGCAAGGACGAATTTGCCTGGGCAGAGGCAATGGACACCGGCAAGCGCCTGCCGGAGGCGGCAGCCGATATGGATGACATCATCGCCTGCTTTGAGTACTTCGGGAAGCTTGCAGGCAATGATGCCGGTCGTCTCGTGGACGCGGATGACCCGTCCGTCGTCGCGCGCATTGTGCGTGAACCCGTCGGTGTCTGTGGTCTGATTACGCCGTGGAACTACCCACTGCTGCAGACTGCATGGAAGGTCGCACCGTGCCTGGCCACGGGCAATACCTTTGTGCTCAAGCCGGCGGAGCTGACTCCGCACACAGCAATTCTGCTCATGCACGTCATCGATGAGCTGGGTGTTCCGGCAGGCGTTGCCAACCTCATTACCGGCGCTGGCGCCGAAGCGGGCGCACCGTTGTCCTCGCATCCGAAGGTGGACATGGTCTCCTTCACTGGCGGTCTTGTCACTGGCAAGATTATTGCTGGTGAAGCAGCCAAGTCCGTGAAGAAGGTCGCACTTGAGCTCGGCGGCAAGAACCCGAACATCATCTTCGCCGACGCTGACTACGAAGCTGCTTTGGACAATGCCCTCAATGCTGCGTTCCTGCATTCCGGTCAGGTCTGCTCGGCGGGCGCTCGTTTGATTGTGGAGGAGTCCATCGCCGAGAAGTTCGTCGACGATCTGGTTGAGCGCGCCGGGCACATCCAGCTCGGCGGTCCACTCGATGAGAAGGCCGAGACCGGTGCGCTGATTTCGAAGCAGCACCTGGATAAGGTCGCGGCATACGTCGATCGGGCGCGTGAGCAGGGCGCTCGCGTGCGCGTTGGCGGCGAGGTTGCCACCGGCGCCGCCGCTGACGGTTCCGCCTCGCTTGCCGACGGCTACTTCTACCTCCCAACCGTGATTGACCAGGTCAACCGCGAAATGGACTGCGTTCACGACGAAGCCTTTGGCCCGGTGGTGACGGTGGAGACCTTCACCACGGTTGACGAGGCCATCGAGATTGGCAACGACACCGAATACGGCCTGGCCGGTGCGGTGTGGTCATCCAACCGCGAGGTGTCTGAGCGCGTTTCCCGCGAGCTGCGTCACGGTACCGTCTGGATCAACGACTTTGGCCCCTACCTGCCACAGGCCGAGTGGGGTGGCTTTGGTCAGTCCGGTATTGGCCGCGAGCTGGGCCCGACCGGCCTGGAGGAGTACACCGAAGCCAAGCTGGTCTACGAGAACACAGCACCGGCTGTTACCGGTTGGTTCGAGGATCGTCGTTAAATAACTCGGAACAAGCCCGAGTAAAAATACGGGAAAACGACCCATCGGCCGTTATACTCACCGATTGAAAAAAATCGACTCTGCGCACAACTGCGATAAAGGTTTGCAGTTGTGCGCATTTTGTTCTCTAAAGGACATCTGCCGTGAACGCTACTACTCGCTCCGACAATGCCAGTTCTAGTACCGCCAGTGGGCCAGATACTGCCTGCGCCGATACTGCCAGCACCGCCGCGACCTTCACCCGCTTCACCTGGCGCCAGCATGTCATCGCCTGGGCTGTGCATGCCTTCACGCTGACCGGTTTGGTGTGGGCAACGCTGGCTGCGGTCGCACTGCTGGAGGGCAGCCCACATTGGATGTGGCTCTGGCTGGGCATTGCCCTCGTCGTCGATGGTGTCGACGGCAATATGGCGCGTAAGCATCACATCAAGGAAGTCGTCCCGTGGTTTAACGGCGCAGTGGTGGACAACATCGTCGACTATCTCACCTGGACCGCCATACCCGCGGCTTTCATGGTTATGTATCTGCCACTGGGGCCACGGCCGTTGGCGATTGCCCTGATTATTTTGGTCCTGGTGTCGTCGATGTTCTGCTATGCCAACGAAGCCGCCAAGTCCGGCGACTACTACTTCGTTGGTTTCCCTGCCGCGTGGAACATCGTGGCAGTCTTGCTGTGGGTATGGAACGCGCCCATGGCGGTGTGCATCGCTGCCATTTTTATCTTCAGCGCAATGACGCTGGTGCCGCTGCACTACACGCATCCATTCCGCGTGGAACGCGGCCGGATTGCCAACATTGCCGCAACGTTCATCTGGATTGTCTCGACCGGCATGCTTATCGCAAGTGAGACGATGGCAGCGTCGTTAAGCAAGGCGTCTATCCACGGGCTTGTGGCTGTCAACGTTGCCGCCGGTGCCTGGCTGATTATTGGCGGCGTGCGGCGCTCGCTTAGCGGTCGCTAGCGGCAGTTGGTGGGTGGTTGGCGCAGGATTGCGGAGATGGCGCGGTCGCGCAGCCAGCGGACGTATTCGACGGCGCAGGCTGCGACAATTAACGCGATGACAAAGATGGTGACCCACATCGGATAATCGCGCCCATTGGCCCAGAAGTAGACGTAAGGCGAGACGAAAGTCACTAGGGTGATCAGGAGCCCCAGCATTCTTCGGCCGAATGAGCGGCCGGTGATCATCTCGACAATTCCCCAGGTGTAGGGGATAGCGGTAATGATGTCGATGCTCCACAGCACCCAGACATTGCCATGGAATCCGGGGACGAAAACCACAGGTAGCGCGCGGAGCGAAGAGTAGACCATTACCACCAGATAGGCCAACACTTTCGGGTTGTAGAGCAGGCGCCACACGGGGTTGCGCTCGATGAGTTTGGTCCCGACTTTGCGTAGTGCATGCAGATCCTTTTGCTGCATGACCAGCGTATTTGTTCCCTCCAGCAGGTAAGCGAGCAGTTTTTGCTGCTCGAGACTGCCGTGTGCCCAGGCCTGCACCAGCTCGCTTGGCGAGATAGCGATGGGCACCAGTGGTTCTCCGCGCTGTTTCAGCGCAGTGGGAAGCTCGAGGGTACTGCCATCGAGCTTATCGACGGCCAGTTCCGGGCCCACCACATGAACGATGTCGCCGCCGAGGATGCTTTGTACCTTCTTCACATCACTTTCGGGCAGCGAGCTGAACCAGAGTAGCTGCCGGGAGGAAATCGCCATTCGCAAGGCGGTGCCCAGAGCTTCTGCCGCGTCATCGATGGCGTAAAAGTCCTGCGTGTTGGTGTGGGCGAGTGAACGCAAGCTGTCGATTGTCACGACATTTTTGGCATTGAGCTCGCTGAGGCGGGCCACGCCGGAAATATCGATGACCGCCTGAGGGTCAAGGGCGAAAGCATGGGTAAAAGGAAGGCCGAGTATCGAGCGCATCGCAAGGAGCCGCTGGTGTCGCTGGTGTCCAACCAGGGCTGAATTCTGTGCGCTCATAGTGTTTTAGCTTGCCACAACTTGCGCTTCTCACCAGCAACTATACGGTTCGGTCTGTCTATTGGCAGGTGTTCTACCCTATGAAAACTTCATTAAGTTGGACTTTTTTCGCTGTGTAGAGTAGCTTCTAATCCACTAATAGACAGGTCTGTTCATTATGGCTTTGATGGCGGACTGGCTCATAATTTTAGGAGAAACACTCTCATGCTCATTTCAGGACTAGCGCTGGGTGCCGTGCTCGGCTTTGTTATGCAGCGAGGACGCTTCTGCGTCACCGGCTTCTTGCGCGATATCTTCACTCAGCGCAGCTGGCGCGGCTTTGTCGCCCTGCTGATTGTTATTTCCGTCCACGCCATCGGCCTGGCCGCACTGACCAGCGCCGGCGTGATTACTCCCGAATACAACGAGCTGGCACCGCTGGCCGTTATTGTCGGTGGCGTTATCTTCGGACTTGGTATCGTCCTGGCCGGTGGCTGCGCCTCGGGTACCTGGTACCGCTCCGGTGAGGGCCTGATCGGCTCCTGGATCGCACTGGTCTTTTACGCCCTATCCGCTGCTGCCATGAAGACTGGCTTCCTCAACGGCCTGCAGGATTCCCTGAAGGAACGCACCGTCGGCCTGACCAGCATTCACGCCTCTCTGGGCATTAGCATCTGGCCACTGGTCATCGCGCTGAGCGCCGTCACGGCATACTTCGCTGTCCGCTTCCTGCGCGAAGAATTCTCCGGCCCGCGCCCGGCCACTCTGGCGCCGCGCAAGTCCGGTCTCGCGCACATTCTGACTGAAAAGGCCTGGCACGTGTACGCCACCGCCGCCATCGTCGGTGTACTTGGCGTTATCGCATGGCCGCTGTCCGCCGCCACCGGCCGCAACGACGGCCTCGGCATCACGACTCCGTCCTCCAACCTCGCCAACTACGTTGTTACTGGTGACACCGAGCGTTTCGACTGGGGCGTCCTCCTCGTCCTCGGCATCCTCGTCGGCTCCTTCATCGCGGCCAAGGCCTCCGGTGAATTCCGCCTCCGCGTCCCGGACGCCACCCAGGGTGCACGCTCGGTCGTCGGCGGCATCTTCATGGGTGTCGGCGCTGCGTGGGCCGGCGGCTGCACCGTCGGTAACGGCATGGTTCAGACCTCGCTGTTCAGCTACCAGGGTTGGCTCGCACTGGCGTCCATCGCCGCAGGTGTCGCTATCGCCGCAAAGCTCTGGCTGAAGCCGTCCGCATCTTCGCTTAACGACGTCCCGAGCACCCCTTCCACCACCAACGACACAGCGGTATCGGCAACTGCTCCGGTCACTTCGGCTGCTACTTCGCCTGTGTCCCTGCCGGGTAGCGAAGGTGCCGGTGTCGCTGGCACCGAGGCCTCCCCGCTGGCGGGTGCCTTTACTGTCGCGCCGGTAGCGTTGCTCGACCGGAGCGTCGTCAAGCAGGAAGACGGCAAGCTCAAGCCACTGGGCGATGGGCGTTACGAGCTCGACACCGTCGGCGCGGTGTGCCCCTTCCCGCTGATCGAGGCCAAGGACGCGATCAACAAGATTGAGGTCGGCGAGGAGCTGGTGATCCCATTCGACTGCACCCAGGCCACGGATGCGATTCCGCGCTGGGCTGCGAAGGATGGCCACGAGGTCACCAACTTTGAGCAGACCGGTGAAGCTGGCTGGACGATTTCCGTCCGCCGCGGGAAGTA
Organism: Corynebacterium sp. MSK019; assembly: GCF_030232425.1. NCBI lineage: Bacteria > Bacillati > Actinomycetota > Actinomycetes > Mycobacteriales > Corynebacteriaceae > Corynebacterium > Corynebacterium sp. MSK019. The sequence continues at coordinate 205,024 of NZ_JASPJT010000001.1, read as the reverse complement.
AGGCATGGTGACGGCGGGAGAGCGTTGTTAGGGTGAGGGCATAGGTTGATTGACACCAACAACAAAGGAGCTCAACCATGGCAAAGAATATTCGACCACTAGATGCTCTCATAGTCGCGGGTGCCGCCAGCGTCCTTGTGCTGGCCGGTTGCTCCTCCGATGATTCGGCTAGTACTGAGGCAAGCAGCACTGTTAGCGAGACCAGCTCTTCCGTGTCGGCCACCAGCACTGAGGGCCATGACGACATGGATGATATGGACGATGCCGATGAGCATGGCGGTCATGGTGACCATGGTGATGACGCGATGGCCGGCCATGACCATCCGGCCGATGGTGGTCCGGCTCCAGAGGGAATGATTGCGGCGGACAACGCGAAGTTCCCGGTCGGCAGTGAAGTGCAGGTTCTCGCCGATCACATGCCGGGCATGAAGGGTGCAGAAGGCAAGGTTGTTGGTGTTTTCAACACCACTACCTACTCCGTTTCCTACACCCCGACCGATGGCAGTGAGCCGGTGAAGGACCACCGCTGGGTCGTCCATGAGGAGCTGGAGAACCCAGGCGAAGCACCGCTTGCCGACGGCTCCGAGATCACCATCAACGCCGAGCATATGGCGGGCATGAAGGGGGCCAAGGGCACTGTTGACTACTCCACCCAGGAGCCGGTGTACATGGTCGATATTGACGATGATGGCATGACCATGAAGAACCACAAGTGGGTTACTGAAAGTGAGCTTGCTCCGGAGGACTAGCAGGCTGTCTGGACGGTCTTTCCGGATAGCTTTCTCTCTTCTCCCGCTCAATCCGCTCCGACGCAAAATCGCCCAGCCACTTCACGACACCTATGTCACCTCATGCCGCCTCCACAGCTGGCACGAGGTGACGCCTGTGTCGTGAAGTGGCCCAGAAGGGGGGGCGGAGCGAAGTGCCCTAGGGAAACAGGCCACCGCCCAGCTACAGATCCAAATCCAACGACGCACCTGGGATGGCGTCCAGCAGCCGCTGGGTGTATTCCTTCTCCGGGTGGTCGAAGAGATCGTCGGTCGGACGGTGTTCAACCATCTTGCCGTGCTCCATCACGATGACCTCATCAGCCACCTGCCGCACCACAGCGAGGTCGTGCGTAATAAAGAGGTAGGCCAAATCCATCTCTTCCTGCAGCTCAGCGAGCAGTTCGAGCACCTGAGCCTGCACCACCACGTCGAGGGCTGACACCGCCTCGTCACAGACCACAACCTCAGGGTTCAGGGCCAGCGCACGCGCAATCGCCACACGCTGACGCTGACCACCCGACAGCTCACCGGGGAAGCGGCGCCCCATCTCCGCGGGAAGTGCGACGCGGTCGAGAAGCTCGAATACGCGCTGCTCACGCTCCTGCTTGGTGCCAATCTTGTGAATCCGCAGCGGCTCCTCGATGGAGGAATGCACCGTGCGCATCGGGTCCAGCGTCGCATACGGGTTCTGGAAAATCGGCTGAATGCGACGCCGCAGCTCCAGCTCCTCTTTACGACTCCGGCCCTGGACGCGTTTGCCGTCGAAAAGCACTTCGCCTTCGGTCGGATCGAGCAGCCCCAGCGCCATGTTGGCGACAGTGGACTTGCCCGAACCGGATTCGCCCACGATTCCGATGGTGCGACCGCGACGCAGCGTAAAGCTGATGTCATCGACGGCGCGGAAGGAATCCTTGCGCCACGGACGGTCGCCGCGGATGGCAAAGTCGCGCACCAAGTTCTTCGCGACCAGAATCTCCTTCTGGTCCGCATCCGATGTCGTCGGCGCCGCCACCACGCGATCACCGCGCCGGGCAGCCAGCGATGGAGCCGCCGCGATTAGCTGCTTGGTGTATGGATGCTGCGGGCGGGTGAGAACTTGCAGGGCAGGGCCGGTCTCCACGACACGTCCTGCTTGCATAACGACGAGTCGGTCAGCGCGCTCGGCAGCCAAACCGAGATCATGAGTAATAAGCACCACGGACGTGCCGAGTTCGCTAGTGAGCTTGTCGAGGTGGTCGAGGATTTTCTTCGCCACGGTCACGTCGAGAGCGGACGTGGGCTCATCGGCAATCAGCAGCTTTGGGTGCGCGGCCAAGCCCATCGCGATAAGTGCGCGCTGGCGCATACCACCGGAGAACTCGTGTGGGTACTGGTCGATACGCTTTTTAGCGTTTGGCAGGCCGGCCTGTTCCAGCAGCTCAATCGCCTTTTTGTGGGCCTCAGAACCAGTGGCGATGTTATTGGCGCGCAGCGCCTCCTTAATCTGGGAACCGACGGTCCACACCGGATTGAGATTGGTCATCGGGTCCTGCGGAACCAGGCCGATGCCGTTGCCGCGGATGCTAACAAACTCGCGGTCCGTCAAGTGTGTGATGTCACGGCCATCGAAGGTGATGGTGCCACCGGTGACTTCACCATCACCGGGCAACAGCCCCAGCGCGGCGTGGACAGTGGTGGACTTACCCGAGCCGGACTCGCCGACAATGGCGACCGTCTCACCGGGGAAAACCTCAAGGTCGACGTCATGCACCACATCGGTCAACGATTTACTGCGGCGGCCGGACGCTGTGGTCGTCGGAAAGCCAATGCAGACATCCTTCAAGGTGAGAATGGGCGCTGCGGAAGTATTGGTGTCGGTGCTCATCGACGACGCTCCTTCGGGTCGAGAGAATCCTTCAAAGCGTCACCCATGAGGATGAAGCCGAGAACGGTAATCGCCAGGGCGAGTGCTGGCCAGAACAGGTTGGACGGGGCCTGGCGGAGCACCTGCTGTGCGACAGAGATGTCGTTGCCCCAGGAAACGGTGGTCGTCGGCAGGCCAATGCCCAGGTAGGACAGCGTGGCCTCGGCGACGATGTAAATACCCAGCGAGGTCGTGGCCATGACGATGACAGGGGCGAGGCAGTTCGGCAGCACATGGCGGAAGAGAATGCCAGTGCTGGACAGACCGAGCGCCTTGGAGGCGGTGACGTATTCCTCGTTCTTCACCGAGATCACCGAGGAACGCACCACGCGCGCCATCTGCGGCCAGCCGAAAGCAGCGAGCACGAAGACCACGGACCAGATGGTGCGTTCGGTAAACAGCTGCATCAGCACGATGCCGGCGAGAATCAGGGGGATGGCAAAGAACATGTCCGTGATGCGGGAGAGCACCGCGTCGACCCAACCGCCGAGATAGCCAGCGATGGCACCGAGGATGATGCCCACCACGGTCACGGCCAGGGTGACGCCGATGCCGACGATGACCGAGGCGCGGGCACCGTAGATGACACGGGCGTAGACGTCGTAGCCCTGCTGAGTGAAGCCCATCGGGTGGCCGTCGCGGGCCGGGGCCAGCGAGTCACGCAGGTTTGCCGCCGTCGGATCCACAGAGGTGAACAGTGACGGGAACGCGGCCACTGCGATGGAGAGCAAAATAATGAATGCGGAAACCCAGAACAGTGGGCGGTAACGCAGGTTCTGCCAGGCCGAACCCCAGAGCCCCAGTGGTGGGGTATCCGGCAACTGCTTGTGGTCGGGGTTCGTCGCCTGCGCGGTGCCGGTATGCGCGGCGTTGGACTGCTTTTCTGGCTGAGTCGAATCTAACTGCGTCGAATCTGGCTTAGGCATAACGAATCCTCGGATCCAGGACTGCGTAGAGCAAGTCGATGAGCAAGTTGGCGAACATGTAAATAACCACCAGGATGGTCACGATGCTGACCACGGTGGGAGCTTCACCAATCTGGACGGCGTGGAAGATCAGGCCACCGATACCTGGCACGTTGAAGATGCCCTCGGTGACAATTGCGCCGCCCATCAGAGCCGCGAGATCAGCGCCGATGAAGGTCACAACGGGAATTAGCGAGTTGCGCAAGATGTGGCGGCGGGTGACTTCAGAGGTTGGCAAGCCCTTGGCGCGGGCAGTGCGTACGAAGTCAGCATGGCGTGCCGACGAGACCTCGGAACGCGTCAGTCGCAGAACATAAGCAACCGAGACGAGACCCAGCACGAATGCCGGCAGCAGCAGGGAGGTAAAGGAGGCATCGCTACCAACGGTGGGGGAGACAATCTCCCAGCGCACACCGAAGAGGTAGCGGGCCACGAAGCCGAGCACGAAGGTCGGAGTTGCGATAACCAGCAGGGACATCACCAGAACGGTGGAGTCGAAGAAGCCGCCCTTGCGCATACCGGCAATAACGCCGAGGCCGATACCGAAAATGGCCTCAATGGCAACGGCCATCAGAGCCAGGCGAATTGTAATAGGGAAGGCCAGCGCGATTTCCTCGCCGACCGAGCGACCGGAGAAGGTCTCGCCCATATCCAGGGTGAACAGGCCCTTGAGATACTCCCAGTACTGGACGAGGAAAGGCTCATCCAGGTGGTAGTGGGCGCGCAGTGCTGCGACCTGCTCCGGTGGCAGCTGCTTATCGCCAGCTAGTGCGGCGATGGGGTCGCCTGGCATGGCGAAGACCATTGCATAAATCAGCAGTGTGGCACCGAAGAATACCGGCACCATCTGCAGGAGTCTCTTTCCGATATACCAACCCATGGTGCTAGTCCTTCTCAATCATTGGGTAGTCCAAGATGCCGTCCCACATCACTACGGCATTGCGCAGCTTCGGGTTCCACGCCACCGAAGCATTGGGGTACCACAGCGGAATCGCTGGTAGGTCCTCCATCAGCACAGACTGAGCCTTGACATAAATCGGCTTGGCATCTTCTGCGCTCTTTGCCGAGGCCGCCTCCTGAATCAGCTTGTCGAACTCCGGGTTGGAGTAGTGGTTGTCATTCGAGGAGCCACCGGTGACGAACTGCGGAAGCATGTAATTGGCCACAGATGGGTAGTCAGCTGCCCAGCCAGTGCGGTAGCCGCTGGTGATGGTCTCGTTGGAGATTTCATCGCGCAGCTGCTTGAAGGTCGGGTAGGCCTTGCCGTGGGAATCGATGCCGAGGGTCTCGCCAATCATGTTGGTCACCGCTTCGACCCACTGCTGGTGTCCGCCGTCGGCGTTGTAGGCGATGTCGAACGAGCCGGTAAACGGCGCAATTTTGTTGGCTTCGGCCCACAGTTGGCGGGCCTTCTTCGGGTTGTATTCCAGCACCTCTTGGCCAGGTACGTTCGGGTCAAGGTCACCGAGCGTCAACGAGCTGAACTCGCGCGCCGGGGTGCGGGTGTCGAAGAAAATCTTCTCAGTGATTAGTTTCCGGTCAATCGCCATAGAAATCGCTTGACGACGAAGCTTGCCCTCTTCACCCGAAAAACCTGGCAGATTTCGCGGAATTGCGAAGTACTGCGAAGACGAGGTCGGGACATTTGCGCTGGAGTCGGGGAAGTCGGTTTGGAAGCTGGCGAGAGCCGTTGGTGGAATTGTGCGTGGCAGCGTGTCCAGGCGGCCGGCCTGGAGGTCTGCATATGCGGTGTCCACGTCCGAGTAGAAGCGGTATACCAGGCCGTTGTTACGGGCCTTGTGCTCACCGGCGAAGTCATCATTGCGAACCACAGTTAGCTGGTTGTTGTGCAGCCAAGCGCGGCCTTCGGCCATCTTGTACGGTCCATTGCCGATTGGGTGTTCACCGAAAGCCTTCTTGTCTTCGAACGCGGCCTTCGGCAGCGGCATAAACGCGACATAGCCGAGGCTGAGCGGGAAGGAAGAATCTGGGTTGGTCAGATCCACGGTGAACCTCAGGTCATCGACCTTTTTCAGGCCGGAGAGTGTTTTCTCCGTGGCCTTTTCTCCCGAAACAGCATCAAAACCCTGCACGTTGGCGAAGAAGGACTGCTGCTTCTGCAGGTTCGGTCCGTAGGCGGCGTAATTCCAGGCATCGATGTAGCTCTGCGCGGTGACTGGTTCGCCGTTGTGGAAGGTCCAGCCCGGTTTGAGCGTGATGTCGAAATGGGTCGAGTCCTCGTTGGGCTTAATTTCTGCCGCATGATCCAGGATCATCGAGCCGTCGGTGTCGTAGCGCACCAGACCCGAGTAGAGCATGCGGAGGATATCGCCACCACCGGTTTCATTGGTGTCAGTGGTGTACAGCGGCGACTGTGGTTCGGAGTTCTGGACCACAATGAACCCCGCGCCGACCTGTTGCTGGTCAGTGCTGCAGGCAGCGAGCGTGGCTCCTGGCAAGGCGATTACCAGCAAAGCCGCCAGGATCTGGCGGACATGCAGCGTGAACCTTCCTTTTCCGCTGAGCGTTGTTGCGTGCAGTTTTGTGGCACGGGACTTCTCTCGCTGTCGGAGCTTCCGCCGGAGTTTCTGCCGGGTGTGGAAGGGGCCGGAGGCAACGGGTCTATGCATCGCGAGCCTTTCTAGATTCTGCCAGATAGGCGATATGAATTTGGTGATCGGCTCACTCCAAATGGCTTAGATACCCACCTCCCACCTGCATAGGCAATGGTGGTGGTGACAACTTGGGTGTGGTGGGCTCTAAGGTTTGGATACGACCGTTCAATACAGTCTCTAACCATACAAGTCCAAAAAACATATGAGTATTAATCAGGCGAACCATCCCTTATTTGACGGTGTCTTTTACCCTCGATTGGGGAGTTAATCCTGTGCAGTGGTGCAACGTTGTAACATCCTGGCACCCCCGCAGGGGTTGCCCTCTGGCTCTCCGCGACGCTGGCGCTCAGCCAGGCCCCATCCGCGTTTTGGCCACCCGCGTCGGGCCCCATCCGCGCGCCCCGTCCGCGGGCCCCATCCGCGACTTCACGACAGCTATGTCACCTCATGCCACCTCCACAGCTGGCACGAGGTGACATCTGTGTCGTGAAGTGGGCTTTGGGGCTTGGTAGAGGGGCGCCGGAGCGCCGCCAAGCCAGCGCATTAAGTCCCGCAGTACGAGTGGAAAGCCCCCAACTCCCGCGGTGCCGGCTCAGTGAACCCCGCTGGGACGTCTTGCAACTCAAAGGGGTTGGTTACCGCCTCCAGCAGGTGCCGGTAGGCGGCCAAATCCCCCGCCCCTGCTTCTCCTGTCGCCCCTGCCGCCGCTAACGCTTCCGTGACCAGGTAGTTTCGCGGAATATACAGTGGATTCGTTTCCTCCATAAGTGTCAGGGCCGTCGTCTGGTCGATTCCCAGCTCTTCCCGCGTCTGCTTCCACAACTGCCCCCACTCAGCCGCGGCGGCGGGGAACGCAGGATCAGCGGTCAGCCTGGTCAGCGCAGCCAACGCAGCAACTGTATCCCCATCACCATCGGCCAGAACCTCAATCAGCGCCCGATGAGCATTCGTATGGTCGAGCCCAAACTTCGCCAGCAACGCCTGCCACTGCTGTACCAAGGGGATGGCCAGCGGGTCGTCGTAAAGCGAGGGGAGAATCCCCAACTTGGGCAGCCACCTGCGGCTGAGCGCATCGGTGAACTCGTCGGCGAATTCTCCCAGGATGTCGCGGGCGCGTGCGAGGGCATCCTCCGGGGTGCCTGCGAAATGCGGTAGCAAAGTCTCCGCGAGCTTCGACATGTTCCACCCCGCGATTGTTGGCTGCGCGCCGAACGCGTATCGACCGCCGCGATCAATGCTGCTAAACACCGCCCGCGGATCGTGCGCATCCAGAAACGCACACGGCCCAAAGTCGATGGTCTCGCCCGCGATGCTGGCATTGTCGGTGTTCATCACGCCGTGGACAAAACCGCAGGCCAGCCACGCCGCAACGAGATTGGCTTGCCGCTTGACGACGTCCCGGAGAACCGATTCCGCCGAACCCTCGTAGCCATGCCGCTGCGCGGCGAAGTCGATGAGCCGGTCCATGATTCCGGTGTCCGCTCCGGAGCGTGCGACCAGCTCGAACGTGCCAACTCGCAGGTGGCTGGATGCTACGCGCACGACGATGCCACCCGGTTGAAGTTCGGTGGTGGGGTCGGTGTTGTCGAATGGGGTTTGCGAGCCGCGGTAAATCTCTTCGCCGGTTTTGATGACCGCCAGCGCGCGGGTGGTGGGGATGCCGAGCGCATACATGGCTTCGCTGATGAGGTACTCCCGCAGCGCGGAGGTCAGCGTGGCTTTGCCGTCACCGCCACGGGAAAAGGGCGTGGGGCCGGTGCCTTTCGCTTGGATCTCGTAGGCCTGGGTGCTGTCGCTGTGGGTTGTCTCTTTGGGGTAATCCGGCAGTCCAGTCAGCCCCGGTTCAGCCTCAACTGTGGCAAGCACGAGCGCGCGACCATCACCGAGTAGGCCTGCGAAGTTACCGAACTGGTGGCCGGCGTAGGCCGTGGCCATCGGGGTTGTGTATGCGCCGGGTGGGGTGCCGGCGCCGCTGTCGACTCCGTGATCGGCGCCGCGGCCAGTGAGGAACTTCAGGCCAGCGTCTGACCGGAGCCACTGTGGGGAGAGGCCGAGTTGGGTCGCGAGCTCGTCGTTAAGCATGACCAGCTGCGGCGATGGGGCGTCAAACCCCTGCTGGTCGATAGCGAGTTCAGGCAGTGCGGTGGGCAGATCAGCGACGTTTCTAGCCATGTGCGCAGTTTAACGGGTAGGCCGAATTGGGGTTGGCGCGCTGGTGCGTTCAGCGGTGCTACGCGCGTAGAGGTGATCTCGAAGGCGAAAAACCCCGGTTACTGGAACAATTCCAGCAACCGGGGTGCGCTCGGGGTAGCCTTACTTCTTCAGGGACTCCGGAGCGTTGAAGCGCTCACCGTGCTTAGCGGCCAGCTCTTCGGCGCGCTCGACGAAGCCCGCGACGCCGCGGCGCTCCGGGTGAGCTGCGGCCGGGTCGACAACAGTGGCGCCGTCGTAGTTCTTAATGAACTGGCGAGTACCACCGGTCCAGGCCGGGTAGCCGATACCGAAGATGGAGCCGATGTTGCCGTCGGCGTCGTGAAGCAGAACGCCCTCGTCGACGCACTTCTGAGTCTCGATGGCCTCGATGAAGAGCATGCGGTCGACCAGCTCCTGCAGGTCGGTGTCCTCCGGAGCGGTCGGGGTGATGTTCAGCTCCTCGCGGAGCTCGTTGAACAGGCCCGGCCAGAGACCGGAGCGCTTGCCGTCGACGTACTCGTAAAAGCCCTTGCCCTCGAGCTTGCCCGGGCGCTCGAACTTGTGCAGCATGGCCTCTACCAGAGCCGGCACGCCGCCCTCGTCCAGGGTCTGGCCTGCAGCCTCGGCGGCAGCGCGGGTCTCGCCAGCGATCTTCTCCATGAGCTTGAGGTTCAGCTCGTCGGCAAGCTGGAGCTGCGGTGCCGGGTAACCAGCCTGGCGACCAGCGGCCTCGATGATGGCCGGGTCGTAGCCCTCAGCGACCATGCGCAGGGCCTCGTTGATGACGGTGCCGATGACGCGGGAGGTGTAGAAACCGCGGGAGTCGGTGACAACAATCGGGATCTTGCGGATTGCAACAGCGAAGTCCAGCGAAGCGGCGAGGATAGCCGGGTCGGTGTTGTCGCCGGAGATGATCTCAATCAGCTGCATCTTGTCCACCGGGGAGAAGAAGTGCAGACCGATGAAGTCCTTCTCACGCTTGACGTGGGAAGCCAGCTCGGTAATCGGCAGGGTGGAGGTGTTGGAGCCCAGGATGCAGGTCTCCGGAACTGCGGCCTCGATCTCGGCGTGAACCTTGTGCTTGAGGTCGGTGTTCTCGAAGACGGCCTCGATGACCAGGTCGACGTCGGACAGGTCATCGTAGGATTCGGTCGGCTTGATGCGGTTCAGCAGTGCTGCGGACTTCTTCTCAGTGGTGCGACCGCGCTTGAGAGCCTTGGCCTCCAGACCCTCGGAGTAGGCCTTGCCGCGCTCGGCGTTCTCCAGGGAAATGTCCTTCAGGACAACTTCCATGCCAGCCTTTGCACACACGTATGCAATACCTGCGCCCATCATGCCGGCGCCGACAACGGCAACCTTCTTGAACTCGCGCTTCGGGTACGGGGTGCCGTCAGCTTGCAGCGGACGGGAGCCGCCGCCCTGAGCGTGGTTGAGGTCGAAGAAGAACGCCTGCATCATGTTCTTCGACTGGGTACCGGTGACCAGCTCGGTGAAGTAGCGGGACTCGATACGCAGTGCGGTGTCGATGTCGACCTGAGAGCCCTCGATGGCAGCCTGCATAGCAAGGCGCGGAGCCTTCATCGGGGAGCCCTTGAGCTGCTTGGTCAGGTTTGCCGGGAAGGACGGCAGGTTCATTGCGAACTTAGGAGTCTTCGGGTCGCCACCCGGGATCTTGAAGCCCTTCTCGTCCCACGGCTGTGCTGCCTTGGCATCTTCGCTGGTCAGCCATGCACGAGCAGTGTCGATGAGCTGCTCCGGAGCAACAACCTCGTCAACGAGGCCAGCTGCGAGAGCCTTGCCCGGGTTCATCTGCGCGCCGGTCAGAATGACCTTCATCAGCGCGTCCTGAATGCCCAGCATGCGAACGACGCGGGAGACGCCGCCGCCACCCGGCAGCAGGCCGAGGGTGACCTCCGGCAGGCCAATCTTGGAACCGCGGGCATCGGCAGCAACGCGGTGGTTAGCAGCCAGTGCGACCTCGAGGCCGCCGCCCAGTGCTGCGCCGTTGATGGCAGCAACAATCGGCACCGGGAGCTTCTCCAGGCGACGCAGGGAAGCCTTCATGTCCTCGACCATGTTGAACATGTCAGCTGCATCGTCCTCAGTGGCCTTGGACATCTGCTTGATGTCGCCACCTGCGAAGAAAGTCTTCTTCGCAGAGGTGATGATAATGCCCTTGATGGAGGTCTCAGAGCCGTCGCCAATTTCGTTTTCCAGGCGCTCCACGGTGGCGCGGATGTCGTCCTGGAAGGTCTGGTTCATGGTGTTGACCGGTGCATTCGGGTCATCCATGGTGAGGGTGACGATTCCGGCGTCGTCCTGATCCCACCGGAACATGTTATCTGTGCTCATAAATCAGTCAGTCCTTTGTGGTTATCGCGGTGTGACCGCGGCAATTGTCGCTGTGAGTTTCGTTCCGGTTTGCTTTAGACGCGCTCGATGATGGTTGCAACACCCATGCCGCCAGCCACGCAGAGCGAGATGAGGGCGTAGCGGCCACCGGTGCGGTGCAGCTCGTCGATTGCGGCGCCGGTGATCATGGCACCGGTTGCACCCAGCGGGTGACCCATGGCCATTGCGCCACCGTTGATGTTGAGCTTGTCGTAGTCGATGCCCAGGTTCTGCTGAGCGTGCTTGACGACGGCGGCAAACGCCTCGTTGATTTCCCACACGTCGATATCGTCGACGGTCAGGTTTGCCTTGGCCAGAGCCTCGCGGACAGCCGGCTCGATGCCGGTCAGCATGATGGTCGGCTCGACACCATTGACTGCGGTGGCGACAACGCGTGCGCGTGGGGTCAGACCCATGTCTGCGCCGGCCTTCTCAGAACCAACCAAGGTCAGTGCAGCGCCGTCGACGATGCCGGAGGAGTTACCTGCGTGGTGGACGTGGTTGATGCGCTCGAGCTGCGGGTACTTCTTCAGAGCAACTGCGTCGAAGCCGCCCTGCTCGCCCATCATGGTGAAGGCTGCGCGCAGGCCGGAGAGGGACTCTGCGGAGACGCCTTCGCGAATGGTTTCATCGCGGTCGAGGATGGTCAGACCGTTAGCGTCCTTGACTGGGACGACCGAGCGGTCGAAGCGACCCTCAGACCATGCCTTTGCAGCACGAGCGTGGGAGAGTGCTGCCATCTCGTCGAGGGACTCGCGGTCAAAGCCGTCGAGCGATGCGATCAGGTCAGCGGAGATACCCTGCGGGACGAAGTCGGTCGCGAACGAGACCTGTGCGTCCATTGCCATTGCGCCACCGTCGGACATCATTGGCACGCGGGACATGGACTCCACGCCACCGGCGAGAACGAGCTCGTCCATGCCGGAGCGGGCCTTCTGAGCAGCCAGGTTGATGGCGGAGAGGCCGGAAGCGCAGAAGCGGTTGATCTGGACACCGCCAGTGCGGTACGGCAGACCTGCGGTGAGTGCTGCGGTACGGGCAATATCCGCACCCTGGTCGCCGACTGGGCTGACGCAGCCCACGATGAGGTCGCTGATGCGCTCTTCGTCCAGGTCAGGGAAACGATTGCGGATTTCGTCGATGAGGCCGACGAGAAGCGATACCGGGCGTACCTCGTGGAGGGAGCCGTCCTTCTTGCCCTTGCCGCGCGGGGTGCGAATTGCCTCGTAGATGAAGGCTTCGCCGCCCGGCTGAATGGTGGCGGAAGTCATGTGTTTTTACCTCACAGATTCGTCGTAAAGTGTCGTGCGTCACTCTATAACGAAAGGCGGACTGGCGGGGGTGATTTGAGGGGTGTTGTAGGGAAAAGCGGCCAACCGCACCATTTCACCTGCGGTTATGGGAGAAACCGGGGGTAATTACATAAGTATTTTTAAACACAGCTTCGCGGAAGCGAGGCGGTAACGGTCTGCCATGTGAAGGCCCAATCGTTACGCCCGTCCGCAACCATCAAGCCGCCTCTCCATCATCCTGCGCGAACCCCAAGTTCCGATAGCGCTCGACAAAGGCCTGGATGCGCTGCAGCACCCGCGTCTTGACCTTCTCGCGCTCATTACCTGGAGTAAACCGCGACATTGGCGGAAGAACTCGAACAATTCCGGTGCCAAGCGTGCTGACAATGCCGGTGGTCAGCGCCTCTTCAATGAAAGATTGCGCAGTGGGCATCCGCAGCTTTTCTTCAGTGATGATCGCATTGAGTTCTTCCGTGCGTTTGGTCCTGATGAATTCTTCCCACTGCTCGTCAACGGGCTGTGTCAGGCTCACGGTGTTGACAAATTCTTCAATCAGATCGCGCTTGTTCCGCAGTGATGGGCTGGAGTTTGCAGCGCGAGAAATCTGGGCACGAATTTCTTCTCTCTCGTCACTGCCGTGGGTTTCGCGGTATTGCTCGACGAGCATGAGAATGTAGTCGACATTGATCTCTACCTGCTTAATCAGCTCCATCTCGAAGACCACATCTTCGTTGATGGACTCCCGTTCCCCGTCGCTTTCAGTACGGAATTCCGCAAAAAGGTCGAGGTAGATACTGCGGTAGTCCTGCTCCTGGCGAGGCGTCAGCAGCGCGTCATCGGCGAATTGGTCGAAGGAGGTCAGGATGTTTTGGACACGCAGAATCGCGCCGAAAAGCTTGATGAACTCCTTCTTCGCCTTCTCGCCAACAATGACCTTGTTCAGTGGATATTCCTGGAGCAGCTGATTCACCAACTTGGCGTATTCCGCAAAGTAATCCGCGTAGGGCTTGAGCAGCACTACGCTTTGCGCATCGGTGTCGCCGAAGAGCCGCAGCGCCTCATTCGTGGCATCTTCGAGGTCTCGGAAGCAGACAATGTTGCCGTACGTCTTGACTGAGTTGAGGATTCGGTTGGTACGCGAGAATGCCTGAATCAATCCGTGGTACTTCAGGTTCTTGTCCACGAACAGGGTGTTCAAGGTGGTGGCATCGAATCCGGTGAGGAACATGTTGACCACGATGGTCATATCGACTTCCCTGTTTTTCATTCGCAGGGAGAGGTCTTTGTAGTAGTTCTGGAATTTCTCGGCAGTGGTGTCGTAGTTGGTCTTGAAATACCCGTTGTAGTCGGCAATCGCCGCTTCCAGGTAATCGCGCGCAACCTTGGGTAGCTGCTCGGGCTCCATGTCTTCTTCAAGGAGCAAGCCTGTCTCGTCGGCCACGGCAGTAGCTGCCGCAGCGCTTTTCTTTTCGCTTGACGACGGAATCGTCGGTGACTCATCCTTTTCGGCCTCATTTGGCGCGAATGAGTAAATCATGGCGATCTTCAGCCGCTCTGCTTCCGGCAGTGACGCTTGCGCTTCTTTGAAGAGGTTGTAATAGGTGTAGGCAGCCTCAACAGAAGCGGTGGCGAAGATAGCATTGAAGCCACGAACTCGTTGATTTTTCTTTATTTCCTTGATTCGACCGCGGTGTCGGGCCTTTGCTGAGGCGGATACGTTCTCGACAACGCGGTGTTCGTAGAAGGTTTCCCGCTTCGTTTTCTGCGCGAAGTGTTCGAGCGTGTAGTCGACGACGTTTTTCAGGCGTGGTTCCGCCAGGAGTGCGCCTTCGGTGTCGATGCCTGTGACTTCCTTGTCTTTAACGTTTCCAACCGAGATGGTGTTGACGTAGTCGATCCGGAAGGGCAGGACATTTTTATCGGTGATGGCGTCAACGATGGTGTAGGCGTGGAGTCGTTTGCCGAAAGCCTGCTCGGTGGTTTTGAGGTTGGCCTTGGTGCCGCTGGTGGAGTTGTCGGCGAAGATGGGCGTTCCGGTGAAACCGAAGAGGTTGTACTTCTTGAATGCCTTAGTGATGGCAGTGTGCATGTCGCCAAATTGGGAGCGGTGGCATTCGTCGAAGATGATGACTACGTGCTTGCTGTAGACATCGTGGTGCTTGTTGCCTGCGATGAAGTTCGACAGCTTCTGAATTGTGGTGATGATGATGGCCGCATCGTCGTCTTCCAGCTGCTTCTTCAGCACGGCGGTCGAGGTGTTGGAGTTGGCAGCACCCTTTTGGAAGCGGTCGTACTCACGCATGGTTTGGTAGTCGAGGTCCTTGCGGTCGACGACAAAAAGGACCTTATCGACATGCGAAAGTTTGCTAGCCAGCTGTGCGGCTTTGAATGAGGTGAGGGTTTTCCCCGAACCGGTCGTGTGCCAGATGTAGCCGCCGGCCTCCGTGGTGCCCAGGCGTTCACGATAGTTATTGGAAATCTCAATTCGTTGCAGAATCTTCTCAGCGGCGACGATCTGGTACGGGCGCATCACCAGTAGTTCTTCCGCAGCGGTGAAGACGCAGAACTTAGTCAGAATATTGAGAAGCGAGTGCTTGGACAGGAATGTCTTAGTGAAGCCAACAAGATCCCGGATGGGTTGGTTGTTTGCGTCAGCCCACCACGATGTGAATTCAAAGCTCTTAGCACCGCGTGCTGGGCGGCCTTTTCCTCCCGTTTCCTTGATGTGCAGTTCACGGGTGGTGTTGGAGTAGTACTTGGTCAGAGTGCCGTTACTGATGACAAACAGCTGCACATAATCGAACAAACCGTCACCAGACCAGAAAGAGTCGCGCTGGTAGCGCCTGATCTGGTTAAAGGCTTCACGCAGCTCTACGCCACGACGCTTGAGTTCGATATGCACCATGGGAAGGCCATTGACCAGGATGGTGACGTCGTAACGATTGGAGTGTTTCGCACCACCTTCGCCCTTTTCCACCTCGTACTGGTTAATGACCTGCAGCCGGTTGTTATGGATATTTGCTTTATCCAGCAGTCGGATGTTTTTGCTCGTGCCGTCGTCACGCGTAAGAACCTGAATGTGGTCTTCGTGGATGCGACGGGTCTTTTCCTTGATTCCGTCGTTGGCGCTGGTGATGCAGGTGCGATAGAACCGTTCCCATTCCGCGTCGCTGAAGGTGACGTGGTTGAGGGTTTCTAGTTGGCGGCGAAGGTTGGCAACGAGATCTGCTTCGCTGTGGATAGGCAGGTAGTCGTAGGCCTGCGACTGGAGGATGTCGATGAGTTCTTGCTCCAGTTGCGCCTCAGTTTGGTAGTCCTCCGAGGTGCGCTCCTCGGCCTGGTACTCCGCGACGACGGTACTCTCCTCACCGACAGCAATCGGGTCGTACTTGGTTACTCGTCGCTTGCCGACGCCGTCCTGGTTCATGCTGCCAATTCCTTAAAAGTCAGTAGTTGATCCCGGTAGTACTCGTACTGCTTCCGGCGAGCTTCAATCTCGGCAGGCAGGCCGGAGGTGAGGTCGTTCACGAGTGCATCGAACTTGTCGAGAATATTCACGATGCGCTGCTGTTCTTCGAGGAGAGGAAAAGATATTTCGGTTCTTAGGAGACGGTTGTTATATAAACGGCGAATTGTACCTCCGTCTGTTTTCCAATCAATAGTCTTATACCAATGTTTTAAGTAAGAATTAAGCACTAAGGATTCATTGTTATCAATCCATACAATATTTGAATCCTGATAGTATGCGTCCTCTCCTAAGTATTCAACAGTTCTTCCGATGGTTCCAGAAGCGGAAATTAAAATTGATCCAGGTTTTGGGAAAGGGTGTTTGCTTTTATATTCTTCG
The DNA here is from genome assembly GCF_030232425.1 of Corynebacterium sp. MSK019. Taxonomy (NCBI): domain Bacteria; kingdom Bacillati; phylum Actinomycetota; class Actinomycetes; order Mycobacteriales; family Corynebacteriaceae; genus Corynebacterium; species Corynebacterium sp. MSK019. Next base: position 189,048 of record NZ_JASPJT010000001.1, on the reverse strand, counting down.
AATATTTCCCGAGAAATGAAGGAGTCTGGAGTTGTTCCAAAAGTGCCGATTTTGTAAAAAGGGATATCGCCATTCGGGGTAGTTTGAGACTTGAGTATGCGTTTGCACATGCATACATTGCCGATTTCTCTCAATGTTACTCGCCGGACTCCTCTCTCTCTCTCGGTAAACGTCAGCAGTTGGTCACGATAAAACTCATACTGCTTTCTCCTCGCTTCCAGCTCCGCTTCCAGCTCCGCTTCCAGCGATTGGAAGGTGTCGAGGATTCTTACAATTTCTTGTTGAACTCGAAAGGGTGGTTGTGGCACTCGGTAATCAAGAATCTTTTTCTTGTTTCCACGTGGCATTTTTCCGCCTGTGGCATGAGAATTATTAAAGTTAAAAAACTTGTCACTGGAGAGTACGTAAAAGAGGAATTCTGGCATTAGGGATTTAGAAGAGCTGTCCGAAATTCTTATTGCAAGCACATCGCCACTGCAACCTCCACTATTGCTGGATAGCCAGATCTTCTTTAAGTATGGCCTAATATTTCCGAGTAGAATGTCGCCAATTTTGTAAGCCGTAACTTTACTAGTGTTCGGGCCTCTAGTTGTCTTTATTTTTCCTCGTTTGTTTTGAAGTAGGTTTTCGACGCCCACGAAGTTATCGGCAGTAAGTACCGAAGCATCAACCTTTTCTTTCACATAGTGGGCTACCTCGCCCAGCGGCTTGTACTCCACACCATTCGGGCAGAGTTCCTCGATGAGCTTTTCGATCTGGTTCACTTCTGCTCCTTCGGTGGTTGCTGAATCTGTTTCTGAACTGCAGTGATTTCCTTGAGATAATCCCGTTCCACGCCACTGGGTTGGGTATCCATCACAGTTTTGTACTTCTCGTATTCCTCATGGGCCTTCTGTACAGCTTGGCGGTGGGAAACCGTTCCTTCTCCCTCCAAAGACTTGCCACCCATGGCCGCAATCATTGTGGTGAGGTGATCCATCCAGTCCGCCATATACGTTGGCTGGTGCATCTGCGCACGGAATTCTGCCGCATCGAAGTAGGCAGAAACCAAGGTATTCAGGCGTTTTAGTTCGTCCTCGGCAAGGTAGTTTTTGGCAATCTCCACCTCGGCCTTGGTGATGCGCTCGCCCTTCCAATTCGTCAACCCCATGTTTGGCTTTGTGGCATCCGAACGCTCGTAAACCACCTCGGCTGCCGTGTGGCCGTGAGCACCAAAATGAAGCTTATTCTGGACTGTCGCAAAGAACTTCTTACTCACAGCGGCCCGCGGGTCGTAATCCACGCTGGTGGCATACAAGTCTAGAACCTGACGATGAATGACCTTCTCGCTAGAGCGAATGTCACGAATACGCTCCAGCAATTCACGCCAGTACGTTCCGCCTCCGCCCTCTTTCAGCCGCTCATCGTCCATGGCGAAGCCCTTAATCAGGTATTCGCGCAAAACCCCTAGTGCCCACTGTCGGAACTGAGTACCCCGCAAGGACCTCACTCGGTAGCCCACGGAGATAATCACGTCGAGGTTGTAGTGCTCCCGCTCGCGCGAAACTCCCCTTGAACCTTCGAGTTGAACTGTTCGGAATTTCCGAACAGTTGCCTCTGACCTGGGAAGCTCACCTTCCGCAAACACATTCCTAATATGTTCGGAGACGTTCGCCTTTGACGATTGAAACAGCTCCACCATCTGGGCCTGAGTGAGCCACACGGTTTCGTCGACAAGCCGTACCTCAATGCGAGTAGCGCCGTCGTCCGTGCGGAACATCACCAGCTCGCCCGCAGACGCCATGCTCATGTCGCCGTTCGTGTCAGACATCGGTGCGGGTTCCCTCAAGATCTGCCACAATCTCATCGATGGCCTCGCGCAGCTGACGCTGGCGCTCCACGATGCCAACAATCTGCTTATTCAGCTCCACGATGTCAATGACCTCGCGGGTGTCCTCCGGCTCGACATAGGAGGAAACCGCGATGTTGTAGTCGTTTTCTGCAATCTCCTCAGCGGGCACCAGCTTGGTGAAATACTCCACATCCTCGCGGGCAGTGAAGGAATCCAGAATCTTCTTCTGATTCTTCTCATTTAGTCGGTTCTTGTTGCCACTTCGCTCAAACTCTGCGGAGGCATCGATGAAGAGAACCGAATTGTCCTTTTTCGACTTCTTCAACACGATGATGCAGGTCGCGATGGTAGTGCCGAAGAAAAGATCCGGCGGCAACTGGATAACCGTATCCACATAGTTGTTATCCACCAGGTACTTGCGGATTTTCTTCTCCGCGCCGCCACGGTAAAGCACACCGGGGAACTCAACAATTGCGGCAGTGCCGTTCGTCGCAAGCCACGAGAGAATATGCATCGTAAAAGCCAAATCGGCCTTCGATTTCGGGGCCAGGACGCCCGCCGGTGCGTAGCGTGGATCGTTAATCAGCAGAGGATTGTTGTCGCCCTCCCACTTGATGGAGTAGGGCGGGTTGGACACGATTGCCTCAAACGGCTGGTTATCCCAGTGTGCAGGTTCGGTGAGGGTATTGCCCAGCGCAATGTCGAAATTATCGAAGTTCACATCGTGCAGGAACATGTTGATGCGTGCCAAGTTATACGTGGTCAGGTTGATTTCCTGGCCGTAGTAGCCCTCGCGGACACCGCCTTCGCCAAGCACCTTCTTGAATTTCAACAGCAGCGAACCAGAGCCGACAGCTGGGTCGTACACCCTGTTCACGCTCTTCTTTCCCACCACGGTAATCCGGGTCAGCAGCTCAGAGACTTCCTGCGGCGTGTAGTACTCGCCTCCGGACTTGCCTGCCTGAGAGGCGTACATACCCATCAAGTACTCGTAGGCATCACCGAATAGGTCGATGGAGTTGTCATCGGCTTTAACGGTGAGAGGCATATTGCCGATGTGCCTCATCAGATCGTAAATCTTGTTATTGCGTTCGATGACCGAGTTGCCAAGCTTGTTGCTGTCTAGGTTGATGTCGTCGAAAAGCCCTTGAAGATCGCTTTCGCTAGCGGTGCCTTTTGCAGATGCTTCGATATTTTTGAATACCTGCTGCAGTCGTTCATTGAGGTTCTCGCGGTAGTGCTCGTCAGCCGCCTGCTTGCAGACGTTGGTAAACAACTCAGAGGGCACAATGAAGTAGCCCTTTTCCTCGACAATGCTGGCCCGGCCCCACTCGGCATCCTCGTCAGAAAGGGAAGCGTAGTCCGCGTCCTCATTTCCAGCGGCACGTTCGCCGTCATCGATGTACTCGGTGAGCTTCTCCGAGATAAAGCGGTAGAACATCATGCCGAGCACATAAGACTTAAAATCCCAACCATCCACGCTGCCACGCAAGTCGTTGGCGATGTTCCAAATAGTCCTGTGCAGCTGTGCCCGGTCTGCGTCACTCATAGTGAAAATCCCCGCTCAATCAGTAAAAATGCTTGAGTTTCCAGTCTAGTGGCAGACGATACGAAGTCAGGGGAGCACGCTCCGGGAGAAACTGACCCCCTACCGCTTCCGCAGCACCAACACCAGGTTCGACACCGCGAACTCGCGCAGCACCGGCACGTGCACCATCCACCAGGCCCACCACGGGTGGTAGCGCGGGAAAGCGGCCAGCAGCTCGCAGTCGCCGGCCTCCGCGGCAGCGCGCGCCCACTTCAATCCTTCACCGCAACCGACCTTGAACAGGGACTCGCCAAAATAGTTCTTCGGTCGCTTGCCGTGCTTCTTCTCATACATGCGCCGCGCGCGGTCGCCACCCAGGTAATGCGTCATCCTCATCTCGTGGCCGCCGAACGGGCCGTACCAAATGGTGTACGAGTAAACGACCAGTCCGCCCGGCTTGGTTACACGCAGCATTTCCTCGCCCATCGTCCATGGCTCGGGCACGTGCTCGGCGACATTCGACGAGTACGTCAGGTCAAACGCGTCATCGCGAAACGGCAGTTCCAGCCCCGATCCGCGTACCGACGACTCCAGCTTGATACCCGCCGCCGCCATCTCGCCCACATCGGGTTCGCAGGTGTAATATTCCACGCCACGCTGGGCAAATGCTCGGCCAAAGTACCCAGGGCCGCCGCCGACATCAAGGATGCGCTTGCCACGCAGTGCGGTATTCGTCGTAACGCTTGACGACGTGCCCCCTGTGTCCGTCGACCCCGCCGCACCATCCGCCCCAGCTGCGATGCCTTCCAACAGGCCGATGGTGTCCTCGGCCAGGTGCCCGTAGAAGATATCGGGATCGGTTTGCTCGTATTTGAAGTCGTTGAGCAGCCCGAATGAGCGCGACAGCGTAGCAAAGCTGCGCAGCTCTTTCAGAGCGGGCGGGACGATAAAAGCGGGAAAGCGAAAGCTGGTCACGTCAAACAATCTAATGGACTGGTTGGGTTTGGGAGTATGGATTTGAGCTAAAGCGGCAACGAAAGCCGCGCCGAGCGTTAGGCTCATATTGTTATGAAAATCTTACTGTTGTGTTGGCGCGACACTGGTCATCCCGAAGGTGGAGGTAGTGAGCGCTATTTGGAGCGCGTCGCAGGTTACCTTGCCGACCAAGGCCACACCGTGGTGTTCCGCACGGCCAGTTACCCAGACGCACCAGCCCTTTCGCGTCGTGATGGCGTGACTTTCTCCCGCGCTGGTGGAAACTTCTCCGTCTACGTGCGCTCCTGGACCGCGATGCTGGGTGCGCGACTTGGTGTGGGGCCAATTGCCAAGGCACTCGGCGGCAAGCCGGATGTCGTGGTCGACACCCAAAACGGTGTCCCCTTTTTCGCGCGGATTTTCTCCGGCGCACCGACGGTGCTGCTAACACATCACTGCCACCGCGAACAGTGGCCAGTGGCAGGGCCGATTATTAGCAAGCTTGGGTGGTTCATCGAGTCGCGTCTGTCGCCGATGATTCACCGCCGCTGCCGCTACATCACAGTTTCCGAGCCAAGTGCCGCTGAACTGGTAGAACTTGGAGTGTCGCCGGGGCGCATCGCGGTAATCCGCAATGGTGTGGACCCGATTCCGGAGGAGTTGCAGTCGACTGAAATCATGGCGGACCTATCCGAGTGCGACGGTCCAGCGCCGCATTTGGTGACGCTGTCGCGATTGGTCCCGCATAAGCAGATTGAGCACGCCATCGATGTGCTTGCAGATCTTGTACAAGATCGGCCAGGTGCGATTCTCGATGTTATTGGCTCGGGTTGGTGGCACGACAACCTCGTGGAATATGCCCGTGACAAGGGTGTTTCGGACCACGTGGTATTCCACGGGCAGGTTACCGAGGCGGACAAACACCGCATCCTCTCCAAGGCGTGTCTGCACCTGATGCCTTCGCGCAAGGAGGGCTGGGGGCTCGCCGTCATCGAATCGGCGCAGCACGGCGTGCCGACGGTCGGTTACCGTTCCTCGGCGGGCTTGCGCGATTCGGTCAACGACGGCGAAACTGGCCTGCTGGCCAGCGATGAAGCTGACCTGATTGCCAAGACACGACAGATTCTCGATAACGGCGAACTGCATCGCGCAATGTCCAAGGCCTGCGTCGCCCGTGCCGCGGAATTTGGCTGGGACAAGACCGGTGAGGCAGTTCTGAATGTCTTGGAAAACCCAACACTGGACAAGCTGCTACCTGCGGCGGGGCAGTAGCGCTTCCATTACTCCAGTCAGTAGCCCCGCCAGCAGCCCAGCGAGTAGGCAAAGAGTCCAGATTCCAAAGGCTGTCCACGCAGCTGCATAGGCCCCCTGGCTTGGTTGTGTGGCCGGCTCGATAACGCCGGGGACATGGTATAGCTGCAGGTCAGGTGTTTCATAGACGGGGTCTAACGCTGCCACAATGTCAGCGGAGTCGCCGAAGTTGCCGGGCGAATTCTCCACTAGGACCCAGCCAACGCCTTGGTCTCGAAGACTCTGGAGCGCAGACTCAAGCTCCTCGTGTCTCTTCGCACCACCGAGCAGCGTGCGCTCAACGGTTGTGGCTCCCTCGCCAGACACCGACTGCCCAGAGACAATCAGTTCGCCAGAGCTCACCACCGGAGCGGGCAAAATCTTCGTAGCCGGGTCGAGGACAGGACGCCCATTAATAATGCGGTAAGAACCGGCAGGTAGAACCGCAACGCGATCGTCGTCAAGCGCGACCACACCGGAAACCGCCGACCAGCCTTCCCATGACGGAATGGGGCGGAGTGGAGCGACATCGGCGGGCAGCGTGGGGACAGCGGCGATGATGATGAGCGCGCTGACGCCAGTAGCCAACCACTGGCCGATGTTGGCGGTGGTCCCGCGAGCGCGGCGTGCCAGGTATTCCGCACCGCTTGCGGCGAGGATGACATAGGCGGGGACGGCGAGCGCGATCCACTTTTGCGTATCACGAAGCAGGCCCGCGCCCGGGATGTGCTCCAGCGCCCAACCCATCATCAAAATGCCCGGCGTTGTTGCGGCGAGAGCGATGAGCATGATGGCCGTGGCGCCAGTGATAATCAGCCCCCGCCAGCGCTCTTGCGAATGCCAGGCACGACGGAATCCCAGGCCCATAAGCACCAGGAGTGCCAGCACCATAATCGCCGAAAAACCAACCTCGCGCGTCAGTGGCACAGCCTGCTTATTCCAGATGCCACCCAATCCCAACAGGCTGCCGAGCGTGCCGACGTGTGCCTCTGCTCTGGCCGCAAATGCGGCAGCGCCAGCCGCATCGGAGGACCCAGCTGCACTCGGGTTCAGCAAAGATGCCACTAGCCACGGTGAACTGACCGCTACTGTTGTGGCCACAATCCAAGCGCGGTCGCGGTTATTGCGAGCGGTAACAATGCCGGTGATACCAGCCAAAAGGGCACCGGTCGGCGTGAGACCCGCAGCGGCAATTGCGCTGGTGCGCCACAAGGCACTACCCATCTGCGTTGCCAGAACAACTGCCGGAAGCAGCAATACGGCGATGACCAGTGACCACTGTCCCTGGAGCAAACGCTCGACCACAAACGGGTTCCAGAGCAGCATCGTCGGTGCAATCAGCTGGCTGGCCAAGCTCGGAGTCATGGGTACAAGGCCCGCACCGGATGCGCTACTGGTGCCCGAGCCGTGGCGAGTGAACCTGCGGGCGAGCTCAGCAGCTGCAAGACCACCAATCAAACAGGCGCCCACCATGCCGAAGCGCACCCAATGGCTGGCATCCACAAAGTAGCCCAGTGCCCACAGTGCGGTGTCCTGCGGAACAGCTCGTGCCGCAGCGGGGCCGAGTCCCAGGGCCGCGTCGGTAAGCGGTGGGTGATTGGGGATGACCATGTCGCGCAGCAGAAACATCGGTGCCCCAAAGCGACCATCGGCCGGGGCCTTGTGGGGCACAAAGAGCGGCCAGCACACGGCAGCGGTCAGCAGGAGAATCCACGACAACACAAAAACCCAGGCGACTCGCTCCGAATGAGAGTGAGCCGACTGGGTCAGAGTAGTGCGGAAACGTTGTGTCACGTGCCCTATATTAAATTATTTTTCGCTTTCCTCAGTGAAACTTAGGGTAAGCGAGAGCCTGTGGCACCGTAGTTTCGCGTCTTAGGCGGACTTGCTGCGAACACGGAAGCCAATCACGATGAGAACCAGGCCGAGGATACCGAGAATCCACGGTGCGACAGTGCCACCGATAGTCAGCGACTTACGGGCTTCCTTAGCGCGGTCCATCTGGCGGCCCTTGGAGCCTTCGTCCCACTGAGCGGTGTACTTCATCGCGGTACGGTTCTGCTCCTTGGCCTCCTTTTCACGGCCAGCCTTGGAAGCAATTTCTTCCGCTTCCTTGTCGTCCTTGGCGTAGAACATGAACATCTCTTCAGTACCGTTGACGATCACGCCAGAGGTCGGCTCGACGCGGACAGTACGGACGTTGGTGTAGTAACGATCCAGCTCGACGTCGTCGTCACCCTCCAGGCCCCACTTGTGAGCCGGGAAGCTCAGGCGCATGGAAGCCAGCGAGGACTTGTCAGCCTCGGTGAGCTTGCGGCCGTCGCGAGTGAAGTGCTCGGTCAGGGACTCGTAGAGGTTCTGCGGCGGAATGGTCATGGAGTACTTGTAAACCTTGACGCCATCCTGAGTTTCCTCACCGACAAAGTCAATCTCGAAGTTACGCATCGCCTGGACGTCGTAGTACGGGTAGGACTTCTTCTCAGCACCAAACGGGAACTGGTACTGGATGCCCGGACGGGTGAACGTCGGCGGCTTGGTGTCCGAACCACCCTGCGGTGCGTTAATAGCAACGCTGGAGATCGGGTCATCTACCGGGTACGCAGTGCTGCGGTCAACAGTGATGCGGTCGAGGGTCGCATTGATGAGGTTCTTCGGCTCTTCGCGGTCATCGCGCAGCAGAGTGGTACCGACCTGGAGAGTTGCAATCTTGTCGTCAGCCGGCTCCTCAATCTCAACGTGGCGCTTCGACTGCATCGGAGTCTTGTCGTTGATGAAGCAGTGGACCGGGAGATCGCGCTTCTCTTCGTCCGTCTCTGCCTTGCAGCGCGGGTCATTCTTGCGGTTTGGCGTTGGCTCATTCTTGCCCAGCTGGCTGGAGTCCAACAGAGTGCCGTCGCGCACCTCCGTGATGGTATCGCTCACAGTGTCAAGTGGGATGACCCGGAGGCGAGGCACCAGGAAGGTTGGCAGAAGGACGGCAATGACAATCAATGCAGCACCGATAATAATCAGTGCATGTCCGAGAGTTCTCTTCATCAGCGGATAGTCCTTTAACTGTACGTAACTTTCTGCTGCAAAACCTAGCAGGAAGTTAGGAGTTATGTGGTGTGTTTTTTAAAAATAACTTGTCGGGAAAACAAAAGAGTTTTGGAAAAACCGGCCTGAACAGGACTTATTTCATAATAAAATACAAGTGATTTTACTCATTCCGGTATCCGTGTAAGAAAGTACTATGACGTCCAAGGCATATGCGGCAGCGCCAAACGCTGGGCAAGACACAGTGTCGAGCTCTGTGCCGAACTCTACGCCGAACACTGTATCCAGCTCGGGATCCAGCACTGCATCGAGCTCTGCCACCACATTCCGCCCAGGCTTCCTGCCTTCGCTGGAGGGCCTGCGAGCTGTGGCTTCGATGGGCATCATCGGCACGCACGTCGCATTCCAGACCGGGCATGATGTGGGAGCCCTGTGGGAGCGCATCCTCGGCCGCTTCGACTTCTTCGTGGCCGTTTTCTTCGTGCTGTCCGGATTCCTGTTGTGGCGTTCTCACCGCTCGGGTTACGGCGGAATTCCCCGTCGTAAAGCATTGTCCGATGCCGACGGCGGACGGAAGAAGAGCTGGGCGAAGTACTACAAGAAGCGCGTCGCGCGCATTATGCCCGCGTACTGGGTGCTAGTGCTTATTGTGCTCATCGCACTGCCGGTGGGGCGCGGCGCGGATCTCAAGATTTGGCTAACAAATCTGACGCTGACACAGGTGTATTTCTCCGGCTCGCTGCACGGTGGGTTGACGCACCTGTGGTCGTTGTCGGTGGAGGTCGCGTTCTACATCTCGCTGCCGCTGTTTGCCATTGGGCTTAGCCGGTTGGACCCGCATCGCCAGCAGGGGCGCCGCATAGTGGCAATTTCCCTGCTTGCGATCTTGAGCTTCGGCTGGCCCTACCTGCCACTGCCGTACCCAGAAGGCGTTAACCCGCATATTCAGCCGATTGCCTACTTTTCCTGGTTCGCAGCTGGCATGATTCTCGCCGAGCTGGAATCGCTCCAGGGCGTCGATACCGATGCCGCCCGCGCGAAGGTGGAGACCATGCAGCGCTGGGCACGCCGCCGTTCGCTGTGGCTGGCGATCGCCGTTGGTGCGCTGGTTCTGGCTTCCTACCTGGGGCCCGAAGGGCTAGTCGAGCTCACCAACTGGGAATTCACCCGCCGCCTGCTGTGCGGTCTGGTCTTCGGTGCCGCCATCATCGGCCCCTGGACGATAGCGCCGGAGTCTCGCTTCCTTGAACACCCCATCATGCAGGCGCTAGGGCGCTGGTCGTACGGTATCTTCCTCTGGCACGTGGCGATGCTCTCCATTGCATTCCCGCTGCTTGGCGTGAAGCTGTTCACCGGACATCTGCTCAGTGTCACCATTGTCACGGTCGCACTGTCGATTCCGGTGGCCGCCGCCTCCTACGCGCTCGTCGAGGAACCTGCCCGCCGCTTCTTCGCACGCGTCTGGGTCAACCGCTAACGGCTTTTAATCAGCGGTGTTGTCGGTGTCGTCATCAGCACCGCCACCGGAAAGCATCGAGCAGCACGCCACGATCGTCAGCGCCGCCGTCAGCAGTAACTGAAGCGGCCAGCCGGCACCGGCGTAGTCATCCTTTGGCCATGGGTTCGCCGCCAGCACCAAGCCCGCAATCGACATCATCGCAGCAAGCGCCACAATTAGTGCATTTCGCACGTTCAGCCATGGTTTGACGACGTCCCCACGCTTCCGTGCCCAGAAAACCGCACCAAGGGTAGCGGCAACCACCACGAGGGCAACGACCACGCCAGGCCAGCTGGATACCAGGGTCACTGTCGCGGCAGCCGCAATGCCAATAGCCGCCCGCGGCAAGTCATTGCCCAGCGAAGATGCGGGAATCGGAGAGGTGAGAGCGAATCGTCGCCAAGCGAAAGCCAGCCCCACAGCGACCAGTGCGTACACAGCTGCGAGTGCGCCGCCTGCGAGGATTCCAGTACGCCAGGTCTGCTGCGGTGGATAGGTCAGCTCGACTGCACCACCAATTCCAGCCGGAATCGTCCAACCCTGCTGCCAACCAGAGACCGTTACCGGCTTCATGGGGGCACCTCCGACACGAAGCTCGTGGCCAGCATTGACAGAGATTGGCAACCACACGATGCGATCGTGGTCGGCAGCGTCAATAGGATTGTTCAGGTCGATTGGCGTGGCTTTCTGCTGCTCAGCTGACGGTGCGAAGTAGTCAGTCGAGGTGAGCGATACCCAATCGGACTTGGCATCGATGCGCCATGGCCCCGGCGAGAGCTCAATCTCTTCACCACAGGTCAGCCCGCGGTGATCAGAACCGTCACCGCGCTGGAGGCTGGCCCACGGGTCTCCGATGCTGCTGCGGCAGGTATCAGCATCGACCTTCACCTTTACCGGCTTCGGAACGGTGAACAGGCGCACCAGCGTGCCCTCGTGAATCTCCTGGCCAAAGACCCAACGCTGAGCCAGCGACGAGGAATTCGGTACCACCGGGACACGAACCGGCGTGAGGTCCTCCGCTATATCCTCGGCGGAAAGTTCCGCCTCTTCATCGGAATCGGGGTTGCTGGATTCGAATGCGTCGAAGCCAGTGTCCCGCTTTGGAATCACCAGTCCTAGCTCGGAGATAGCAAAGCCCACAGGAGCAATCTTTGCTGTGATGCGCAAAGATGTGGTCTTGCCGCCGGGCAGCGGAATGCGAGTCGTCTCACCCGGCACCAACTGTACGGAGCTGGAAGCCGTATCGGTCTGGATGCGCAGTTGCGCCGGAACGCGAGCACCGGTCAGGCTGAGCACTGCGTTATCGGTCGGTTCCTTCCACGACAGCTTGACCCACTCAGCCTGACTCTTGCCTGCCAGGGGTTCCCACCAGGTAGAGGTGTCGCCGTCGAGCATTGCGTTGACCGAGTGGTCAGCCGATGCACCACCGACGTTGTATGGCTCAGAGGCCGACGATGAAACCTCAATTGTGGCGCGACCCGTTGCTGTCTGTGTTAGCGGCAGTCCCGCGACGGGGTAGTCCGGAACGAGGTTGCGGACATATGAGTCCTCGTCTTCGGCCAGGATTGCCGACTCCGCTCCGACGACTTCACCATAGTTGCGGCCGCGGCGTGCGGGAGTGTCGGTGACAGTGCCGGCGTTCTTACCGGACAGGATGCGCACCGGGGCATCGGAATCGACCTCATCAAGCCGCGGGAGCACTTCAGGACCACCGGCGACCAGCGGCACCTGTGTAGTGTCCACCAACCGCGGCGAAAGGGCGTGATTGCGCAGCTCCTTCGGGCCCGCGCCCCAAATCTGGATAGCGGTATGGCCGTCCTCGTCCGTGAACTCCGCCACCTTTTCCATGGTCGGGGAGTCCTGCAGCGTGGAGGTGATGGCGCGCAGCGAATCGCCCCTCGAGGTAACTCTCAAGTCGTGGCGGACCAGCACATAGCCGATGCCATTGTTGCGCAGGGTGGCATCCAGTGCCGGTACCTCGCGGCCCCGAGTCAGCGAATCGCGCAGACCGTCGAGGCCGCGAATCGCCTCTGGGGGCACTAGTGGCACGGTATCGCGGACGGCCCAAGGCACGTCGGCAAGCGGCTGGAGCGGTTCGTCGCGAGTATTGCCCCATGTCTGATCAGCAAACGGCGATGATGGCACCACCAGCGTGCGGGTGTCCTCGCCCTGCTCATTCAGCCAGTCGGCAGCTTCGTGCCAGTAACCCGGAACCTCGGAAAAACCGCCTGCCGGAGCGAGGCGTGCGCTCCACGTAGGTGCGGTGGCACTGGCGATAACCACCAGAACCAGCATCGATGCGATAGCGCGCGGGTGCTTCTCAGGGTGCAGCCACTGCTGCCAGCCAGTGGCTGCTGAATCGCTCGCCGTCTCGTTCTTGTGCTCGTTCGCCGGCTCTCGCCACGGCCATGGCAGCTGGGCTGTCGCATGAGCGAAGCCGATAACAAGTGGCAGGCGCACAATTGTGTCGAATTTGTGCAGGTTGCGTACTGCTGCGAGCGTGGAATCGAGCACCTCTCGAGCCGATTCCCACACCAGCCCGAATGGCTCCGTCCAGGCCGCCATGATGACAAGCCCGATCAGCAGCATCATCAGCCACATCCGACGCAGCGGCAGTGAGCGCATGACCAAGCCAAGCAGACCAATCGCCGCCACAGCCAGAGTGGCGTAAATGAGGATGGGCTCCGCGACCAGAGCATTTCCGCCGACTCGCTCGAAAGAGACAAACGGGGTCCACGAGGTGGAACCGCGGAGCGTCTCGCCGAGACTCAACCAACGAGTGGTCACGCCGGAGGACTCAATGTAGTCCGTAAACGGTGGCGAGTACTTGCCCAGCAGTAGTAGCGGCACGATCCACCACATGCTGACCGCTGCACACGCAGCCAGCCAACCGCCGAGCATCGCCCACGCACGCCCGCGGCGAGGCCCCGTAAAAGCGAAGAAGAGCAGCATCAGACCTGCGGGGATGCAAGCCGCAGCTGTACTGACCGCATTGACCGCGCCAGTGCACAGTACCGCCAGACCGGACAGCAATACGGCACGGGCAGTCGCACGCCAGGGCAGTTCCTCGCGCCGGGCCGCGACTCGCAGGAGCGGAAGCAGAATCCACGGTGCCAGCGCCACGGGCCAGGTTTCGGACGAAATCGCGCCCAACGTCGTAATCACTCGCGGCGACAACGCGTACAGCAATGCCGCCAGTACGCGAGAGGTATGCGTGCCGACGCTTATAGCTTCAGCCACGCGATATGCGCCGGTAAAAGCCAAGCAGAGAGTAAGACTCCACCACAGCGCCTGGATGATCCAGCCGGGCGCTAATACATCGGGCAGCAAACTGAACAGGGCGAAGAATGCGCCCTGTGGAAAGAGATAGCCATATGCCTGGTTTTGAAGCTGTCCCAGCGGCATGGTGTCTGACCACATGTTGAGCGAGGCGGACAAAAACCCGATGGGGTCTTCTGTCAAGTCGTGCTTTGTGTCAGCGACAGTCTTGCCGGGGGACTGGATGAATGCCAGCAGGCACAGCAAAACCCACCAAGGTACAAGCACGCGCTTACGCGCTCGAACAAAGGTGGGCATAGCGTTAAAGGAGGGTTAGCGTTAAGGGCTTAACGCTGACCGTACTCGACACCGCCAAGCAGAGCGTCATCGGTGGAAACAGCCTGTGCTTCCGGAATTCGGTCTTCGGTCAGAGCCTGGCCGATGCCGAAGATAGCGGCACCACCGAGAAGGGCGCCAATGAGCGCCGAGGCCAGGGCAGGGCCAACGCTACGACGCTGCTCGGAATCAGTTTCGTATGCCATGTTGAGGACTCCTCGTGTGCATTAAGTCAATACTGTTTATAAAACTACACTCTGTGACTTCTGTAAACCAGTGGAACAGCTGGGAATCTCTCCCTGCCTTGAACTTTGGGTGGTTTCAGCGGTCATTGAGTTTTCTTAGTTGAGAGATTAACCCATTTTCTATCAGCTAAGTAAGTTTTTAAAAATTTTCTAGAAATTATTCCTTTTCCCCCGGAACGACGAGGACCGGGCGGCCAGCATTCTTCAGCAACGCGTCAGAGGTCGAGGCGGTAAACAGACCACGCAATCCAGTCACACCACGAGTGCCGGAGATAATCACGCCCGCATCGAGGTCGTGAGCTGCATCGACGATGGCCGACCAGATAGTAGTTTCAGTCTCTACCAAGTAGGGCTCCGCGACGAAGCCAGCCTCAGCGGCAATCTGTACACCCTCACGGCAAATACGGACGGCCTCGTCGTGAGCCGGATCGCCGTCTTCAGTCGTGGCATCCCAGTCGGGCTGCATCATGCCAGAGGCGCCAGCAGTGCGCGCTGCAGCGCGCTGCAGGGGTTCCCAGGCAGTCAGAATGTAGGCCTTCTTAACGCGCAGCAGTTTTCCGGCATAGGCCAGCGCCCGCTTGGCTTCGTCGGAGCCGTCGTAGGCAATGAGCATGGAATCAGAAATCGGTTCAACCATTTTTGAGTTCAATCCTTACGTCAGAGATAGCCGAAAGACTGTCAATAGATAAAGAAAAAGAGATGTCGTTGTAGTCCAGGATAGGACAACAGCAACATTCAGCACGCTAGTTTTTTAAGCTTCCCCGAACCAGCGGGCTCGGGTCGGCTAGAGAGTCATTAGCAGGAAGCGGTAACGTCCATTGTTATGGCGATAGAAGAAAAACCAGGGCAACCACAGCCAAAGGCTGCTGGGTCCTCGAAGAATGCCATCGCGCTCAGCGTTCCCGTTCTTGTTATCGCCGTAATCGTCGCGGCGCTGAATTTGCGCCCGAGTATCGCGTCAATTGGTCCGGTGCTTGATCAGCTCCTATCCGACCTTGGCGCTTCCTCCGCCTTTGGTGGTCTGATTACGGCGATTCCGGGGCTCGCATTTTTCGCGATTGGGTTGTCCGCGGTTTCCGTCGGCAAGCGAATGGGCTTAAGCGGTGCACTCACACTGTCTGCGACGTTGCTATTCGTCGGCCTTGCGGTGCGCCCGTGGGTGAGCAGCATCTGGCTATTCCTTCTGTTTACGGCGTTGTCGGTTGCGGGTATTGCGCTGGGAAATGTACTGCTACCTGCGTGGATCAAGGTGCATGGCGGCCGTCATGCCGTCGTGCTGATGATGTTGTACTCGAGCATGCTCGCCCTCGGGGGCGGACTGGGGCCGGCGACGGCGTTTTTGATTAGCGATTCACCCGAAGCGTCCACAGGTGGCGTCGATATGTGGCGCTGGGCGATTGCCGTATGGGCGATCACCGCCTTTGTTCAGCTCGTTGTGTGGTTGCCGCTGCGTGCGCGCATCGGATTCGACTATCCGAAGGCCTCGGTCAGCTCCTCGGCAAACACGCCAATCTGGAAGTCTCCGACAGCCATTGCGCTGGCAGTTTTCTTCGGCGTGCAGTCGATGAACGCTTACGTGCTGATGGGCTGGATGCCGAAAATGCTTATCGACGCAGGCATCAGCGTCAGCGTAGCTACCGCAGCATCCATGATTGTTCAAGGGCTGGGCATCATCGGCGGTCTGCTGATGCCACCGCTGATTGCACGGCTCCGCACCATGTCCTACGTCGCCTTTGGTCTCGGCTGCCTTTTCTTCCTCGGGTATGCGTTGATGATTCTGATCGACCAGCGGGGAGCGGCGGAAACTGGTGTTGGATACGCGATTGGGGCTGCGTTCCTGCTGGGCGTGGGTGGTTTTTGTTTCCCCATGGCTATCGCGCTGATTCCGGGCCGCACGCGCAGCCATGAGCTGACCGCGCGGCTGTCCGGCTTCGTGCAGCCAATCGGCTACATTTTCTCCGCAGTCGGGCCATTCCTGGTGGGTGTGGCCGCTGGAACGACGGAAACGTGGACACCTATTCTGGTCGTACTGCTTGGTACTACGGTCGTGCTTGCAGTGCTTGGGCTGGCTGTCGGTCGGCCAACGTACATTGATGACGAACTGGCCGACCGAGGTATCGGTGAAAAGAAGCCGGGGCGTATTCAGCTCGACTGAATTTAGGGGAGTTAGCTCCACTGCATTTGAACCCGGGCCAACTTAGCTTTGAACCTATGACAAAGAAAAAGAATTTAATCGCGCTGGCCTGGAGTTTTATTCTCGGACTGCTGTTCATTCCGGGTTTGATTGCCTCTGTTGTGCTTCTGCCGTGGATTCCGCTCATCGGCCGAGGTGCCGACTGGCTCTCTCGCTGGGTGGCATCGTGGTCCGGCACCCCGATTGCCAACCGCGTGACCAATCGTTGGTTCGACATCCGCAACTTCGTCAACTTGCTCGTCCAGTTGGCCATTGGCTTTGTCACCTTCACAGCGTGGGTCGGCGGCGGCTTCACTGTCGGTGTGCTCTTCGCTGCACCTTTCCTGGTTGATGAAGTGCAGTTTTTCAGCTGGACTCTGACGGACCCAACACAGAAAATTGCTGTTGCCTGGGTTTTCGCCATCCTCTTTTTGGCGCTGACCATCGCCATCAACTTCGGTGCCGGCCTGCTGTCCATTTGGCTCTCCCGCGTCATCCTCGCACCATCCAGCGAGGAAGTCAGCCAGTCCCGCGATGTGCTCATTGACTCCTTCTCAGGCGAGCGCCGTCGCATTGAGCGCGAGCTTCACGACGGTCCGCAGCAGCACCTGACCGCCTTGAAACTCAACATTGCCGCTGCTCGCATGGGTAAGACTGAGGAAAAGGTAGCCGAGGCACTCTCTGCCGCCGACCGCAATGCAACGCAGGCTCTTGCGCAGCTGCGCTCCGTGGTGCTTGGCGTTGCCCCGCCAGTGCTTTTCGAAAATGGCCTAGTCGCAGCAGTAGAGGAATTGGCAGCGCACTCTGGCATGGAGGTTTCTGTTCGTGAGGACGGTGTCTCCGACTTCGGCCCGATTGATGAAACCACAGCGCTGCTCGCTTACCACTGCGCAGCGGAGGGGCTGACCAACGCCACCAAGCATGGCCATGCCGATCGAGCTGATATCACTCTCGCGGTTCAGACTCCGAAGAAGGCGCTCGTGTCCCATCTGGGTACGCTTACGGTCACTGTGCGCGACAATGGCGAAGGCCTGGAAAAACCAACGAGTGCAGACGCTGTAGACGTCGTAAAGCATGACAGTGGAACCGGCATTGCGGGCCTGCGCGAACGGGCGGCAGCGCTCGGTGGAACCGTGGAACTCACCAACGCCGACGGTGGAGCCCAATTGCTGCTGGAACTGCCGATTCGCCAAGGAAGGATGCGATGAAAGTACTGTTGGCAGAGGACTCCGTACTCCTGCGCGAGGGGCTGACCGGCCTGCTGCGGGCACTGGGGCACGAGGTCGTCGCCGTCGGCGATGCGGATCAGCTGCTCGCCACCGCCGAAGGGCAGGTGTTCGATGTCATCGTCACCGATGTCCGAATGCCGCCGAACATGCGTGACGACGGACTGCTCGCGGTCTCCACACTTCGCCAGGACAACCCCGACCAGCCGGTTGTGGTGCTCAGCCAATACGTGGCGGCCAGCTACCTGGATCGCCTGCTGCAGCATGGTGGCTTTGGGTACCTGCTTAAGGAACGCGTCTCGGATGTCGACCACTTCGTTGCGGCGCTGGAAGAAGTGCGTGGTGGCGGTACCGTGGTCGATTCTGAAGTGGTTGCGACGCTACTGGCCGCAAAGCAGGACGGCATCGCCGAGCTGACTCCACGTGAGCGCGAAGTGCTCGACCTGATGGCGCAGGGGCTTAGTAATAAGGAAATGGAAAAGCGCCTGGTGCTGACCGCTGGTGCAGTGAGTAAGCATGTGGCGAATGTGTTTTTAAAGCTCGGCTTCCAGCCGGAGGATAGCAACCGTCGTGTTAAAGCAGTGTTGCGGTGGCTGAGATACACTGCACCGTCGCCGTCGCCGTCGCCGTCGCCGTCGTCGTCGCCGTCGGCTTAGGTTGCGCCCCTGAATCAGCTCCATACCCACGCAAAAGCCCCCGCGCCGACTCCTTCGAAACGGGAGTCGGCGTGGGGATTATGGGTAATTGGTGCTACTCGGATATAAGAAAGGCGAGGGTGGAAGCCTCGTCATCGACGAGACGCAGGCTCCGACCGTGCGGTTGATCTACCAGCTGTTCCTTGATGGGATAGCGATCAGTGAGATTAAAACCGAGCTCGCTGCCCGCAAGATTCTCACCCCGCGCGGGAAAGAAGTGTGGTCAACCTCGACAGTGTGCTCCATCCTGTCCAACGAAAAATACAAGGACGACGCCCTGCTGCAAAAGACGTTCACCACCGATTTCCTTACTAAGAAGATGAAGGTCAACGAAGGCGAAGTACCCCAATACTATGTATCAGGTAATCATGAGCCGATTACCGAACCGCGTATCTGGGATCAGATGCAATACGAACTCGCCACCAGGCATGGCAACATATAGTCAGCGAAAGTCGGGTTGTTCTCCACCCGGCTGGAATGTGCTCGGTGTGGGGCGTGGTATGGGCGTAAAACGTGGGCGTCGAACACGAAATGCAAAGACGCAGTTTGGCAATGCAACCATAAATACACAGACGAACATCCCTGCAGCAGCGCGACGGTGAAAGACGAGCAGATCGAAGCGCTGATTGCGGAAAACCAGCGGTGTGCGCTCGACCAGGACGCCTGCCAATCCGCGTACGCCGAACTCGATACTACCTACCGTAAGACGCTCGCACGTAGAACAAGCCTGGAAAAAGATATCGCAGCGAACACCGCCAAGCACGCCGCCATCACCACAACCCTGAATGATCTGACAGGGGAACCTGTGAGCGAGTTTCACCCCGCACAATGGAGCGCACTTATCGACCACGCCATTGTCACCGAGGACGCGATCCGGTTCGTGTTCCGCACCGGTGAACAGGTGAGGATTGCCCTGAAAGGGTGATGTTCGTATCAGTTGACGTGCACAGTAGACACACCTCCCAGAAATATAGTAAGGTTAGGCATGCCTAAGAAGTCCCAGAAATATAGTAAGGTTAGGCATGCCTAAGAAGGATGGTGCTTACGTGAACGAAAGTGCAACGGATCGGGTTGTTGAAGGCGAGTATGGGTCGGCGAAGGAAAAATCAGTCGCTGGCCAGAACGCGATCCGTCAGCTATCGCAGCCGGTGAAAGGCAAACTGTTTATCGCGCAGGCCTTAACGTTCGCCTCTGGGGTGTTGGCTATCGCACCCTATGTGGCTTTGGTGGAGCTGGGAGCTGCGCTGATGCAAGACCGGGTGGACCCGGCGCGGGTGAACTGGATCGTGATGCTCCTTGTTTCTGCTTACATGGCGCGGTTGACTTTGTATTTTGTTGCGTTGGGCGTGACGCATTTTATTGACCTGTCGTTGCGTAATCAGATGCGTCGGCAAATTGCCGCCCGAATGTCGACTGCTCCGCTGTCGTGGTTTACCCGCGAGGGCGAAGGGAAGATCCGCAAGACCATTCAGGATGATACGGCCACGGTGCACACAGTGATCGCACACGGGCCGATCGAGAAACTGAACGCAATCGTCTCCCCGCTCGCCTTGTTGGCCTATGCGTTCGTGGTGGATTGGCGGCTCGCTCTGCTGTCGATTGCGACGATTCCGGTTTATGTGGGCATGTATGGCATGTCGATGCGTGGGATGAATGAGAAGACCGCGGAAATGGACACCAAGCTTGCTCAGGTTTCGGCAACGATGGCCGAGTTCGTTGCCGGTATCTCAGTGGTGAAAGCGTTCGGCAAGGTTGGCCAAGCACATAAAGCCTATTTAGATGCAGCTAACGAGTTTTCTAAGCTCTACCGGGCGTGGTGTATGCCGCTGGTGTCGATGTCGGCCGCCTCATTTTCGTGGGTGTCGATCCCGGTGTTGTTGATCGTGAACCTTGGCGGTGGCGCGTTGATGATGAACGCCGGTTGGGTGAGCATCTACGAGGTGATAGCGACGACGTTGATTGCCTTGGTGCTGCCGGGAGCGTTGATGGCAGTCGCAACCATCGCCTGGTCTTATCAGCTCGCAGGTTCAGCGGCAGTACGGCTGGTGAATGTCATGGAGCTACCGGCGTTGAGTCAGCCCGATGCGCCACAGACACCACACGGTCATGATATCGAGATTCGGGGTGTGTCGTATGCCTATGACGACACCCAGGCATTAGACGAGGTGAGCCTGAGCATTCCGGCAGGCACGGTGACCGCGCTGGTTGGCCCGTCGGGTGCGGGGAAGTCGACGTTGGCGAGTTTGATGGCCCGCTTTGATGACCCGGACGCTGGCACGATCACCATCGGCGGGGTTGATCTAAAGAGCATTTCCCAGGATGTGTTGTATTCGACGGTCGCATTCGTCCTGCAAGATGCACAGCTTATTCGCGACACCATCCACAACAACATTGCCCTGGGCGCGCGAGACGCAACCTTGGATCAGGTGCGGCAGGCGGCGAGAGCAGCGCAGATCGACGAGTTCATCATGAGCCTGCCAGATGGTTACGACACTGTGTTGGGGGAGGACACCCACGTTTCGGGCGGGCAGGCAGCCCGTATCGCGATCGCCCGGGCGCTCATGGTTGATGCCCCAGTGTTGGTGCTGGACGAGGCGACGGCGATGGCGGACCCGGAATCGGAATCGAAAATCCAACAAGCTCTCTCGACTCTTGCCAAAGGCAGAACCGTGATTGTGATCGCCCACCGACTGGCCTCGATCAGGGGCGCGGATCAGATTGTCGTCATGGAACGCGGGGGCATTGCTGTGGTCGGTAAACACGACGAGTTGTTGGGTAATGCGCACTATCAGGCACTTCTTGCCCAAGGTGCATGCGAGGAGATGACACGATGAATCAACTATTGCTGCCACGCTTTAAGCGTTTGATGGAACCCGCCTCGTGGCGAGACCTTTCGGTTGGTCAAGCGTGGGGTGCGGTCTCAGGACTGTGTCACGGCTTTGCCCTGCTCGCGCTACTCCCTGCAGCAAGCGCCTTGGCGACCGGAATGCCGGTGTGGGGGCTGTCGTTTTGGGGCTGGCTCATCGCCTTGGCGGTGTTCGCGGTGCTGGGCGTGGGCACGGAGTTTTATGGCATGCGCACCGGCTATATCGGCGCGCTTGGATTCATTCACGACGTCCACCAGGCAGTAGGTAACAAAGTAGCCCGCCTACCGTTGGGAGTGTTCGATTCGGGTAGCTCTGGACGGCTGTCGCGCATGGTCACCCAGGAAATGATGAACTTGGGCGAGTCGGCGGCACATTTCATTTTCTCTCTCGTCCAAAAACTCTCGGCCGTGCTGGTGATCACTGTGGGAACCTGGTTCTGGGATTGGCGGCTGGGACTGACCTTGACGATCGCGTTCCCGATCATGCTTGCCTTCCTCCATATTTCCCGTGTGCTTCTCGATAAGGGCAAGAAGGTTTCCGAACCAGCCGAATCGGAGCTGGCGGCTCGCATGGTCGAATTCGCCACCTGCCAAGGCGCGCTGCGCTCCTGCCATGTCGCCGACGACTACCCGGCCCTTGATCGGGCATTCAAACAGGCTGACCGCAAGGGTCGCAAAGCATTGTGGATCGAAACACTAGCGAACCTGATTAATGGGATGTTCGTTCAAGCGCTCATTGTGGTGATGATCTGGCTGACCGCCCAACTCGCCCTCGGCGGGCAAATGAATGCGCTGAACGCCGTGGTCACAATCGGCATGTGCCTGCGGTTCACCACCATGCTCCAAGACATCGGTGGCTGCATGACCGGGCTGGAAGAACGCCGCCAGCAGATGAACCACGTCGACAAGGTCATGGATGCCCCCGAACTGTCCGAACCCGATGCCTCTACACCGATAAACGCCCCTGGTGATGTTCGTTTCGAGGACGTCACCTTCGGCTACGATCCGGACACCCCGGTTCTCCGTGATATTTCCTTCCATGTCCCGCAAGGTGGCATGTGTGCCCTGGTTGGTCCATCTGGGTGCGGGAAGACGACGATCGCCCGGTTGGTTGCACGTTTCTGGGATGTGCAGTCCGGCAGCGTGCGCGTTGGCGGAGTGGACGTGCGCGAGCAGACCACCGAAGATTTGATGCGCCAGGTGTCTCTTGTCTTCCAAGACGTCTACTTATTCAACGACACTCTCGAAGCCAACATTCGCCTTGGCAACCCAGAAGCCACCGATGAAGAAATCAGGTGGGCCGCTGACCTGTCGGGCGTGACGGAAATCGTCAACCGCCTCCCAGATGGCTGGAATTCATTGGCGGGTTCTGGCGGGCGTGCACTGTCAGGTGGGGAACGGCAACGCGTCTCTATCGCTCGCGCCTTGGTGAAGAAGGCCCCGATCGTGCTTTTCGATGAGGCCACCAGCGCATTGGACGCGGAAAATGAAGCCAATATTGTTGCGGCGATGAATGAGCTACGCAAGCACTCCACGCTGATCGTGATCGCCCACAAACTTGAAACCATTCGACAAGCTGACCAAATTATTGTGCTCTCCCACGGTGGGCGTATCGCCCAGCGCGGGTGCCACGACGAGCTGGTCAACCAGCCGGGTCAATACCGCGATTTCTGGCAAGAGCGCATCAACGCAGGCGGATGGCAACTCGTCTAAACACAGCGCATATCAGCACATAAAAGGAAAAACTATGTCCACACCCACATCCTCGCGCCTCAACGCGCGCGACTTCATCAATATCGGCGTCTTCACTGCCTTGATGTTCGTCATCGTGTTTGCATTCGGAATGCTCGGGTTCATTCCGGCTGCCATGTATGCCGGCTTCTTGCTTTCTATCCTCGTTAACGGCATCGTCTTTGCGCTGTTTACTGCCCGCACTCCGAAGATGGGGGCGTTGACAATCATGCTGATTATCATCGAAATCCTCTTCTTCGTGACCGGCCACTGGGTGGGAGGAATTGCGATCGCCGCTGTGTTCGGCCTGCTCGCTGACTTGGTGATCACCAAGGGGCCGAAGAGCGTGAAAGTTCGTGTCCCGCTGGCATATGCACTGTTTATTCTGCCGATCTATGTTTCCCCGTGGATTCCGCTATTTATGAACCAAGACGCATATATGTCGCAGATCGCCGAACAAATGGGTGCCGAGTATGCCGCCAAGATGGCACAGGTCGTCACGATTCCGATTCTGCTGGGCTTCTTCGGCGTGATGCTCATCGTGGGCTGGCTTGCTGGTCTGTTGGGAACCAGGGTCGCGCGCAAACACTTTGAACGGGCCGGTCTTGTCTAAACTTCCCGACCCGCGCACCATTATCGCAGCGCTCGTCATCGTCTCCACCACGATCTACAGTGCCTACTCGCCGTGGTTCGTGTGTACTCTGGGCGGATTCGCCGCCGTGATGCTGACGAGCGCTACGATCAACCCCAACACGCTCGTGCGCCCGAGCTGGGTGGCCGTCTACCTGGCCACGTTTGCGGCTCTCGGCACACTCGTCTTCGTGATACCCCTGGTCTGGAAATCAACAGCCAGCGCGTTCCTCGTGCTGTTTCTGCAGTGGATGTGGCGATTCAGCGTCAGCGCAGGAATGGGAGCCTACGCGATCGGCGTAATCCGACCCGCCACCTTGCAAAAAGCACTCGCCAGCTCACGAATCCCGACCTGTTTCACGATCCCGATCTCAGTCGCGTTACGTGTGCTGCCCGTGATCGGCCACGAAGTTAAAGCGATCTCAGATGCCATGAAACTACGCGGCATGTCCGTGCTCTCACTGCGTGCGGCGCAATACTTCACAATCCCTCTGCTATCGACCGTGGTACGCAGCGGGGACGAACTGGCATCGGCCGCCCTCGTGCGCGGACTGGGCGGAACCGCAAAGCCCACCTCAGTCACAGTCGTGAAATTCCGAGTGGTCGACGCAGTCATTCTGCTCATCGTTATCGGCTTCGCGATATGGAGAATCGTCCTATGACAATAGCCCAAGCAACTAGGGTCACCTTCACCTATCGAGGAGCAGACCACCCCTCAATCAACGACGCAACCATCACCATCACACCCGGAACCGTCACCTTGCTGTGTGGCGCATCCGGGTCAGGAAAAACCACCGCACTACGGCTATTTAACGGGCTCATCCCGCACTTCCACGACGGCGACCTTACCGGAAACGTCACAGTCGACGACATTGACGTGGCACAAACAGACCTGCCACGCCTTGCCCACCACTGTTCGACAGTGTTTCAAAACCCGCGCACCCAGTTCTACACCACCCACGTGCGCCAAGAACTCGCCTTCGGCCCAGAAAATCTCGGCCGCGACCCGCAGGAGATCTGTGCCCGCATTGACGAGGTCGCAGCCGAGTTAGGTATCGCCGACCTGCTGGAATCCCGCGTCACACAACTATCAGGCGGACAGATGCAACGCGTGGCCTGCTCCGTCGCCATGTGCAACAACACGTCGCTGATCGTCTTTGACGAGCCAACCGCGAACTTGTCCGCTGACGTTATCGACCAACTCGCCACACTCATCGCCAGGCTCAAAGCCGATGGACACACCATCATCATTGCTGAACACCGGCTAAGTTTCCTTTCCGGGATCGTCGACCGTGTCTACTGCTTCGACAAAGGCAAGATTGTCCTCACCGCAACCGGCGAAGAGTTCTACGCTACCTCGGATGAGGAGCGCAAACAGCTTGGGCTGCGATCCCTAGTGCCCGTATCCATGCCGAGCCTGCCCGAACCAGAAGGTGAAGGGCTCACAATCGACAACCTCGCCTTTGCCTACCGCCACGGAAACACAGTCCTCAATATTAACCACGTGTTGTTTCCGGCAGGGAAAATCACGGCACTCCTCGGCCCGTGCGGGTCAGGCAAATCAACACTGGCACGCATTGTTTGCGGACTAGAAAAAGCCAAACATGCATCCATCACACTCGGCGGACAAAAATTCACCAGCCGCGACGCCTACCTTGTGATGCAAGACCCTACCCGACAGTTGTTCTCAGATACCGTCATCGACGAAGTCACGCTCGGCACGACCAAAGCCGAAAAGCAACACATCGATGCCCACGCGATCCTTGAAGAACTCGACCTTGCCGACCACGAGGCTGATCATCCGCAAGCACTCTCTGGCGGGCAACGTCAACGTCTGGTTATTGCTACAGCGCTTGCTGCGAACAAGAAAGTTTACATCTTCGACGAGCCCACGTCCGGTGTTGGCTACAAACACCTTGTCGCGATTTCCCGAGTAATGCGTAAACTCGCTGACACTGGTGCCGTCGTCATCGTCATCACCCACGATGCTGAACTCGTTACCGAGGTCGCCGACCACGCTATCCACCTCGACCAAATCAACGCCTGCTAACGCAAACGCTCACTCAGCCGAAAGAGAGGAAAGTGTTTCTACAGGTCAGAGTTAACGCGCTATACACTCGCTAACGCAAGCGATTTTCTTGACCCCCTTGGGGCATACTCGCTAACGCAAACGCCTACTTATCATTTTCGACGTCTAAGTGGAGCCGATGACGGGAATCGAACCCGCGCCGCCTGCTTGGGAAGCAGGAGTTCTACCATTGAACTACATCGGCACACAGTAGGCGGAATGATTAAAAGCACGCCACGGGATTGGCACAGTAGGTGTGGCATGCAGGAAATCAGTCGCCCTCTGTAACTTCAATGTAGCACTCTCGATTCGCGTCGAAAAAATTGGTTGGCAGCAGCTCCGCTGAATTTATCGCGGGCATATCCTGCAACCCGCGCACGCTGTGCATTACAGAGCGGTTAAGCTGGTCTATGTGTTGCTCTCAGATCGTGATATTCGTGCCGCTATCGATGCCGAAGGCTCCGGCCATCTCGGCATTGATCCTTTTGACCCGAAGATGATTCAGCCTTCGTCCATCGACGTGCGTCTGGACAAGTTCTTCCGAGTTTTTAACAACTCGCAGTACACGCACATCGATCCGAAGTTGCCGCAGGAAGAACTGACGTCCCCGCACGAGGTTCCAGAAGGGCAGCCCTTCATTCTTCACCCGGGCGAATTCGTCCTGGCATCGACCTTGGAGTACTTCACTATTCCTCCGCACTTGGCAGGCCGCCTGGAGGGTAAGTCTTCGCTGGGGCGTCTGGGCCTGGCAACGCACTCGACCGCCGGCTTTATTGACCCAGGGTTTTCAGGCCACATCACGCTGGAGCTATCCAATGTGGCGAACTTGCCTATCGCCCTGTGGCCGAACATGAAGGTCGGTCAGCTGGCGCTGTTCAAGATGTCCTCGCCGGCAGAGGTGCCTTACGGTTCCGGCAAGCTCGGTTCGAAGTATCAGGGGCAGCGCGGCCCGACGCCGTCGCGTGCGTACCTGAACTTCCGCGATGAGGAATAAGGCACCTGAAACTCGGGATGTGAGCTCGGAATATAAATGAATTGTGAATAGCCCCGAGTGAATTCTCGGTGAAGAAATGGAAACAATTGTTCAATAAAGAGTTTCCGCAGGCGGAAAGCCTAAATATGGGTCTTTAGTTCACACCATTTAAGGGTTAAATCGGCTTGAGGGCCTTTTATCTTTCGATAAATAATAGCCCTTATGCGTATTACGGTTATTGGTACGGGTTACCTTGGCGCCACTCATGCCGCGGCGATGGCGGAGTTAGGCCACGAGGTTCTCGGCGTAGATGTTGATCCCGCCAAGATTGAGGCATTGTCCGCAGGCCAAGTTCCTTTCTTTGAACCCGGCTTGCCCGAACTGCTAAAGAAGCACGTTGAGTCGGGGCGACTACGTTTCACCACTAACTACGACGAGGCTGTTGAATTTGCGAACGTCCACTTCGTAGGTGTCGGAACTCCGCAGGTCAAGGGCTCGTACGCAGCCGATGTTCGCTATGTGGACGCGGCTATTACCGAATTGGCTAAGCGCGTCGTCGGCAAGCATCTAGTGTTTGGTAAGTCCACTGTGCCCGTCGGTACCGCACCGCGCTTGCAGGAGCTGGCTGCGAAGATGATCAGTGAGCGCGCAGCAGCTGGTGATGAGCAGTTGAAAAACACCAGCCTCGAAATCGCCTGGAACCCGGAGTTCCTGCGTGAGGGCTTCGCAGTAAAGGACACTCTCGAGCCGGACCGTGTGGTGCTGGGCACCCAGAAGCCGGGCATGATCCTCAATGGTGCTGGTCAGGAGGTCGAATCGATTGCCGAGGCCAGCCTGCGCGAGTGCTTCGGTCCTATCTTCGAGCGCGAGACGCCGCTTATCGTCGCGGACACTGCCACCGCAGAGCTGGTGAAGGTGTCGGCGAACGCATTCCTCGCCACCAAGATTTCCTTCATCAACGCGGTCTCTGAAATCTGTGAGGTCACAGGTGCGGATATCACTACGCTTGCCGACGCCATCGGTATGGACGCCCGAATTGGTCGCCGCTTCCTCAACGCGGGTCTGGGCTTCGGCGGCGGTTGCCTGCCGAAGGATATCCGCGCATTCATGGCCCGCGCCGGTGAGCTGGGCGTTGACCAGGCGCTGACCTTCCTGCGTGAGGTCGATGCAATCAACATGCGTCGCCGTGAAAAGACCGTTGACCTGGTACGCGGTAGCTTCGGCGGCTCGCTGCTCGGCCACACCGTGACCGTGCTGGGTGCGGCTTTCAAGCCGAACTCTGACGATGTGCGTGACTCCCCGGCGCTGTCGATTGCCGGTTCGCTGTCTCTGGCGGGCGCTTCGGTAAGCGTTTACGACCCGCAGGCCATGGAGAACGCCAAGAAGAATTTCCCGACCTTGGAGTACGCACCGAGCATCGAAGCAGCTCTGGAAGGCTCGGAGATGGTTGTCGTCGCTACCGAGTGGCAGCAGTTCCGCGACATCGACCCGGTGGCTGCGAAGAAGCTGGTCAAGCGCGCAGCGGTGCTCGACGGCCGCAACTGCCTGCCAGCAGATCAGTGGCGTGCCGCAGGCTGGGATGTCACCTGCCTCGGCCGCGGCTAAATGCTAGCTGCCCTCGAGCGCTTCGGAAACTTCATACCCTCCGGGGCCACGGTATAGGCGGCGATGAGGGTGGTAATCGGCACTGCGAGTACCAAAGCCACCGCACCGATGGTGGAACGCAGCAGCTCTGTGGCCACGACATCGGAGGTCAACGACTGCATCAGCGGCCGGTCGGAGACGCTTAACAAAATCGATAGCGGCAGTGCGGTGCCGAGGTACGCCAGTACCAGTGTGTAGACCATCGACGCGATGTGGTCGCGACCGACGCGCATTGCCGAGCGGAAGACCTCCATAGGCCGCGACCGCGGAGCTGCTTCGTAAAGCTCCTGGACGGTCGAGGCCTGGGCGATGGTGACGTCGTTAAGCACGCCCAACGCGCCGATGATGAATCCCGCCAGAAGCAGACCTGTGACGGAGACGTCAGGCAGGTAAAGCTGAATGAGCAGGTTGTCCTCGTTGCCGAGACCACGTAGCTGCGACGTGGAGATAGCGAGGTTGGCCAGGCCCGCCGCCAGTACCATCGTGGTGAGTGTTCCCGCCAGTGCGGAAGCTGACTTCCAATTGATGCCATGTACGAGGAAGAGCACCGGGAAGAGGATCGCCGCGCCCGCCGTGATAGCCAAGGCCACAGGATCGCCACCGCGTAGCAGTGCCGGAACCAGGAATCCCATCACTGCGGCCAGCGTGATGCCAAGACCAATGAGGCTCAAGACCCCGCGAGTCATGCCGACGAGGATGATGAGAAGTACTGCCGCGCCGAGCCACATCCAGATGGTCGTGGTGCGATCCATGTCCAGGAAGGTGTAGGTGTTGGCGATGCTAGCGGTGTCGACAACCTGATGAGGTGCGAGGTCGACGACATTAGTGTCGGCCGCGGGAGCAGGAGCTTCGGGGGCAGCGGGGGCCTCTGCGTCGGATTCAGGTGCTGGTTGCTGCTCCGGGGCTGGAGCTGGTGCCGGAGCCTCTGCATCAGGAGCAGGCTCACCCTCTGCGCCCTCAGGGGCAGGCGCGGGAACAACGCCGGGAGCCGGTGTCATCAACCCCGGATCCGGCACGGCACCATTGTCGACAGCTCCGGTACCGGCCGCGTTTGGACGGTGAATTGCCAGGACGACCTTGTCGCCCTCCTCCAGCTCAATTTCGCCGGGAAGGCCGGATGCCTCCAGAAGCGTCTTCTTGCCCTCGTCTGGGCCTGAGGTCAGCTCAATGACCGAGAGCTGGCACTTCGGCGCCGCGGGGTCGTTGAGCGAAGTCGTCAGCCCTGGACGCGGCTGGTCGTCGAAGACGCGTCCGTTGTCAGGCGAATTGCACGTGCCGACGCTCTGCTTTACGACGGTTCCCTTAACCGTCTCTGCAGCTGACGTCTGTGACTGCAGGAATCCCGGCCCTGGGCTCGGAGCTTCACCCGATGGCCAGAGACCAATCACTGCGAGGAAAGTGACAATGCCGGCAACTGTGAGAACTGTGGCCAGTAAGCGACGTGCTCTTGTGGGGTTGTGCCGCGGTTTCGTTGGTTTTGGTTTGGCTTGTGCAGGTTCGTTTTGCCGTACCGGTGCTGGTTTTGAATGTGCGGCTGGTTCTGCATGTCGTGCTGGGGCAGCCGAGGTTGCAGAGTTGGGTTGATTCGCGGTATTGACAGCCCGGAACCGGCCGGTAGGGGAGCCGCTGTTCGAGTTCTTCAGTACGTCGAGATGCGCACCTATGTCGGAACCCGGAGCAACGCGAAAAGGTTGCTGGTTGTCAGAGTTCATTGAATCTTTTGAATGCCTGCCCACCCTTAATAACCTAATCGCTGCACCAGCACCGGAAGGCGTACCGCCATTCCGGCGCGCCGGGCCGTGGTCATCAGCGCTATGGCCCACCTATCGATGCAATACTCACTCATCGATGCGCTCCAGTGTGTCCATAAGTGAATAGCGCATCGATATGTGAGAAGGGCAGAACCAGTAGCGTGCGCAACCTTAAGTACTGCTATTGCTTGTAGCTGACCAGGAAGTTGCCTAGGCGCTCGATAGCTTCCTTCAGGTCGCGTGCCCACGGCAGGGTGACAATTCGGAAGTGATCCGGCGTCGGGTAGTTGAAGCCAGAGCCGCCGACCATCAGGATCTTCTCTTCACGCAGGATGTCGAGCATCAGCTTCTCGTCATCGTGAATTTCGTAGACGTTCGGATCCAGCTTCGGGAATGCGTACATGGCGCCCATCGGCTTTACACAGCTCACGCCTGGAATTGAGGTCAGTCCCTCGTAGGCGACATTGCGCTGCTCCAGCAGGCGACCGCCTGGCAAGATCAAGTCCTCGATGGACTGGTAACCGCCAAGTGCCACCTGAATGCCGTGTTGAGCAGGGACATTCGGGCATAGACGGGTGCTGGCCAGCAAGTTGATGCCCTCGATGAAGCCCTCTGCGTGGCGCTTCGGGCCAGTCAGCACCATCCAGCCCGCGCGGTAGCCGGCCACACGGTAGGTCTTGGACAGGCCGTTGAAGGTGATACAGAGCAAATCCGGGGCCAAGGAGGCAGTGGAAATGTGCTCTGCATCGTCGTAGAGGATGCGGTCGTAGATTTCGTCGGAAAGCAGCAGGAGTGAGTGCTCACGAGCGATATCGACGATGGCTTCGAGTGTCTGGCGTGTGTAGACCGCGCCGGTCGGATTGTT
The DNA here is from genome assembly GCF_030232425.1 of Corynebacterium sp. MSK019. NCBI lineage: Bacteria > Bacillati > Actinomycetota > Actinomycetes > Mycobacteriales > Corynebacteriaceae > Corynebacterium > Corynebacterium sp. MSK019. The sequence continues at coordinate 158,429 of NZ_JASPJT010000001.1, read as the reverse complement.
CGGGTTGATGATGACAATCGCCTTCGTGCGATCCGTCACCTTCGAGCGAATGTCTTCGACATCCGGGGCCCAGTTATTCGCCTCATCGCACGTGTAGTGGACGGCCTTGCCGCCGGCGAGGGTGGTTGCTGCAGTCCAGAGCGGGTAATCCGGAGCTGGAATGAGGACCTCATCGCCCTCGTTGAGCAGCGCCTGCGTGGTGATGGAAATCAGCTCGGAGACGCCGTTGCCCAGCCAGACGTCGTTGACGTCGAAACGGGGGAAGTCCGGGTCCATCTCATAGCGCGTGACGACGGCACGGCGTGCGGAGTAAATACCCTTGGACTCGGAGTAGCCCTGTGCGTGGGGGAGGGCGCGGACCATGTCCTGCACGATGGTGTCAGGTGCATCAAAGCCGAACTTTGCCGGATTGCCGGTGTTGAGCATCATGATGCGGTGGCCGTCGGCCTCCATCTGTTCGGCGAGAGTAGTCACCGGACCGCGAATGTCGTAGAGGACGTTCTGCAGCTTGGAGGATTGGTCCAGTGTCTTCAGTGGAGTGCGGCGAGGTGCCCTGATGTTTCCACGACGGGCGGCAACACGGGCAGCACGGGACTGCTCGGCCTGAGCGGCCTGCGCAGCCTGAGCGTCCTGCGTTGTCTCGTTGGTGGTTTCGGTGCCCTGGGAAGTGTCTTTACTGGAACTCACCTGTCTAAGCATGCCACTTTTTTGCTCCCGCACCATGCTTTTCTCACAGCGGGGGGCAGATTAATTGCACATTGATTGCGCAAAAGCGCCCTGCATGAGGATGCAGGACGCTTTACTGGGGTGCGGGCAGCTGGGGTTCTGGCTGCTAGTTACTGCTTAACTGCGGAGCCGTCGATCTGCAGGGAAATCTCGTTGCCAAGGAGCAGGCCGCCAGTCTTAATAGGAGCGTTGTAATCGATGCCGAAATCGGTGCGGTCAATCTTGGTGGCTGCCTCGAAGCCAACGCGAGTCTGACCCCATGGGTCTTCAGCGGAGCCGAAAATGTCGACATCCAGGGTGACCGGCTTGGTGATGCCGTTGATGGTTAGGTCGCCGGTAACGGTGGCCTTTTCTTCGCTCTGGAGCTCGATAGCGGTGGAAACGAATTCGAAGGTCGGGTTTTCGTCGGTGCCGAAGAAGTCCTTCGAGCGCAGGTGGTTGTCGCGCTCTTCATTGTTGGTGTTGATGGAGTTCGCCTGAATGGTCGCCTTTGCCGTGGAATTCTCCGGCTTGTCGGCATCAAAATTAATAACGGACTCAAACTCAGTGAACTGACCGTGGACCTTAGTGATCATTGCGTGACGAACGGTGAATCCAACGGTGGAGTGCTGTGCATCAAGAACGTAGTTGCCAGACTGAAGAGCCATAGTGAATCTCCTAAAAGTTAAAAGTATCTCGAATGTTTCGAAGTATTTTTGTCCGCCGGAACCAACTTCCGGTGTTGACGTGTCAACGATAACTCTAGATGTGATGATGTGTCAACAAAGGTCAAAGAAAATGCCGAATATTTTTTAGAAGCGCACATCCGGTCGGGCGATCGGTTCGGGGTTTTGTCATGGCTGGGCGAGGCTCCTTTGGTTGGAGGCGGTTCATATGGAGTCGTTTTAAGTGCTTATGCCCAGCATAACAGGCGTTGACATGTCAACAACTGCTATTTAGGATTGAGAATTATGCAATTCGGATTTTTTACAATTGGCGACGTCACAAAAGATCCCACGACTGGACAAATCCCTACTGAACATGAGCGCATTAAGGCAACTGTCGCCCTAGCGAAGAAGGCCGAAGAGGTCGGCCTCGATGTATTTGCTACTGGCCAGCACCACAATCCACCGTTTGTGGCACCGGCGAATCCGCCGATTTTATTAGCCAACCTCACAGCACAGACCGAAAATCTGATTCTGTCGACCTCGACAACGCTGATTACCACCACCGACCCCGTGCGCATCGCCGAGGATTACGCCTACCTCCAGCACCTTTCCGAAGGTCGCATTGATCTGATGATGGGCCGCGGCAACACCGGGCCGGTTTATCCGTGGTTTGGCAAGGATATTCGCAAGGGAATTTCGCTGGCCATCGAGAACTATCACCTGCTGCGCACCCTTTGGCGTGAGGAGAATGTGGATTGGCAAGGTCAATTCCGCACTCCGCTGCAGTCATTTACGTCCACACCGCGCCCGCTCGACGGTGTAGCACCTTTCGTGTGGCACGGCTCAATCCGCTCCACTGAGATTGCTGAGCAGGCCGCCTTCTATGGGGACGGCTTCTTCCATAATCACATTTTCTGGAATATCGAGCACACCACAGCCATGGTCAATCTCTACCGCCAGCGCTATGAGCACTACGGTCATGGTGCTGCTGATCAGGCAATCGTCGGGCTTGGCGGTCAGGTCTTCGCCGCTGAGACGGAGAAGAAGGCCAAGGAGATTTTCCGCCCATACTTCGACAATGCCCCGGTCTATGGACATGGGCCATCTCTGGAAGAATTCGAGAACATCACTCCACTGACCGTCGGCACGCCTGAGCAAATCATCGAACGTTACCTGGGCTATGCAGACGCCGTTGGCGACTACCAGCGTCAGCTCTTCCTTATCGATCACGCCGGCCTGCCGCTGGAAATGGCGTTGGAGCAGGTTGAAATCCTGGGAACCGAAATCGTTCCGGTCCTGCGTGAAGAGTTCGAGCGCCGCCGTCCGGCGCACGTGCCTTCCGACCCGCCGACGCATGCCTCGCTGGTTGCCGAGGGCGCAGATTCCCCGCACCTTCTCGTCCGCCCGGCTGAAAGGAATCAGTAGTGAAAAAGCTCGTCGTCGTAAGTGCCGGTGTTTCCGATCCATCAACCACGCGCATCCTTGCCGACCGCATCGCGGAGGCCGTCGAGGCGCAGGTCTCCAAGCGTGGCGAGGGGGTCCAAGTTGAGTACGTCGAGCTGCGCGAACTCGCTGTCAGCCTCGGCACTGTGATGTCCACAGGGCTTTACGACGAAAAATTGCGCGCCGCCCTCGATACTGTCAGCGGTGCTGATGGATTGATTGCCGCGACCCCGGTGTTCGCAGCGTCCTACTCTGGGTTGTTCAAGATGTTTTTCGACGCCCTGGATAAGGATGCGCTGACTTCCATGCCGGTCATTATTGCTGCGACGGCTGGCACAGCACGACATTCGTTGGTGCTGGAGTATGCGATGCGTCCGCTGTTTAGCTACCTGCGCGGCACGGTTATGCCGACTGCTGTATTTGCAGCCACTGAGGACTTTGGTGCTGGCGATGGTGCCGGAAATGGCGCCGGCGGAGTGTCCGGCGCGGAGATGAGCAATCGCGTCGTGCGTGCAGCTCGTGAGCTTGCCGAGTACCTTGTCGGTGTTCGCTCGGCAGTAGTCGGTTTTGGTCCAGATTTTGGGAACGAAGCTGAAGAAAAGGGTGCAGCGCATTCAGCGGGCGGGGCCAGCGAGGGGAATCAGGGTGCCAGCGCGCCGAACAGGCGACGCAGTACAAACACGCGGGTGGATACTAACGTCACGGATTTTGCCACACTTCTAGAGGGGCTCGACGGCACCGCGAAGTAGCCGCGCTCACGTGAAGGGGCGGCAGAGGAGGGGTAGGGGGTCAGCGCTCTTTAGCGGCACCACGGGAGGTTGTAGTAGTCGCAAGAGAAGGTATCGGAAAGAGCGTATTCCTTAACCTGCAGGTCGTCGCTGCTGGTCGTAGCTGTCGGTGCTGCGGTAGCGGTCGGGGCGCCGGTCAGCGCGCCCAGGGAAAGTGCTGCGGATGCAATGGTGGTAGCAAGAACAGAAGTGCGTCGAAACATTAGGTAGTACTCCGAAAGATATCTGCCTCGGCAAAGTGTCAGGGCTTTGTGGACTGCCGGACTTCGCCAGTGATTAATAAAGGAATCATAACTATTTAATCAAGAGTGTGAAGTGTGGAGGTCTCTCTACCTGCCCGCGCCTGGGGGTGGCCATTCGGCTACTCTCTGGTGTCTTTATGTAGGTGGGCTAGTGGCCGAAATGTTGATTGTCTAGTACCAAGTGGCCGACCGAGGCATTTTTGAATTGGTTCAAAAGGTGTAGTTCTGGTGCGATTAAATTAATCGCCGAAATCTTATTGTGGTGCCCATAATTGCTGGTCAACGGCAATTGGATGCCGTATTTTCGCGTGACAGAAATCGGTGGGATTCCATTTTTGCTATGTGGATAATCGCTGTGGCCGTCGTAAAGCGCGTCGAAAATTTTCCATTACAAAACGCTGAATTTCGACTTACCTTTGCAGGTGTCAGTTCAAGTATTTCCTTACGAGTTGCTCGTCACATCCTGAAAGGATTTCGCCGTGAAGAAGACCCTGCTCTCCGGCTCCATTGCAGCCCTGGTTACCATGTCCTCGCTGGCTGTCGCCCCGATGGCCGAAGCTGCCCCAGCCCCTACCCCGGGTACCGTCGGTGGCACCTGCTCCGTTGAAGGCCAGTCCGGCCAGTCCCTGAAGATCACCGGCTCGAAGTTCGAGGTCGAAGGTACTGCGACTGTCGCTAACTACGGCGACACCGACCTGCCGCTGACCCAGACCCTGAAGGAAGGCAAGACCAAGTCCTGGAACGTCGGCGGTTCGGTCGACTTTGATCTGCTCAAGCTCTTCCACGTCACCTTCAGTGCCGGCTACCAGTCCACTCAGACCTGGGAAGTTGGCCAGACCCTCGGCCCGTACCCAGTCAAGCCTGGCTACACCGGTGTTCTGGAGTATGGCTTCCTGAATCAGTCCTTCGAAGGTACTCACCTGACCTGTAAGGGCGGAAAGTGGATTGACGCGGGTCGTCCGTACTGGGGCACCATCCCGAAGGAGCGTCACATTCGCGTTTCCATGCGCGCCAACGAAGCTGATCGCTCCGTCGACGGTGCTGCTCCGCAGGTCAAGGAGTACGCCGTTTAAGGCGGCCAGAGCCCCTAAAGCCTCGAAGTAGAAGGAAGTTTCTCCATGTTGAGCCTGAAAAAGAAGGCCCTGGCCTGCGCGGTGATGGGTGCAAGTCTTCTTGCGCCAGGCATCGTCGGACAGGTCGCGGCGACCCCGCTGACCCAGACCCCCGACCAGGATGAGCACCACACCGGTTTCACCAATACGGATAAATGTGACCCGGTCAAGGATGCCAAGCGTCACCCCTGGGAACAGTGGATTACCGACGAATGGGACCGCTACAACGGCACTAACTCATTCACCAACCGCACTGACCGCCCGATTCAGTACACCCTCGAGGTGACAGAGGGAGTCAACGAGTCTGTGAAGGCCATGAGCTCCGGAAATATGTGGGACGTGTTCCTCCACGGGGTGAAGAACAAGTACGGCATCGTCGAGGTCAGTCAGTGGTCGGTTGGCGACAAGCTGGGCCCGGTGACCGTCAACCCCGGTGAGACTGTTCGCGCAGACTACGGCGTGCACATGAAGTCCTTCATTGGCCGTGTTCGCACCTGTGACCAGAAGACCGGCCTGTGGCGCGGTGAGCCCTACTTCGGTGAGTACAACGGCAAGGGGCCGTCGACTCGCTTCGTGGTCTGGCACAAGACCACCAAGGAGGGCGAGCACCGTCAGCAGTGGGCGCCTGTCAGCGGTAACTCCGGTGACGGCGGCCCGGCATCCGCCACGATTAACGACTAGGAGCAGTTATGAAAAAGCGTGTTGTCGCCATGTGCTTGACGACGGTCTTTGCGCTCGGACTCGGTGCTCCGACAGCGGTGGCCGCCCCGAATCCAGGAGCCGGTGAACCGTTCGCGCCGGAGGAGTGGGTACCAGTGCCCAAGCCGGCGGCAGTTGACCGCGGTCCGGCACCGGGAACCACTTGTGAAGCTCCGGGTTCGGTGGCTGAGTTCGTGGAAATCACCGGCTCTCGCTACGACGTTGAGGGCGTTGTTTCTACGAAGAATGACATCGGTGATGAGCCGATTCCGCTGACGCAGACCATCAAGGAGTCCAAGACCAAGAAGTGGTGGACCAATATCTCTGTCAGTGTGAAGGTCAGCAAGGAGCTCAACCGCAAGTACTCCTGGGAATACTCCCGAGAGATGGTTTGGAGCCTCGGGCAGAAGATCGGACCATACGAAGTGCGCAAGGGTGAAACTGGTCGTCTGAGCTGGGGATTCCTGGTTGACGAGTTCGCCGGACAGACAGTTCGCTGCAACGCCAACTCGAAGACGTGGGAGCCAATTGGGCGCAGCTACTTCGGTGTGGCTCCGCGCGAGCGACATGTCGAGGTGACGATCCAGTAGTTACACAGTTCTCTCTCCACACTCAGCACGGGTAAAAGGGGCATATTCGCGAAAGTGAATATGCCCCTTTTTGCTATCTATCTCGGGCCTGCAAAGGCTCAATTCAGAGCCGCTAACCGGCCAAATCTCAGAGCCCCTGGTTATTCTGCGGCAGCGGATGCCGGCGGGTGGAAGCCTGCGTCTATTGCTTTCAGCGCCAGGTCCAGGCGAGAGGTAGCTCCAAACTTATTGAACATGCTGGAGAGGTGCTTCTTGATAGTGCCCGGCGACTTGCCGAGTTCCTTGGCGATGTCGTGGTTTGACTTACCGCGGCAGATTAGGCCGAGAACCTCTCGCTCGGCTTGAGTGATCTTGTACGAGGAAATGTTGCGGGACGGCAGAGTTTTAATCAGCCGAGTCGCAGAAATCGGCGAGATGACGGTGCCACCCTGGAAGACATCTTCAACTGTGCCAATGACAGATTCCGGGCGGGCAGTTTTGAGAATGTAGCCATTTCCGCCGAGACTCAAGATTTTCAGCATTGTTTCATCGGTATCAAATGAGGTGATAGCGATGAATTTCGGTGGATTCTCCACCTTCTTAATGCGCTCAAGTAGCTCAACGCCGTCCATGTTGGGCATATGAATATCGGTCAAAACTACGTCAACGCCACCACGGGCAATAATGTTGAGAGCCTCGTGGCCATCGCTGGCTTCATCGACCACGGTGATATGCGGTGCCTTCTTGAAATAGGTTCGCAGCGTCGAGAGTACGAGTGGGTCGTCGTCGACAATGAGAACCTTAATGTCAGACATCCGCGAACCTTTCATAGAAGTTATAAAAACCGAACAATATCTGTCATCGTGTGATATTACTACGCTAACCAGGACTTTTCGAGAGATATCTTCGTCACAGGCGGCTACTACATCAATCTTACGCTAGCGTAACCTACTGGTTGGTAGGTGGCATGTGGAGTTTGCAATTCCACACATTTCCTTCTCGTTCTGACGTGATGGAACCGTCCCACGGTCGCACTCGCCGATGCAGTGAGGAAAGCCCCAAACCGCTCGAGAGCATCGCCCGCGGCAGAAAATGCGGTAGCGCCTTCGATATCTGATTGCTGATGTCGACCGTGAAGCCATCTTCCTCATTGCTCAGCGCCAGAATGTGAACGTTCGTTTGCGGTTCGCCGTACTTCTGAATGTTCGTGCAGAACTCCGACAGCGCCGGCGAGATAACCTCTGAAATCTGCGTCAAAGAGGGCTCGGTTTCAATCTTCGTGGCCAGCGAAACGTTAAACCCAGCTTCCTGCAGTTCATCCTTGGCCTGTTGAAGCACCCTGCTCATGCTGGGAACTCGCTCATCCTGGCCGATAGCGGAGGTCAAAGAACTCTCGTCGTCAGCTGATTTCAGCAATGAAAGCAACTGGCGAAGCTGTAGCAGGCCTTCTCGGGAGGTCTCTGCGATGTCCTCCAGGGATTCTTCAAGTTTTTCATCGGTCCCTTCTCGCTCGATGGCGAGCGCCTGCGCCAGCATGGTTACGCGAGTAAAGGACTTGGCAGTGGAGTCGTGCAGTACGGTCGCCAACTCAAGGCGTTGCTCTTCCAGAGCGCGGTTAGATTCAATCGTTGCCCGCCGGCGTTGTTCTTTGTAGCGACTGCGCATCATGCCGATGGCGTAGGAAATTACAAAAAGCAGTGTTGTCACAAAGGTCGCGACATGGTCACGTGCGAAAGTACTTGTGTTGACGTCGTAGTTTGAGATCACCAACAAGAGCAACGCAGTGATTCTCGCCGGCATCTTGTTGTTGTTAGCACGCATCACTTCCACGATGAGAAGCGCGCAGAAAATCTGCATTGGAGCCTGCTCTGTGGGAAGGAAAGTCAATGCCAAGAAATTCGCTGGGACAACCACCATGGCAAAAAGTGGCAGATAGGTCGCCACTGCAACAAGAATGACCTGAAGGCCACCGATAATGGTCGGCAACAACAGATCAGAGTTGCTCTCGCGGAAAATTAGCGCATCGAGAGCCGTGAGAACCAGCGCAATGACCATCTCCACTGACCCTGGAGTCCTCAGAAAGTCCCTTATCTGTGACAGCGATTTCTTAATCACTACGCCAAGACCTCTTTCCACACCACAACGCGGTCATCTCTAACGGGATGCAGTAATCAATATGCAGTAATCAATATATTGTCAGTGCGGTTGAGAGTGCCATTTGCATGATTAATGCCGTGGCGCAGGGATCGTCGTAAAGCACAAAAAATCCGCCCGGGAAGAATAACCTCTCGGGCGGATTCCTGCTTACTTAGCGAGCGCTACTTACGTCGCGCCGATCCTGGCAGCGGAACTCCGTGCTGGTTGCGCGGAAGGTTCTTAGCGCTTGCCGACGGCGCCTGCGTCTCCTCGGCTGGGGTCTCAGTGGCCTGCTCGGTGGAGGTGGCATCTTCCGCCGACTGCTGTTCGGTAACCTCTGGTTGCGCCGGAGCCTGCTCTGCCTCTGGCTGAGCAGGAGCCTCCTGAGCTTCGGTTTCCTCTGCTGCCGGGGCAGGGGTGCTAGCGACTGGCTTGGCCTTGCGTGCGCCACCCGGGATTGGAGCGCCCTTGCGTGCGCCGCCCGGAACCGGAGCACCGGATGCGGTCTTCGGCTGCTCAGCTGCTGGCTGCTCGGACTCGGTGGCCGCTACTTCAGCAGCGGCTTCCTCGGCGGGAGCGGTTTTCTCGGCCTTCGGCTTCGCGGCCGGAGCTGCCTTCTTAGCGCCACCCGGAACCGGAGCGCCCTTGCGTGCGCCACCCGGAATCGGAGCGCCCTTCGTTGCCTTCGGAGCCTCAGTCGGAGCTTCGGTTTCTGCAGCTGCTGGCTCTGCCTGCGCGGCCGGTTTAGCGGCCTTGGCGCCGCCCGGAACTGGAGCGCCCTTCTTAGCGCCGCCTGGAACCGGGGCACCGCCCTTGGCACCGCCTGGCTTCGGAGCGCCGCCCGGAGCTGGAGCACCCTTCTTGGCACCGCCTGGGGTCGGGGCGCCGCCCTTTGCACCACCTGGAACCGGTGCGCCGGCCTTGGCACCGCCTGGCTTCGGAGCGCCACCCGGAGCAGGAGCACCCTTCTTGGCGCCACCCGGAGTTGGTGCGCCGGCCTTGGCACCGCCTGGCTTTGGAGCACCGCCTGGAGCTGGAGCGCCCTTCTTGGCACCACCTGGGGTCGGTGCGCCGCCCTTGGCGCCACCCGGCTTCGGAGCACCACCCGGAGTCGGAGCGCCACCCTTGGCAGCAGCGCCTGCAGCAGCACCAGCAGCTGCGGCACCAGCGCCGGCAGCGGATGCCTTCTCTGCCTTCTTCTTCTCGGCAGCCTCAGCCTTCTTGCGCTTAGCTTCCTCTTCCTCGAGGCGCTGACGCTCTTCCTCTTCAGCCTTCTTTGGATCGACCCAGCCACGCTCCGGCTGCTCAATCCACTCCGGTTCGCGTGCCTGCGGCAGCTCGCCGTCGACCTTCACGGAGTCGCGGAGCATCTGGGCGATGTCCAGGACCTCCGGCTTCTTCTCGTCGTCCTCGATGACGTTGTTGACGCCATCGTTCATCATCGTCTTACAGAACGGGCAGCCGATGGCAATTGCCTCAGCGCCGGTTCCGACAGCCTCTTCGGTGCGGTTTACGTTGATGCGCTGACCGATGGTCTCTTCCATCCACATGCGAGCGCCACCAGCACCACAGCAGAAGCCGGTGTTCTTATTACGCGGCATTTCGACGAGGTTGGCGCCGGACGCGCCAATCAGTTCACGCGGAGCCTCGAATACCTTGTTGTGGCGGCCCAGGAAGCATGGGTCGTGGTAGGTGACCTGGCGGCCCTGACCCGAAGCAACCGGCTGCAGGCGGTTAGCACGAACCAGCTTGTTCAGCAGCTGGGTGTGGTGGACAACTTCGTACTGTCCGCCCAGCTCCGGGTACTCGTTCTTGAAGGTGTTGAAGCAGTGCGCACAGGTGACGACAATCTTGCGCTGCTTCGGCGGCACACCGTCGAAGACCTCGTCGAGCTGCTCGATGTTCTGCTCAGCCAACATCTGGAAGAGGAACTCGTTACCAGCACGGCGAGCGGAGTCACCAGTACAACCCTCAGCCTGGGAGAGCACAGCGTACTTCACACCGGCGGTGTAAAGCATCTCTGCAACAGCCTTGGTGGTCTTCTTCGCATTGTCGTCGTAGGCACCGGCACAACCGACCCAGAACAGGTACTCGGTGTCGTCGAAGCTCTCGACATCCTCGCCCCAAATCGGGACAACGACGCCTTCCTTGCGGACCTCATTGATCCAGTCGGCGCGAGTGGAAGCGTTCTGGCCCCACGGGTTGCCCTTGGTTTCAAGGTTCTTGAACAGGCCAGCCAGCTCGGTCGGGAAGTCCGACTCGACCAGAACCTGGTAACGACGCATATCGACGATGTGGTCGATGTGCTCAATGTCAACCGGACACTGCTCGACACAGGCGCCACAGTTGGTGCAGGACCACAGGACGTCCTGGTCGATGATGCCCTCATCGCCGTCGCCAACCAGCGGCTTGGTCAGGAGTGCTGCGCCAGCGCCTTCGCCCTCGCGAGCGGTTTCGATGGTCTCGCCAGCCAACAGGTACGGGGCAGAAGCGTAAGCGTGGTCACGCAGCTGGTTAACCAGCAGCTTCGGGGACAGCGGCTTGGAAGTGTTCCAGGCCGGGCACTGCTCCTGGCAGCGACCACACTCGGTACAAGAGGTGAAGTCCAGCAGAGCCTTCCAGGAGTGGTCGGTAACCACGCCGGTGCCCATGGAGTCAACCTCCGGGTCAGCCTCTTCCAGGTTCAGGATCTCGCCGTTAGAGGTCATCGGCTTAGCCCCAGCGAGGGCGTTGTAGCCGTCAGCGTTGCGCTTGAGCAGGATGTTGGCGAACGCCAGGAAGCGGTGCCATGCGACACCCCAAGTGAGGTTGCGGCCAACAACGAAGAGCCAGACCATACCGGACAGCAGCTTAATCAGCGCGAAGATGGACACCATGACTTCGGAGGCCGGCAGAATCTGTGCGATACCACCGGTGACGAAGTTCGCCCAGGTCCAGACCTCGGCGCCAGTGTGACCGTGGTCGCCGTAGGTAGCCAGCTTGGCAGCCTTGACGAACATCATGCCCAGGCCCTCGATGAGGACGACGGCCTCAACGAAGTAGGCAGCCTTGGCGTTGGATCCGTAGAAGCGGCTCAGACGCTCCTTGCCCAGGTTGGTCTGGCGGACGAGAATCAGTGCCAGGATGCCCAGGGTGGTGCCCAGGCCGAGCAGTTCGTCGATGAAGTGCCAGGCGGTCAGATTCCTGAGGATTGGCCAACCACCGGCTGGCCAGAAGGTCTGAATGTACGCCTCGAACCACACTAGGGAACCGAGGAGGAAGCCCACCATGACGAACCAGTGAGCCACAGCAACGCCGGGCTTCTTGGCCATCTTGGTGTGACCGACGATCTCTCGGATCATGGTCCAAATACGGGTTCCCCATTCACCGGTGTGACCGTACGTCTTTTGGCCCACCATGATGGTCTTCACCATATGGGTGAATCCCTTAATAAAGATGAACCAGCAGGGCAGGGACAACAGGACGCCAATAACGCCGACTGCGACGGTGAATCCGGTAGATTCCGGAATCGCCGTGTCAGCCGTCGCCGCGGCGAGGTTGAGCACGCTCATAATGTTCCTTCTAGGCTGGCTCAGCCAGGGTGATGGCTGAGTGAAAATAGTTCTCTTGTGAGTTCTATCACGAGCCGCGGACGCTTACCTAACTAATGTGCAAAATAGTGCTGAATTCATCGATACACGGTGTAACCAGCGGTTATTTGACGAATTACGCAAAAAAATCGTTGTTTTATTCGAGAGGGGTTCGAGGGGGTTGACGCCTTCGCTTGACGACGGCGCGCGGCACTTTCGTCGTCACGCATTTGTAGGCGGAAGTGGCGGCGGAGTTGCGTGTATGTAGTTGTCGAGTGTTGTCGATTCGATGTTTTGCGGACGCATTGTGGGGGTAGTGCTGGAGTGCAGGGGTGGGGCTGTGTTGCGAGGTGGAGAAGATGTTCGGTGGCGTGTTGATTTTTGAAGATTGACTGAAGCGGACATCTATTCACATGCGTTACATCCTTAACTTAAATAACAATAGTGACTTCTGTACCTGTGTTTTGGTGGATAATTTGCTATTGGATCCCGGGATTTGCTGGCAGTTAACGAAAAAGTCATTAAATGTAACTCACTTTTATGAATCCCAAGTGGATTTAAAAGCCTCTACGTCCGCAATTTACCTGGTAGGCGGCGTGCTATTTTGGTGGCGAAGAGAGTGCCTGGCCACCCCCGCGTAATTCTTATGTAGGCGCCATTTTGTGTAGCGCCTAGTATTAGCGGCGTGATACTGCGGATTTATCCGCCTGATTCTAAATGGCATGTGGGGTATGGATTTTTCCGTGCCACTTTTCTTGAGAGGGACTTTAATGGCGCGATCTTTCCGTGCAATCGCTATGGCTGGAGCTGGCCTTATTCTTACTGCGAGTGCGGTCTTTGGCTCGGGCGCAGTGGCAAACGCCAATCCGGTCAGTGCAGTCGCAGTCAAGGCGTTCAATAGCTCGCTTGCGACTCCAGTGGTGGTTTCCCCGGTCGGACGTGCAGCTGCGGAGACTGCGTTACTTGATCCTCAGGTGCCGATTATTGTGCTCGGGGCCCGTCTCAATCCCGACTGCAGTGCTCCTGCTGTGTTGACGTCCCGATTGGAAACTGCACGTTCGCTGGCGCTGCGTCATCCGCTTAACCCGGTCGTCGTCACGGGTGGTCGTACTCAGCCGGGCTGCCAGACTGAGGCTGAGTACATGCGTGATGCGCTTGCATCTATGGGAGTGTGGAAGCGACGAATCACGATGGAAACAAACTCAGACTCCACCGTTGAAAACGCGGCAGGCACTGCATACCTTGCAGGATCGGGAGCCCGTGGCGTTCGTGCTGCTGTCATTGTGACTTCTCCAACGCACACACCGCGTGCACGAGACACCTATGCTGCCGCCGACAACTCGGCTCTGTGGCTGGCAGTCCCGTCGACTGTGAACTAGCAGTTTCTAGGAATTGGTGAAGTTTGCCTCGCGCTTTTCAGTGAAAGCGGCCATGCCTTCCTTCTGGTCATTGGAGGAGAACAGGGAGTGGAAGGTGCGACGCTCAAAGAGCAGTCCCTGCGACAGCGTCATTTCGTAGGCCTGGTTGATCTGTTCCTTAATCTGGGTAGTGGCAACCAGAGACTTCGACGCAATGGTGTCGGCGACTTTCAGGGCCTCGTCGAGAAGCGCGTCCGGCTCGACGACGCGGGCGACCAGACCTGCGCACTCAGCTTCCTCGGCACCCATCATGCGGCCGGTGAGGCACATCTCCATTGCCTTAGCCTTGCCGATTGCGCGGGTGAGACGCTGCGAGCCGCCCATGCCCGGAGAGATGCCGAGGTTGACCTCAGGCTGACCGAACTTGGCCTTAGCGCCAGCGATGATGAAGTCCGCCATCATAGCGACCTCGCAGCCACCGCCCAGGGCGTAGCCGTTGACGGCGGCGATAACTGGAGTGCGGACGGAAGTCAGAACATCCCAACGTGCGAACCAGTCAGAGGCATACATCTCGGTGCCGGACTTGTCCGCCATCTCCTTAATGTCCGCACCTGCGGCAAACGCCTTCTCGGAGCCGGTGATGATAATCGCGCCGATTCCCGAGTCGTTGTCGAAAGCGGTGGCTGCTGCGCCGATCTCTTCCATGGTCTTGTGGTTCAGGGCGTTCAGTGCCTTCGGGCGGTTCAGGGTGATAATGCCGACGCGACCTCGGGTTTCGGTAAGGATGTTTTCGTAGGTGGTCATTAGATACTCCTTTGGGATGGCTTGAGTTTGGTGAAAGTTGTGTATGTAGCCCGCAATTCCAAAATCTGAAGAACGTGGCTGCGGCTTGAAAAGTCTTTCCTGTATGCGAGGGTACCTGCGGTAGCGGGTGTCGTCAGGCTGTTTGAGCTGATAGGTGCAGGGTGGGGCGAGTTGGTGTCTTTTAGTGCTCGATGTGCCGGTGGCCATATTGGCTAACTAGACAGCTTTGTCTATATACTTCGCTTTATGTCGAACAAGAACACCGCAAACACGCACGAACTATGGGACATTGCTCGCAAGCTTCGGGAAAACCACACCTATGTTGACTTGACTCACGCGTTTCACGCCGGTCAGCCGAAATTCCCTGCGCTTCCCGACGAACAGCGAACACGGCTTTTCACCGTTGCTGAGCATGGATTTGAAATCGACCAGTATCAGTTTGTTGGCCAGTGGGGTACGCATGTGGATCCGCCTGTGCATTTCGTCCAAGAGACGAGAACTCTTGACAATATTGGCGTCGAGCAGATGATCCTGCCTTTGGTCGTCCTAGATTTCACTGCTGAAGTCGCTCGGGATAATGATTTCTCCCCTTCGATTGCTGATGTCGAGGCGTGGGAGGAACGCAATGGTTTGATTCCGGGCGGTGCATTTGTCGCATTTCGCAGTGACTGGTCAAAGCGGTGGCCTGACGCTGAGGCAATGGCCAATGCGGATGAAGAGGGCGTGACTCACTACCCAGGATGGAACGTTGAGGTTGTCGAATGGTTGATAGACAACCGTGGCGTTGTGGCGATTGGGCACGAGACCACTGATACGGACCCCGGCATCGTGGCTCATGGTGGCAGCTTGCCGACGGAACTCTATCTATTAGGGCGTGACCGATGGCAGATTGAACTTCTGGCTGGGCTCGACCAGGTGCCGGAAACGGGGGCTCTCGTGGTTGCCTCCTGGCCGAAGCCAAAGGATGGGACGGGGTTCCCAGCTCGAGTTTTTGCTGTTTTGCCAGTGTAATCCTCCCACTGCCTTCGAACGGTTTTCGAATACGCCATAAAGCTTCGCCTAACTCAATCCGAGCCTAGATGCGTGATTCAGCCGTCATTGTTTGAGAGCTTTGCATTGTCCGTTCACTGCGTCGACCGAAACGACGAGCCGACAGCACGGATTATCCTCCGGCGTGCATTGTCAAGATCGGCCGGCTCTATGTGCTCGCATGGGGTGAGCTCTGTGAAGGCATGGGCGGCAGTGCCGCGGTGAAGGCGGATTCCCGAGTGGCAATCCGCCTGTGGTCTTAACCTCGCTTACGCAGTGAAACTACCAATGCGGCAATACCGGTCAGCGCGCCCACGAGGCCGAGCCCCAGGCCCCAGCCGCCAAGCGTGCTGCTCGAATCCTCGCTGGTAGCAGCTGCGGAATGCTCCACGTCGTCTGAGCGGCTATCGCCGTGGTTTGTCTCGCTGGTGCCATGGTTGTGGCTGTGGTCGTGGCCGTGGCTATGTTCATTGTCTTCCGACTTCTCAATCAGCTCCACAGTTGGAACCGGGTAGTCACTATCGTGGTCCTTTTCAGCCCAGTTCATCGAACCCTTTTCACAGGTTTGCAGCGTCGGCACCTCAACTGTCGACGGCTTTGCGTCATCAGCCACCTTCACGCTGAGCGTCAGAGAATCCTTCAGGTCCGACGGCAGTGGAGTCTTTGCGGTGTAGATGACCTTCTGCACCTTTTCATTCTTGCCAGAGCCGGTCGACTCCTTGGTGACATCCCAGTTCGCGTTCACGTTCGGCGTAACCTTTTCGAACTCCTCCGGGATGGTGAACTCGACCTTCGTCGTCGGCGAACCGTCGCAGCCATGGCCGACCCCGAAAGCCAGATCCGCGTAGCCGCCAATCGGGGCAGACGACGGGGTTGCATGCACATGTGCGGATGCAATGGCAGGGAAGGCGAGGGTTAGTGCGGCGCTTGCCGACGCTACTGCGAGCCCACGGAAAAAGGGGAAATGGTGTCGCTGTGCATTCTGAGGCACGAAAAACTCCTAAATAAGTGGGATGAATTCTTGGCTCAATCGCCCCGTAAATGGGGAGAATTTAGACATGTATTAGTGGAGCCGCCAGAGCTGATTCGGTGTCAGGCCATGGGGTAACAAGGGCATGGCCTGTTGATGAGCCGGTGGCTGCAAAACACGTCAGGGGATTAGTCGGTTCGCTGTGCAGGAAAGTTCCCAGGGCTAGTGCTAGGAAATTCTTTGTCCCCCTGGAGTCCAGAGGCAGGATTCTGTATAGAAAATTGCGCTGTCGGCTACCGTGAGTGGCTTTAGAGCATAGTCTTGTAAAAATCTTTTATCGCGGTGACCTGCGGTGATGACGGTTTTTTTAGAAAAGTTGAGTCGGGTTGGAATAACTTTGTCCCATAGTCCGTTGCATAGCATGACAAACATTGAGTCGGACACACTCAAGTTTGCTTGACAGATTTTCTACGGCAATGCAGACTTGAGCGCGTAAGACTTAAGGGCAATTCTTTTACTCTTCTAGAAAGGTGTTCATCATGGGACGCGCTGTTGGTATTGACTTGGGTACGACGAACTCCTGTGTCTCCGTCCTCGAGGGCGGCGAGGCTCAGGTGATTGCGAACGCTGAGGGTTCGCGCACCACTCCGTCGGTGGTTGCATTTGCAAAGAATGGTGAGGTCCTGGTTGGCCAGTCCGCTAAGAACCAGGCTGTCACTAACGTTGATCGCACTATTCGTTCGGTCAAGCGCCACATGGGTACTGACTGGAGCATCGAGATTGATGACAAGAAGTACACTCCGCAGGAGATTTCCGCTCGTACGCTGATGAAGCTGAAGCGCGACGCTGAGTCTTACCTGGGTGACGACGTCACTGATGCGGTTATTACCGTTCCGGCTTACTTCAACGACGCTGAGCGTCAGGCAACCAAGGAAGCGGGTCAGATTGCTGGCCTGAACGTCCTGCGCATTGTCAATGAGCCGACTGCTGCTGCACTTGCTTACGGTCTGGAGAAGTCCGACAAGGAGCAGACCATTCTGGTCTTCGACCTCGGTGGCGGTACCTTCGACGTCTCCCTGCTGGAGATCGGCGACGGTGTTGTTGAGGTTCGCGCAACTGCTGGTGACAACAAGCTCGGTGGCGATGACTGGGATCAGCGCATCGTTGACTGGTTGGTTGAGAAGTTCCAGTCCAGCAACGGCATTGACCTGACCAAGGACAAGATGGCTCTGCAGCGTCTGCGTGAGGCTGCTGAGAAGGCCAAGATTGAGCTGTCCTCCTCGCAGCAGGCATCTATCAACCTGCCGTACATCACCGTTGATGCTGACAAGAACCCGCTGTTCCTGGACGAGACCCTGTCCCGTACTGAGTTCCAGCGCATCACCTCTGATTTGCTTGACCGCACTCGTAAGCCGTTCCAGCAGGTCATTGCTGACGCTGATGTTTCGGTTTCCGACATTGACCACGTCGTGCTGGTCGGTGGTTCCACCCGTATGCCGGCAGTCTCCGAGCTGGTCAAGGAACTGACCGGTGGTCGTGAACCGAACAAGGGCGTTAACCCGGACGAGGTTGTCGCAGTTGGTGCTGCTCTGCAGGCCGGCGTTCTGCGCGGTGAGGTCAAGGACGTGCTGCTGCTCGACGTCACCCCGCTGTCGCTGGGTATTGAGACCAAGGGCGGTGTCATGACCAAGCTGATCGAACGCAACACCACTATCCCGACCAAGCGTTCGGAGACCTTCACCACTGCTGAAGACAACCAGCCGAGCGTTCAGATTCAGGTCTTCCAGGGCGAGCGTGAGATGGCTGCTGCCAACAAGCTGCTGGGCTCTTTCGAGCTGGGCGGTATCGCTCCGGCACCGCGTGGTGTCCCGCAGATTGAGGTCACCTTCGACATCGACGCCAACGGCATTGTCCACGTCACCGCTAAGGACAAGGGCACTGGTAAGGAAAACACGATCACCATCCAGGACGGCTCCGGCCTCTCCAAGGAGGAGATCGACCAGATGATCAAGGACGCTGAGAAGCACGCTGACGAGGACAAGAAGCGCCGCGAGGAGCAGGAAGTCCGCAACTCGGCTGAGTCCATGGCTTACCAGACCCGCAAGTTCGCATCGGAGAACGAGGACAAGGTTTCCCAGGACATCCGCGACCGCGTTGAAGAGGCCGCCAAGGAAGTCGACGAGGCTCTGAAGGGCTCCGACATCGAGGCCATCAAGTCCGCCGTCGAGAAGCTGTCCACCGAGAGCCAGGAGATGGGTAAGGCTATCTACGAGGCTCAGGCAGCTGAGGGTGCAACCGCAGCCGAGGGTGCTGAGGCCGCTGACGCTGACGACAACGTCGTTGACGCTGAGGTCGTCGACGAGGACGAGAAGGACAAGTAAGAATGACTGACCAGGATCAGGGAAACCAGCCCACCCCGGAGGAGCCGGCCAACCTGGCCGATCAGGTCAACGAGGTCTTCGAGCAGGCCAAGCTTGACGACGACGTGGAGCCGGCGACCGAAGGTGCCGCCGGCGACACCGCCGCGGAGGAAGCTGCAGACCCAGTTGCAGCCATCCAGCGTGAGTTGGATGAGCGCACGGAGGACCTGCAGCGCCTGTCGGCGGAGTTCGCAAACTACCGTCGTCGAGTTGACCGAGACCGTGAAGCCGAGCGCGTACAGGCGAAGGCAAAGCTGGCTGGAGAACTGCTGGTTTTGGCTGATGACCTCGACCGGGCTGAAGAGCACGGCGACTTGGCAGACGGCACGCCGCTGAAGGCTTTCGCGGATAAATTCCGTGGCGTGCTGACCGCACAGGGTGTTGAGGAATTTGGTGCCGCAGGAGAGGAGTTCAACCCGGACATCCACGAGGCTGTCCAGGATCTCTCTGAAGGGGATGACAAGGTTCTAGCCAATGTGCTGCGCAAGGGCTACCGAATTAATGACCGTGTCATTCGTACGGCGATGGTAATCATCGGCGATCCGCAGTAGCGGAGACACAAGTGACGCAGATTTCTTTGAATTAGTTTTTCTGAAAGGAGGAGATGCACCATGACTCAACGGGAATGGGCAGATAAGGACTATTACGCTGACTTGGGCGTCTCTAAGTCTGCGTCACTCGACGAGATTAAAAAGGCCTACCGCAAGTTAGCCCGGGAGAACCACCCGGACAAGAACCCGGGTAACAAGGCCGCTGAAGATAAGTTCAAGCGAATCTCCGAGGCATACTCGGTGGTCGGTGACGAGGACAAGCGCCGCGAATACGATGAGCTGCGTGCAGCTCTCGCAGGTGGTTTCCGATTCCCCGGTGCCGCAGGTGCCGGCGGAGCCGGTGCTGCCGGTGCACGTGGATTCGACTTCGACGTGTCGGATCTCTTCGGCGGAGGTGCCGGATTCGGTGGCAATGCTGGTGGTGCAGGTGGCCTAGGTGATTTCCTGGGCGGCTTCGTAAACCGCAATGGTGGCGCTGGTGCTGCCGGGCGGCAGAAGGCCCGCCGTGGTGCGGATGTGGAGACAGAGATTACGCTCGATTTCCGCGAGGCTGCCCAAGGTGTCACCATCCCGCTGCAGCTCACCAACCCGTCGCCATGCACGAACTGCAATGGTTCGGGTGCAGCGCCGGGAACCTCACCGGTGACGTGTACCACCTGTCATGGTTCGGGATATGTCAAGGAGCAAAAGGGGGCCTTCGGCTTCTCCAGTCCGTGTGCGGACTGTGGTGGCCAGGGCACTCGTATCGAGAACCCTTGCTCGCAGTGTAACGGCACCGGTGTGACCACCCGCCGTCGTACCATCACCGTTCGCGTCCCCGCAGGTGTGGTGGACGGCCAGAAGGTCCGTCTTGCGGGCCAAGGTGAAGCGGGACTGCGGGGACGTCCGGCCGGTGACCTCTTTGTCACCGTTCATGTTCGCCCGGATGAAGTCTTCACCCGCAGCGGCAACGACCTTGAGGTCACGGTGCCCGTGAGCTTCGGCGAGCTCGCACTCGGCGGCACCATTACCGTGCCGACGTTGGGTGACAAGATTCGCGTGCGTGTCCCGGCTGGCACAGCCGATGGCCGAACACTGCGTGTGCGCGGTCGAGGAATCCCGAAGCGCAATGGCACTCCGGGTGACCTGCTGGTAACCGTGCGTGTGAAGGTGCCGACCAATTTGGACGACAATGCCACTTCGGCATTGCGCTCCTACGTCGAAGCGGAACGTGCCAGCGGGTTCAATCCTCGTGAGGGTTGGGCAGGTGCGAAATAATGTCCGACAACACTGAGGTCTATGTCATATCCGTAGCCGCGAATCTCGCGGGCATGCATGCGCAGACGCTGCGCAATTATGACCGACTCGGGTTGGTAACTCCGCAGCGAACCTCCGGCGGAGGTCGGCGCTACACCAAACGCGATGTGGCGCTGCTGCGTGAGATTCAGCGTCTGAGTCAGGAAGACGGCGTCAACCTGGCCGGTATTAAGGCCATCATCGACCTGACTGAGCGGGTGGATTCGCTTGAGCAGGAAAATGCAGAACTGCGAGAGCAGCTCTATCAAGCAAAGGCACAGGCTCGTCGTTCGCGAGGCGAACTGGTTCACGTCCCACGCTCTACGGCAGTGGTGATGTGGGAGCCGCGCACACGACGCCGGCACAAAGACAACCGCGGTGGGGAAAGGTAATCCCACACGGCTGAGTGAACGGACTAACCAGCGTCGCCTGGTTAGTCCGTTTTCTTTTGGCTTGTTAATTTGGGCCGTGGATTCGCAACCGCTGATCTGAGAGACCGGTCAGCTGTCAGTTAGCCACCGGTTGGCCTCGCGGGTGAAAACTTCGTCGTCAAAGTAGTGTTCGATGTGTGGGTTGCCCTGGATGTGCCGATACTTTTGAGGAATATCCTGCACGGGAGTGACCATGAATTCGGCCAAGTCTCGCATGGACAGGCCACGCTCACTCAGGTTGAGTGCGTACGCGCCGAAATCCTTATCCGCTGGGTTTTTCCCATGAATCCCCAGTTCGGCAGGAATACGAATGGGGTCCATCGGGGACGTCGCCACTGCCACACGGTGGCTATTTTCATCTTCGGGTCGGACTGTGCCGTCCGGCTTGAGTAGTTTCATGTCGTTTGCGCGCTCCAGTCCGGGGCCAACACCTGGCGGAGCTATGAGCAGCACCCTATCCGCGTAGAGGCCACTACCAAGGGAAGCCTGCGAGACCACCGTCGCCCCATAGCTATAGCCGGCAACAACGTGCCGCTGAGTAGAAGACGTGCCGTGGCTAGTAATGCCACCGGCAATCGCAGTGTCACCACTATCGACACCACCGGAACGTTCAATCAAACCAGCTTGCAAATGCTGCAGCCGCTCAGCGGCAAAATTGTGATACTCGGTGCGTATGGCCTCACGGAGGTCGGGCGGCGCGTCATAGGAAAACAACACCACCGCCACATCCTCCGGATCTTCACCGGCGGCGTGGAAGGTCGCGGCTACGCGCTCGAACTGCCTGCTAGCATCCTCCGCGCTAGAGCTGGTGCCGGGGACGAGAGTAATCACAGTCGATGCTCGCTCAACGTCACCGAACGCAATCGCAGAATGTCCAGGCGAGGACTCCAATAGTTGTCCAGGAGGCAGCCCCAAAGCCCGGGCGCGAGCGGACATGGCAGCGTCTATCTCCGATAGCGGTCTACTCGAATACGCCCCAGTCAATCCGCTCCCAACTTCCAAGTCCCAACCACCGTCAAGCCCTCTGTCAGCAGGGTTGCCAGTACCACTGCCAGCCTGTGATGGCTGCAATCTACCCGAGCCGCTAACTTCGCTTGCCACCAGTGGTGAAAGAGCTGAGATTGCGCCCGCCGCCTTCTCATCGAGTCGGTTGAGTTCAGCCAAAGCCGACTGAATCCGAAGCTGCGAGGTTGCACGCCATTCGGCCATGGTGAAAGGCCCGGCAGGAATTTTGGGATGAACGAGGCTGCGCGCAATCGCAGACAGCATGCCCTCCGGCGGAGTCACCGCACCAGAAACCAGGTTCACCTGAAACCCCAGGTTGGTTGCCTGGTTTACCGCGGCGGTAAGTTCGCGGATGACGTCGTTAAGCATGGCGGCGGTGTCGCTGCAGCAGGCGGCGAGACGTTCGAGCGCGACGCTGCTTCGGCGCAGACGCGTGGAGCTGTGGGTGACAGAAACCTCGGCGGCGCTGCGGTTGTCGCCGGCGAAGTCGTCCTCTGAGAGCGCGTTGAGTGCGCCCTGGGAACTGTCGGCGGAATCGGCGAGGGCGCGTGCCCCGGAACGCAGTGCCCGGGCAAGCGTCTCCAGCGAATCCACATGCCACAGCAGTGCTTCGCCTACCGTGACCATGACAGCTTTTCCAAGGCGGCGGACTGGTCATGCTCGTGCGCGAGAGCGCTGACAGCGAGGGCATCGGCAGCCTGCGCAATAACGTCGATGTTTGTGCACGCGGCAAGCAATGATTCCGACCACTTCCCACAAGTAGTGGAGGCAGCGGGGACAATCCGTGAGCCGGGCAGGGCAGAGGTGAGGTCGGCACTTCCCGGGGCAGCTGCGACGATGGTGGAAAGACCATCAATACGAGTGGAGATCTGCTGGTAAGAGCGGCTTAAGGCGGATAGTTGAGCTGGATTGACTGTGATGTGTTCGGCCATGTTTTTGATTCTGCTGGGTGGCGAAAGGCAGCGGAAGAGCATCTTCAGCGAACTGTGGATAACTCTGAGCGATAGCAACGCACGGCGACGTCCTGTGGATAACTTCAGGACAGTCAATCCGGGGGGGGGAGCCGGTAACATTTAGGCATGCGTATTGCACTGGCTCAGTTGGAATTGTCAGCATCGGTTGAAGAGAATCTGGACGCGGTGAAGGTGACTATCGCGCGAGCAGCACAGGACAACGCCGATTTGGTGGTCTTCCCCGAGGCCACGATGAAGGCGTTCAATTCCGGTCGCCTGGATGCCGTGGCGGAGTCCAGCAGCGATAGGTTCGTAGCGGAGGTCTCGCAGGCCGCTCACGATGCCGGAATCAGCGTGGTAGTCGGCATGTTCCGCCCGGCAGATGAAGTGGAGCGCGACGGTAAGACGATGCACCGCGTCTTCAATTCGCTGCTCCTGGCTTGGCGTGATGAGGACGGCCCCGGTGTCGAGTTCTACGACAAGCTCCACCTCTTCGACGCTTTCGGGTTTCGCGAATCCGATACCGTCGCGCCGGGCAACGCGCACGTGGTGTGTGATGTCCCGCTTGCCGACGGATCGTCGGTCGCCCTCGGCCTTGCGACATGCTTTGACATCAGGTTTCCGGAGCAATTCATTCAACTGGCCAACCTGGGCGCGGAGGTCATCGCGCTGCCTGCATCGTGGAATGATGGTCCGGGCAAGGTGACGCAGTGGCAGACTCTGGTCTCGGCGCGTGCGCTGGATAGCACTTGTGTGATTGCGGCAGTTGATGCGGCCCGGCCTGGCGGGGCTAAGGCAGCGGGGAAGGATGAGGGGCCAACTGGCGCGGGGCACTCCATGCTGGTCAATGCGGACGGCGGGGTTATTGCCTCGGCGGGCTACAGCCCGCAGTTGCTTGTCGCCGATGTTGATATAGCGGAGGTGGAGCGGATTCGCCGCTCGATTCCGGTGCTGGAGATTCGCGATCAGGGCTAGCTGGGAAGCAATGAAGAGGGCCGAGCCGAGCTGAAAGCAGGAGTGGGGGAGCGAAGATTGCGGGATATTAGCCTATAGTTCTACCGATTCGGGCGAAGTCCTTTATATTTCTTATCATGCTGCTCCACATCCTCTGGGTCATTGGAATTACGGCCGAAGGCGTCACCGGCGCACTAGCGGCCGGTCGAATGCGCATGGATCTCTTTGGGGTTTCAACAATTGCGTGCATGACTGCTATCGGCGGTGGTACCCTGCGCGATGTCATTCTCGGCCACTATCCGTTGGTGTGGGTTGCAAGCCCACAATATTTGCTGGTTATCGTCGGTGCGGCACTGATCACGGTGCTGTTGGCCGACTTCCTGATGAAGCACTTCCGAGTCGTGTTCTTGGTCGCTGACGCGATCGGTTTGTCGGCGTTTTCCATCATTGGTGCCCGCGTGGCCATGGAGATGGGGCATGGTGTCATCATCGCTATTGTCGGCGCCGTTCTTACCGGTGCGTTTGGAGGTGTGCTCCGCGACCTGATGTGTGACCGCGTCCCACTGGTGTTCCAAAAGGAGCTCTATGCCTCCATCGCAGTCGTCGCGGCGACGCTTTACTACGTGCTCGACATGGTTGGCCTGCACGAGAGCATCAACATTATCTGCGCTGTACTGTCGGCGCTGTTCATTCGACTAGCGGCGCTGTGGCGTGGCTGGTCGCTGCCGGTATTTGATTATCAAGGGCGCGATTAAATAACTCCCGCACCAAGAAAACCTGGTACGGGAGTTTTTAGTTGCGCTAGCGGCTACCTAGAGGCGCCCACAAGCGCAGATGCACAGCGAAGCGCAAATGCACAGCGGACGATTAGGAAATCGAAGCCTCGTAGATGCCCTTGACGGACTCAGCCATGGTTGCGTTGAAGTCTTCGTCGGACTGCTGAGCAGACAGGCCCTCAGACAGTGCACGGGAGAAGGAAGCAATCATGCCGTGGTTGCGGGACAGGCGCTCGTTGGCGTCCTCGCGCTCGTAGCCACCGGACAGGGCAACGACGCGCATGACCTTCGGGTGCTCAATCAGCGGCTTGTACAGGTCATCCTTGGTTGGGATGGAAACCTTGATCATGACCTTCTGGTCATCAGCCAGGTCATCCAGGCCAGCGAGCAGCTCGCGCAGGACAATGTCCTCAGCCTCTGCCTTGTCAGCAGCGTTGATGTCGACCTCCGGCTCCAGGATCGGAACCAGACCGTGGGACAGAACCTGCTTGCCGAACTCGAACTGCTGAGCAATGTTGGCCTTGATGCCCTCTTCGTTTGCCTCAGCAATGAAGGAACGCATCTTGGTGCCGAAGATGCCCTTAGCGACAGCGCGCTCCAGCAGCTCATCCAGGCCCGGGCACGGCTTCATAAGCTGAACGCCGTTTTCCTTGTCTGCCAGGCCCTTGTCGGTCTTCAGGAACGGGACGATGCCCTTCTTTTCCCACAGGTACTGAGCGGTCGGGATTCCCTCGATGTCGCGATCCATTGTCTGCTCGAAGAGAATCGCGCCAATAATCTGCTCAGAGTTGAAGGACGGGGAAGTGATGATGCGGGTACGCATCTCGTGAACCAGGTCGAACATTTCATCTTCGTTCGAGTACTGATCCTCGTTGATGCCGTACAGGCGCAGAGCCTTCGGGGTAGATCCACCGGACTGGTCGAGAGCGGCGATGAAGCCTTTGCCCTCAGTCATCTGACGTGCCTGCTCGATGTTCATTCGAGTCCTTTCGTGAGAATGAAGGAATGTCACCTACCAGGGTAACCAAAACAGTATGAGTGCGCTGTCCACCCATCACTCACATGGGGGAAGTTGAATCCGGCGGGAGTGTGCTGGTGAGGACGTCGGGCGGTGTGTCGGAGTGTGTTCGCACGTGGTTTCTGGAGCTTTCCAACGTTTTCTAGTGCTTTCCGGCGTGCTACTACGCTTAACGACGCTGCCGAGCTCAATCCTTTTTGCTATAGGTGTGGTGTGAATCACGGTCGGGAAATTGAAAAACTTGAAGTTGAGTGGAACAGACTCAAGGTTGAATGCGTTATGGGTAGTGAATGACAAAGTTGAGCCAAAGGGGCGCAAGTTATGAGTTTTACACCAACAACTAAGACTGGAGAAGTTCTCCAGGAAGCTATGAAGGCCGCGACCAGCGCGGGTAACCCGGATATCCGGCCTGGGCACATTCTGGTAGCACTGCTGGAGCAAAAGGAGGGTATTGCGGCTCCACTGCTTGAAGCAGCGGGCGTTAATCCTTCCGGGGTTTTGACCCGCGCTAAGGAGTTGGTCGCGGGGTACCCGTCGGCAAGCGGGGCGAATATGGCGAACCCACAGTTTAATAGGGACGCCGTTAATGCTCTGAACGCCGCCGAGGAGCTGGCGGGGGAGCTGGGAGACGAGTACGTTTCCACGGAAATTCTGCTTATCGGTGTGGCAACTGGCCAGTCGGAGGCGGCAACTGTGCTGCAGTCGGCGGGTGCTACTGCCGAGGCGTTAAAGGGTGCGCTGACTAGTGTGCGTGGATCGAGGAAGGTAACAACGGAGAATCCAGAAGAGCAGTACCAGGCTCTGGAAAAGTATGCGACGGACTTAACCGCGCGGGCACGTGAGGGCAAGATTGACCCAGTTATTGGCCGCGATGCGGAGATTCGTCGCGTGGTACAGGTCTTGAGTCGTCGTACCAAGAACAATCCGGTGCTCATTGGTGAGCCGGGCGTTGGTAAGACGGCCATTGTAGAGGGGCTGGCACGACGCATTGTTGCAGGTGATGTGCCGGAATCTCTGAAGGGCAAGACGCTGATGAGCCTGGATCTGGGCTCTATGGTCGCCGGTGCGAAGTATCGCGGTGAGTTCGAGGAGCGCCTGAAGGCGGTTCTGGACGAGATTAAGGAGTCCGACGGTCAGATTATTACCTTCATCGATGAGATTCACACCATCGTTGGCGCTGGCGCCACGGGTGATGGCTCGATGGATGCGGGCAATATGATTAAGCCGATGCTGGCTCGTGGTGAGCTGCGGCTGGTCGGTGCGACGACCCTGGATGAGTACCGCAAGTACATCGAGAAGGATGCTGCGCTGGAGCGTCGTTTCCAGCAGGTCTTTGTCGGTGAGCCGAGCGTTGAGGACGCCATTGGTATTCTGCGTGGCCTGAAGGAGCGCTACGAGGTCCACCACGGTGTTCGTATCCAAGACTCCGCGCTAGTGGCTGCAGCAACGCTGTCGGATCGCTACATCACATCCCGCTTCCTGCCGGATAAGGCTATCGACCTGGTTGATGAGGCCGCATCGCGTCTGCGTATGGAGATTGACTCCTCGCCGGAGGAAATCGACTCCGCGGAACGCATCGTGCGCCGCCTCGAAATCGAGGAAATGGCCCTGGAGAAGGAAACTGACATCGCGTCGAAGGAGCGTCTGGACAAGCTCCGTGAGGAACTTGCAGATGAGCGCGAGAAGCTCAACGCTCTGAAGACTCGCTGGCAGAACGAGAAGTCCTCGATTGATGATGTCCGCTCCGTCCGCGAAGAGCTCGATGCCCTGCGCACTGAGTCCGAAAAGGCTGAGCGCGAAGGTGACTACGGGCGCGTCGCAGAGCTGCGTTACGGACGCATCCCTGAGTTGGAGAAGAAGCTGGAGGCCGCCGAGGAATCGGTCGCTGACGCAGAGGAAAACTCCATGCTCAAGGAGGAGGTCACGCCTCAGGAAGTCGCTGAGGTTGTCTCCGCCTGGACGGGTATCCCGGCTGGCAAGATGATGCAGGGTGAGACCGAGAAGCTGCTCGAAATGGAGCTCAACCTCGGCCGTCGCGTTGTTGGTCAGAATGCCGCTGTGGAGGCTGTCTCCGATGCCGTCCGCCGTTCGCGTGCGGGTGTTGCCGATCCGAACCGTCCGACTGGTTCCTTCCTGTTCCTCGGTCCAACTGGCGTTGGTAAGACAGAGCTGGCCAAGGCGCTGGCGGAGTTCCTCTTCGACGATGAGCGTGCGATGGTGCGCATCGATATGTCCGAGTACGGCGAGAAGCACTCTGTCGCTCGTCTGATTGGTGCTCCTCCCGGATACGTCGGCTACGACGCTGGCGGTCAGCTCACCGAGGCTGTTCGTCGCCGTCCGTACACCGTCGTGCTTTTCGACGAGGTCGAGAAGGCTCACCCGGACGTGTTCGATGTGCTCCTGCAGGTGCTCGATGAGGGTCGCCTGACCGATGGTCAGGGCCGAACCGTGGACTTCCGAAACACGATTCTGATTCTGACCTCCAACCTCGGTGCTGGTGGTACGCATGAGCAGATCATGGATGCGGTCAAGATGGCCTTCAAGCCGGAGTTCATCAACCGTCTCGACGATGTAGTGATCTTCGATCCGCTGACCTCCGAGCAGCTGCGCGGCATTGTGGACATTCAGGTTCGCAACCTGGCAGAACGCCTGGAGGCACGTCGTCTGGTGCTGGATGTCTCCGATGAGGCACTGGATTGGCTGTCGGAGCGCGGCTACGACCCGGCCTACGGCGCCCGTCCGTTGCGTCGTCTGGTGCAGAAGGCAATCGGCGATGAGCTGGCACGTCGACTGCTCGCTGGTGATGTTCGCGATGGTGACCGCGTAGAGGTCACGGTTGCTGACGATGGCGAGTCGCTGAAGGTTGTCGGCTATGACGAGGATGGCGTAGCCCGAATCTAGGGCGCCTGATACTCAGGGCGATAACTGCTGAGCAGGCTGTCTGTTTGTTGGGGCGGTTTGAGAGAGTTTTCTCCTGAACCGCCCTTTTTGTGCTTTTATTGTCCAGATTTATGTGTCTTGTGACCGACCGTGTGGGCTTGTTGCATTCCGGTCAGTCTGGAGTGCGCCGGTATAGTGCGCAAATATGACTAACTTTCAGTGGCGACCAGCGACAGACTCCGACCTCCCCTTCATTGCCTGGATGGACGAACTAACGGAAACATTCGGAGATGAAAGTCAGCCACTGCCGGAAGATTATGTAGTCACGAGGCGTCAATACGTCGACCAGTGGGACGCGAGTCAGGGCGGGGTTATCCTTTTCGCCACTTCGCTTGACGACGCTGACCTCGAGTCGCTCAGTGGCGACATGACCCGCACTGACCCATTTGAACCGAGGGTTTCTCGCGAGGCTACTTACAGTGCGGCCGCCATTAAGGCGGAATGGTTGGAGCGCGGGGATTCGTCGTCAAGCGAAGAATGCGAGGGCTATGAAGTGCCGGTGGGGGCGGCCTGGCTGCGTACGTTTACGAAGGACGATCCGGGGTACGGTTTTGTGGAAAATGGGATTCCTGAGGTAGCGATTGCGCTGCGTCCGGGTGTAGTCGGACGCAGGCTGTCGCAGCCGATGATTGCGGGGCTTCTTGAGTATGCGCGTGAGCTGGGGTACCCGGGGGTTAGTCTGGCTGTCCATGATGCCAACCCGCGGGCGGCGAAAGCTTATGTGAAGGCGGGGTTTGAGCTAGTGGGGCGCTCGAGCTTCCCGGACCACGATGTGATGGTGGTGCGGTTTTAGGCTTTCGGCGTGCAGTTTTTTTTGGGGGGGGGGGGGGGGGTCGGGTTTTTAGGGCGGATGGTGGGGTATTCGAGCTCTGGAAGCACGGCAGTGTTTCGGAAAAAGATTCGAAAAAGTTGACTTAGGGGGTTGTGGGGTGCCGAATGGGTGTGCGATAATATGGGGGAGGGAAATTAGTTAGTCCATTTGGGGATTCGGATTGCTAGCGTTTTAAAAGGGGGTGGGAGAAATGTCTACACCATCGGCGCCAAACGGCAGTGGACCGCTTTCGACATCTCAGGTTTTAGATGTGGTTGCGCAGTTTGAAGCTCTGTCGACAGTCATCGTGGAGAACTTCGAAGTACTTTCGCCGGATCATGCGCACGATGCATATAAGTCGATTGAGAAAGCGCGAAAACGACTCGCAGTAATTGATGCGACTTATGTGGAGACCATGAAGGGGCGGATGCCCAGCGCGGAGCATCGAAAGATTGCGTGGCTAGCGCAGGAGATGCGAATCTCGCGAGTAGAAGCGAGGCAGCGTATCAACGTCGTCGGGCGCCTGAGTAGGAATGTTGATCCGTTTGCTCCGGCGAATGAGGATGTGCGAATGCCGAACCTTCGTCAGAAAGTTGAGGAAGGTGTTGTCGGTGCGGATGCTGTTTCGAAGATTGACAAAGCCGTTCGTGAGCTGCCGGCAACGGAGCATGCACAGCTGTCTAGGCTGCTGGACAAGCACATTGCAGATTTAGTGGACAAAATCCGTGTTGATGATCTCAATAAATTGCCGAACCGCCTGCGGGCGATGTTGGGGGTTGATGACCCGTATACGGATGAGGACCGCGCTCGGAAACGAAGCCTAAAAATCGGTGCTCAGGGGCCGGACGGCATGAGCCGGTTGAGCGGTGTGGTTACGCCTTCGTTTGCAGCGGTGCTCAAAAGGCTGCAGGCGGATCATGCGCGCCCTGGCGGGTTACTCGAAGAAGGTGCCGATGACCAGCGGAATCCGGAGCAGCGTTTTCATGATGCCGTGGAAGCGGCGGTGAATGGGGGCTTTCAACCAGGCGGTGACCTTCAGCCGGCGCGGGGGACGACATCGGTGGTCACCGTCGCGCATATCGCAGATGTGGCAGCGCTAGCTGGAGTCTCCTTGCCTGATGGGAAAGATTTTGTACTTCCTGGATCGGGCAAAGCGGTCTCTGATGCGGGAGTGCGAATTTCCATTAGTCAGGCCGTGCAACAGATGGTTGATAGAAATTCGTTCCTCCAAGTCTTGGGGAATGAGGGGCAGACCTTGTACTTTGGTCGGTCCCGCAGGCTGGGGACTTTGCCACAGTATCTGGCCCTTCTTGGAGAGGAAGGAGGTTCCTCCGCGCCGGGCATGGGCACTCCGGGAGCTATGTGTGATGTTCACCATGTGCAGTCGTGGTCTTCCGGTGGTGGCACTGATCTGGATAATCTCACGTTGGTTGATCCGGGTACGCATCGAAAGATCGATGATGCTCGATGTGATGAAAATGCTTGGTGGACGCTTCGGCCGGATGAGGTGCCGGGGATTCTAGGAACTGACGAAGGGGACGGGGTTAGTGGGGAGTGCGAGCCGGTCTCTACTGATCGTGTGGTCTGGGTGGCCCCGAAAGGCAAGGAAGGAAACCGAAAAGCGGAATCCAATGAGGACCCCGATACGTTCGATAGCCCGGGGCGCTGGTTGCGTCGTAAAGCGCGAGAGAAACGGGCGGGGGACACAGCGGATGGCAATGGTGAGACGGGACAGGATCCCGGTGGGTAGTCGGGTAGGGAGCGGGGTCCTGGCTTAGAGGCTGATCTTCCGTTTCGTAGTCAGCTTTGCGTTAATGAAGCGGTTGAGGAAAGGGGCACCGACGCTGGCGGCATAGTGCAGCAATTTTGTCGGCAGGTTGACGGGGAAGTCAGCCTTAGTAATCGTGCCCTGTTTCTGGTCGATGCAGTCGACGATTGTGTTGGCGACATCAGCTGGTGTGATGCGAATACCCATGCGCTTGGTGCCGTCAGTGCTGACATTTTCGAGCAGAGACGTCAACAACTCCGACGGTTTAGCCGCGGGAAAGCAGTTTTTCTGCGGTGGCACGGCCGATTCCATGGCCTGCGTTTGAGATGAGAACGGCCAGGTGGGCAGCATCTTCAGACATCTTCCCGAGCTCCTAGTTTTAATAACGTACATATCGCGCTACCAAGTCAATCGATTTAGAATCCGGGATTATGACAACATCCATCTCGGTACAAGAGCTTCGTGACAAGATTGCCGGTGGCGGTCGCATCGTCGTCGTTGACGCACGCTGGTCGCGCGCTAAAAAACCATATGACTCCTACGCTACGGCTCACATCCCTCTGGCCGTGTTTTGTGATCCCGAGTTGGATCTAGCGGGTGTTCCCAGCCGAGAAGCTGGTCGCAACCCGCTGCCGGATATCGAGCGTGTGCGCGATGCCGTCCGTCGTTGGGGAGTCCGCTCGGAGCATCTGGTGATCGTCTACGACGCGGGCGATGGGCTGTTCGCATCACGTGCTTGGTGGATTCTGCGCTGGGCGGGTCTGGAGAATGTGCGTGTCCTCACCGGCGGGTTAGCTGCTTGGGAAGCAGATGGAAACGAGACTGCCTTCGGTCCCGGCAATCTGCCGCAGCCTGGAACGATTGCGGTGAGCGAGGGCAATATGCCTGTTGCCAGCCTCGACGACGTACGCACCTGGTCTGAACGTGGAATTTTGGTGGATGCGCGTGAGTCCAGCCGCTTTGAAGGCCGCAGTGAGCGCGTCGATCTGCAGGCAGGTCACATCCCGGGTGCCGTGAACCTGGCGGCTCGCAGTCTGCAAAATGCCGACGGCTCCTTCCTGCCTGTTGAGCAGCTCCGTGAGCGCTTTGCCTCCGTCGGTATCGAAGCCGGTCGTAATGTAGCGGTCTACTCCGGTTCCGGTCTTCATTCCTCACTGTTCATTCAGGCCATGGAAGAAGCGGGCATTACTGACGCCTCGCTGTATGTCGGAGGCTGGTCCCAGTGGGCTGGCAATCCGAGCCTGCCTATCGTCCGTTTCTAAGCGGCGCCGGACTCGCATGTGTCCGGGGCAGGGCGACCGCCCCAGGGAACCCCTGATGTGTCGTCCATGTGGATATTTCCCCTCGCCCTTACGGTTCTAGAGAGTCCTGTACGCTCTCGCCTCGGGCATTGGCATTGCGCCAGACGGGGGACGGCATATTGTCGCTGACCAAATAGAACGGCTTCTGGCTTAAGCTAGGAGATTAATGATTCCCCTAGTATTCACCCTCGCAGCGATCCTCATCATCGCCGCAGTCGCGCTGTTCGTTGTCGACCGCCGCCGTCGCAGCACAAGTGAGACTGCTGTGGCGTCTCCTTCGTCGCCATCGCTTTACGACGAGCCTTCGGACTCCACCGGCGAAGTAACCGGTGTGGCGGCAGAAGATGTTGTGCCTGAACAGCCGGATTCTTCAGAGCAGGGCAGCTCTGAGACAGCTTCTGTGGTGAGACCGAATGTCGCAGCTGGCGCTGACTCTGAGGTTGTCGCTGAGACTGATGGTGCCGCTGAAGTTGACCCTGAAACTGAGTTTTCGACGACAGAACTGGGTACTTCAGCTGGGCAAATGATGCCGGCGGAGCCTGAATCTGTCGCGGGAATCGAACCGGCGGCCCCTGCTGAAATGTCCGAAGCAACAGAAAACACGGGAGCTTCCGAAACATCGGGACCAGCAGCTGACCTGAATGCGGGAACGGACGGGACTCTCCGAAGTGACGCGGAGTCTGGCGCGGAGTTTGGCACAGGGCCTGGCATGGAGCCAGCCGAGTCGGTGACTGCTGAAGATACCGATACCACGGATGAGCCCGAGACAGGTTTAGTGGACAACACCAGTGCCATAGATGCCAACAGCACCACTGCTCCTGACGCTCGCATTGGAACTGTTGACGGTGCAGAATTCGAGGCTGTGCCCGGCGAAAATGCCGAGACTGACGAAGTGCCGCAATCATCCGATCGTGCGGCGCGCACCCAGGCCACCCAGGCCACCCCGCCCACTGTGTCCACCCAGCCCGCGCAACCGCAGCGCGCTCAGCAGCAATCAGTGGCCCCTATCCGTCGACGTATCAGCGGTCGCCGTGTGCGTCACTTGCGGAAAGCCTGGGCGCAGGAACGTAATTCTGTCTATAACCGTGTGGACCATGAGCTGCCGTCGTACTGGCAGCGTACGCCGGACGGCGATGCCAAGGCCGTGGTCTCCGGTTTCGCCTTTGGCCGGGAAATGCACCTCGCCGATGTCGGCGGCATCACCACCATCGCCATCCGCCGCTCTGTATCCAGCGATGAGGTTTTCGAGTTGCGCCGCAGCGGCGGCACGACGCTGCCTCACGTAGCTACCGAAGCCGGCCTGGTAGTCGCAGCTACCGACCCAGAGCTCATTCATCGCATCTTCGACGACCGTGCAACCCGCATGCTTGCCGACGTACACCCGGCCATTACCCGCATGTGGTCCGAAAACTCCTGGTCCTTGGCTCAGCTGATTGATAATTCAGTGCCAGAGGACTGGGACGGTGCACTGGCATCGCTGTCGGACTTCTCCGACATTGCGCGCAGGTTGCCACCGGCGGAAGGCGAAACCGTCGCTCCGGACACTAATCAGTGGGATCCCACTCGTTTGCAGCTCACCGAGCAGTCCGTTGACTCTGGTTCCTTGATTTCGGATGGAACCGGGCGTGGGCACTTGCACGCGGTACCAGATCAGCGTCGCAACGGTTCTGCTAACCACGAATCGCAGGATCACAGCTCACAGAACGGGCATGCCCAGAGTCACAGCGCGCAGAATAGCAAGGGTGAAGAGCCGCTGGACGTTGAGGAAATTGTTTACGCAGATTCTCCTTCGTCCTCGTCCGCTGCTACCGCGGATGCAACCACGGATGATTCGCAGTGGCCGTCGCAAAGCAATGCACAACCCACGGTGGTGCAGGCGATTGACGGTTCGTCGTGGCGCCCTACGCGGGATATACCGCTGGATCCGACGGCGCTGCCTTCGCGGTCGACGGCACGAAAGATGGGTGCAAACGTTGGCGAGTCGGAGGACATTGGAGATTCTGGCCAGCAGATTCCTGCGCTTGGGGAGGACCCCGAACATAGCCGGATGCGCTCGAGCCAGGGGCGTGTGGTGCGATCAAATGTGAAGCCCGCCAGTATTTTTACCGACGCCGCCCCAGACCTCGACAGCAGCGACGACCCCACCGAATCTATGTCCGAGGACAAGGGCGTAACCCCTGATTCCGCGGACGAGTAGAACCAGACATATCCTTGAGCACACAGTCGTTTATTTAGGAGACAACCTCAGATGAGCATCCACACGAGCAATGTCAATCAGGAGAAGCTGCAGCGTTTGGCCGAGCTGGTCAAGGAGCTGGCGGTTGTTCATGGCAAGGTCACGCTGTCGTCTGGACGTGAGGCTGATTACTACGTTGACCTGCGCCGCGCCACTCTACATCATGAGGCCTCGCGTCTGATTGGTTCTCTGCTACGAGAGCTCACTGGAGACTGGGACTACGCGCACGTCGGTGGTCTGACGCTTGGCGCGGATCCGGTGGCTACCTCTGTCATGCACGCCGAAGGGCGTCCAATTGATGCCTTTGTGGTGCGTAAGGAAGCCAAGAAGCACGGCATGCAGCGCCGCATCGAGGGACCGGACATTGTAGGCAAGAAGGTCCTGGTTGTGGAGGACACCACCACCACGGGCAACTCGCCGCTGACTGCCGTCGCTGCACTACGTGAGGCCGGTGCTGAGGTTGTCGGTGTCGCCACGGTGGTTGACCGCGCGACGGGCGCCGACGAGGTCATCAAGGCTGAAGGCCTGGACTACCGTTACCTGCTCGGTTTGGATGACTTGGGTCTGGCCTAAGAATCTGAGCGCTAGAGCTATCGCCGAGCCTCACCCTGCTCGCCGAGCCTCACCCAGCTCACCGCCCCAACGCAGTCCCACGAAAGAGGAACATCCCCATGACCACCAAGCGCGCAGGACTCCTGTCCAAGCTCACCACGACCAAACTTCCCGGCACCAAGGAAACCGTCGCTGACATGTTTGTGCGTCGCACGGGCGAGGGCCTCGGCGCACTCGTCGGTATCGCCAGCGCAAGCTCCGACACCCGCCGTGCCCCAGAACGTGCCGGCTATATCGCCGCCAGTGCGGTCAACGTTGTCTCCAGTGCCTTCGGCTGGGAGACTCCACGTCGAGTTTCCAAGACTGTCCTCATGCCACTGTTGGCGGCCAATGTTTGGCGCCGTCGCCACGAGACGTCTCGCTTTACGACGACCACCCTGCTCATCGGCCTCGCCGGCGGTTGGCTGGGCGACTTGATTCTCATGCCGAATAAGCCGAACCTGAACCGCGGTTCTGTGCCGTTCGCAGTTAACCAGGTTGCCTACCACGTGCTGCTGTGGCGTGCCGGAGCTCGGATTAGCGCGCTGCGTGCTGCCATTCGCTTCCCACTGTGGGCTGGTTCGGTACCGCTGGTCGGTGCTGTAAAGCCCGAGGCGCTGCCCGCTGCTGTTGGCTACGGTCCGCTGCTGGCTGTGACCTCCGCACTGGCCGATGACCCGGCGCTGCTGGAGGGTGCCGGTGCTGTCGGTACTGATGAGCAGACCGGCCTGCCGATTGCCGATGCCGCCTACGGCCTCGGCCACGGTGGCAACCTGTTCCTCGTCTCCGACACGCTACTGATGGCTCGAAAGATGTTTGCGGAGGAGGGCGTCGTCGGCAAGCTTCTGAATGCGGCAGTGATGGACACCTACACCGTGGCGCAGTTGTTCCTGGTCGAGGGGCTGTTGGCTCTTGACCGCGCCTGAGCCCGGGAAGGGGCCGACGGAATGGTTTGAGGCTCGTGTCGGGGTGGGGCCGTGGGAGCAGGAGCACCCGAACGAACCTCGGCCGACCGGCCCAGAATACGATGAGCAGCTTTTGGATGAGGGCGACCGACGCAACGTCGTCGATGCTTACCGCTACTGGACGATGGAGGCTATCGTCGCGGAGCTGGATAAGCGTCGTCATCCGTTGCACATCGCCATCGAGAATTTTGAGAATGACTCCAACATCGGCACCGTGGTACGCACCGCAAATGCCTTCCTGGTAGAGGCCGTGCACATCGTGGGGCGCAAGCGTTGGAATCGTCGCGGCGCGATGGTGACTGACCGCTACCAGCACTTGCTGCACCATGAGACGGTGTCGGAGGTCATTAGCTGGGCGCGCGAGCATGACCTGGCTGTGGTGGCCGTGGACAACGTGCCGGGCTCCGTACCCATCGAAACCGTTGAGTTGCCCGAGCGTTGTCTTTTGCTCTTCGGCCAGGAGGGGCCGGGAGTGACTGAAGAGGCACAGCAGGCGGCGGATCTGACGGTGTCGATCGCCCAATTTGGATCGACGCGTTCGATAAATGCGGGGGTAGCGGCGGGTATTGCCATGCACTCTTGGATTCGTACTCATGCAGATATCACCGCGGCCTGGTAATTGTCTGCTTAGGTGTTTTATTTCGAAGGCTGTTTTAGAGCTGTTTCACAGCCGTTTTAAGGAGAGCCAGTGGTTCTAAAAATGTCGCGTCCGGAGGCCGAAACGTGGGCCTATCGTGCGGACGTGGCTGAACAGGCGATTCGCAACCGTCATGCGGCGAAGCTGTGGGGTCTTCCGGGCACGAATTTGGCAATGGCTTCCTGGCCCGCGCCGCTTCGACATAAGGTCTTCATCAACTGGCATTACTGGTGGCAGGCGCAGTATCTCGACTGCCTGGTAGACGCAGCCAAGCGCGTGCCTTCTAAGGAGAAGTACCGCGCTATCCGCCAGACCACTCGGGGTATCCGCATTCGCAACCTCACGCTGCTGACCAAGAACAAGTACTACGACGATCGCGCGTGGATGGCGTTGGCGCTCGGGCGTGCCGACGCTGTCCTCGGCGCATCGGTGCCCAAGAAGACGACAGCACGGCTGATTTCATGCTTGGGCGATGGTCGGCAGGAGTCCACGGGTGTGCTGCCGTGGCGTGAGCAGGACCTCTTTTTCAACGTCCCCTCGAACGGTCCTGCAGCCATCGCTCTGGCCCGGGCTGGTCGTATCAAGGAGGCAGAGGAACTTATCGATTGGGTTTACGCCAACCTCCTGTCGGACTCAGGGCTGCTCTACGACGGCATTCGCTTGTCCATGGCAGGTGCCGTCGTGCAGAAGGGCATGTTTACGTACAACCAGGGTGTCATGATTGGCGCTTGCCTCGAAGTGGGACTTGCGCTTCGGGCGCACGGCCAGCGTGAACAGGCGACGAAGTATTTCACGCGCGTGCAAAACCTCATCCACGCGGTGGCAAAGGATTTGGCGACCACCGACAATGTTATCGCCGGTGCCGGTGGCGGCGATGGTGGTCTGTTCAACGGCATCCTGGTGCGATACCTCGCCGATGCGGCGGTGCGTTTGCCTGGAGACAATCGCATGAATCGCGCGGCAGCTCGCATTGCTCGCCGACTGGTTCTGGCTTCGGGGGAGAAGTGCTGGTACCACCGCCTCGAGGTTGATGGCCTGCCGCTTTTCCCCGCAGATTGGAACGATAATGCTCAGTTCCCACAGGGCGGTTCGGTTGCGCAATCAGTCGGTGGCGCGGTTCGCGGTTCGGCGATTAAGGAGCGTGACCTCTCTGTCCAACTGTCGGGTTGGATGCTGATGGAAGCGTGCGCCCGAGTGGCCGATTTTGTTGCGACCAAGCTGGAAAATGGTGAGTCGTTGGATTCGACGAAGCCGAGCTGCCCGGAGTAGTCGGGGAACGCTAGTTGGTCGTCATCTGGCGCTTGCCGACGTTGTACCACCGCGCTGTGCCCGCCGTTGCCAACAGGGAGTCACCTACTGAGCCCCTGCCATCGCCACGTGATGCCTGGCACAATAGGACGCATGAAACTCAATGACATGATGGCTCCTGCTCCCGTGAAGCTCCCCGTTCTTGACGAGGCCGTTGCTGCCCGCAACGGTGGCGCAAGCCCGGAGGCCGTGGTTCGCGCATGCCCGCGCGATTCCCAGGCTTGGGCGGATTTGGCTGAAAGCGCCTTGTCCGAGGGCCAGGAGATTCAGGCCTATGCCTTCGCTCGCACTGGTTACCACCGCGGTCTGGACCTGCTGCGTGGAAACGGCTGGAAGGGGTTCGGAGCCATTCCGTGGGAGCACGAGCCGAATCGTGGTGTGCTCCGCGCCTTCGCAGCGTTGGCTAAGGCTGCTAAGGCTATCGGCGAGGATGATGAATTCGATCGCATGATGGCGTTGCTGCGTGACAGTGATGAATCCGCGTTGCCAGAACTGGGTCTTTAATCGCGCACAGAGATTCAGCGGGCACATAAGAGTGCACAACAGCACAACGGGTACATAAAAAGCGCACAGTTTTTTACATGAGGATGGTGACTTCGGCATGGCTGGCATAGCTGGTGGGGAAGATAAGGATGCCGCAGCTGCCAGGAATCTAGAGGACCTTGCTCCCGCGCATGTCGACGACCTCGTCGAAGCTAAGGAAACGCAATTCGTCGAGGATAATCCGCGCCCGGATTTCCAAGATTTTCGCAATACGTACCTACATCCGGCCTCCCGCGCAGCAAACAAGTTGCGTCAGAAAGTGAGGCCCCGCACGCGTTTCCTCCATGCGATTGACCGTGTGCGCTCCCGTTGGATGCTCATTGTCCAAGCCACGTTAGCCGCTGGGTTGGCCTACTGGTTCGCACTTGAGGTACTGGGGCACCCCAACCCGTTCTTCGCGCCGATGGCCGCTTTCATCAGCCTCAACGTGATGACCGCAGGTCCTCGCTTAAAGCACTCTGTGGAGTTGGTGCTCGGTGCCTCGTTGGGAGTCGGCATTGGTGATGTGATTATCTCCATCCTCGGCTCGGGTATCTGGCAGCTGACCGTCGGTGTGTTCGTCGCCATGGTCATCGGTGTGTTTGTCGGTCGAGGACCGCTTGTGGTCAACCAAGCGGCATCTTCAGCCGTGCTCATCGCCACCATTATTCCGCCGGGCACCGCTGGTTCTTATTACCGAATGATCGATGCTCTCGTCGGTGGTGTGGTGGGCATTATTGTGCTCATGATATTGCCGCGAAGCCCGCTGGCGGGTGCTCGCCGCAAGGTGGCCAAGGTCCTCGACATGGGTGCAGATGTACTTTATGACATCGGCATCGGCATGAAAGAGGGCGACACCGATCGCATCCGCACCGCACTGAGCGTGGTGCGCTCCATGCAGGCGCAAGTCTCGCTGATGGACCGCACTGTCGCCGACGCGGGCGAGCAGGTCCGTATCTCGCCGTTGCTCTGGCGCTCCCGGGATCGAATCCACTCGCTGTCACGTATGGTTCATCCCGTCGACAACGCCATGCGCAACATCCGTGTGCTCGCGCGTCGCGCTATCACAGCACGTGAGGACCACATCGACTTCTCGTCCGAACTGTGCGCACTTGTTCTCGGCGTGTCTGAAGGTACGCGTCTGGTCAGTCATGTGCTTGACGACGAAGCCGCCGTGCGCCGAATCCCAGAGTGGGGCGAGTTGCCTTTCGAGTCCGGCGACATCGCTATCGCTCAGCTTTCCGAGGGATCCGGAGAGGTCAAGCTTGAAGACGTGGTTCGGTACTTGCGTCGTCTAGCGGCGAAAATGCACCCGCGCGTGATCGAGGACGCAACGCTGTCGGAACAGGTTGTGTTTGCGCAGTCCCGCTCCTTGGTGGTGGACCTGTTGCAGGTGTGTGGCCTGTCCAGACGTTCAGCTGTGGCAACGCTGCCGCCGACGACGCCGTTCCCAGCAATGCCACCGGAGGTATGGGACGAGTAGCCGGTGAGGCGTGGGCGAGTAGTGGCTCGCTAGGCGCCAGGCGGTTACTGCCCACGTGCTCCGGCGCACATGCTACTGCCCACGTGCTACTGCAGCGTGCTCTAGTGCGGTACGCGCTTGACCTCGACGCCACCGAAAGCGACGAAGCCGCGCACAATAATCTTCGGAGCCTGGCCTGCGCCAGGAGCTGGAAGGTGACGTCCCGGCTTTCCAGTAACATCCGTGCCGCCGAAGATGGGCAGCACGTCGACATCAACTTGGTAGTGGTCGGGGACAATGACGTCGACTCCACCGAAGGCGCAGCCAATGTTGACGACAGTGGTTTCCGCGGTCAGGATGGCCTCGCGGAAATCCAAGCCGGTCCCGCCGAAGGCCGCCACCGTGGTGTGCGTGGGAGCGCACGTCCAAGGGCCTCTCTTGTCGGTGCCGCCGAAGATGCCGATGGAGAGCTTCGAACCAGTTGCCGCGGCGGAGCTATCAATCCGAGCTGGTTGATGATTGTTGGCTGCATTCGGTGCCACCGAATGGTGCTCGTCCGGGACGCTGTGTAGGTTCGGGCGCAGGTTAGGGTTTGGGTGTGCATGTGGAGTCGGCTCGGCCAGGTTCGCGGGCAGCGACAAGTCTTGTGTCAATGCGGGCAACTCATCGATGTACGTCGCCTTTTGGGCTTTCTCGGTGCGCTCCTGCAATTCCGCAAAGTCAATCTGGCCATCGCGGAATGCCCATTCCAAGCGTTCCAGCGCAGTGTGGCGGGCTTGGTCGCCAGCGCGTAGCCGTGGGGTGTTGT
The DNA here is from genome assembly GCF_030232425.1 of Corynebacterium sp. MSK019. Classification (NCBI taxonomy): domain Bacteria; kingdom Bacillati; phylum Actinomycetota; class Actinomycetes; order Mycobacteriales; family Corynebacteriaceae; genus Corynebacterium; species Corynebacterium sp. MSK019. The sequence continues at coordinate 117,605 of NZ_JASPJT010000001.1, read as the reverse complement.
CAGTCATGATGCTGTCCTATCGAGGCAGTGGCGGGCAGTGGCTTTAACACCCAAATGTTATCTGTACTCGAACTTTCGCGCAGGTCACTTTCATGCACGCCACTTTCGCACAGGCAGACCGTGGCTATTGCCCCGACGCAGTTAGTGCACAATCTGCAAGTCGCGAAGGTGTCGGTACAGAGTTGTTTTCTTGCGCGGCTTTCGCGACTCCACGCCATCGCGTACGTATCGAAAGCCCAGGCCACCAACTTGAACTGCCCGACCCGTCATCGGACGGTGCAGCTCGCGGGACGGGGCTTCTTTCGCTTTACGACGGCCACCGCGACCCAATCCGAGTCGGCTCAGCAGGCCTTTGTTGCCTCCATCCTCGTTACCGACTTCCGCGTCCGGCGCCGGAACTTCGGCCGCAACGATGCCCGGGGCGTCGGGGGTAGGGCGAATCTGCAGGCCGGTGGATGTGCCGGAGAACATCTGATGCTCGTCGACATAGACCTCGCCAGTAAACCCGTTTCCCGAGGACACTCCGGTAATTCCTGGCTCTGTCAGTAGGACGTAACCAACAATTGCGTGCCCGGTGTCATCGCGGATCAGCGGCACTGGCATCGTCGGGCGTGTGAGCGCGGCCGCCGCATCGAGCCCTTCTCCTCCTTCGATGCCCCAGTTTTTGGCCGCGGTCGAGGGCGCGGTGGGGACATGTGCCAGTTCAATCCACAGGAGGTTCTTGCGCATCAGGTAGGTTGCCACGGCAGCCAGTGCCGCGTCGGTGCCAACGACCACAATTCGCAACGGCTCGCTCGGCTTTTGCGGAGCGGGTTGCGGAGCACCTAAGTGGTCGACCTTTTTCTGCTTGGAGATTTCCTCCGGCGTCGGTGCTGTATCGACAGGCAGTACGTCCTTGGCCAGGTCATCGATGAAAGCCAGCTCCTTGCGGGCGGGGATCATCGCGACGTCGTGAAGCGCATAGGCGGGTGGTGCCGGAGTAGCCGGTGCTGATGGTGCGGACGGTGCTGATGTAGACCATGATTGGCGGAGCAATTGGGAAAACGCGGGTACATCGGGGCCACACTGCAGCACAACAATACGCATAGGACTACACTCTAATGCGTCGTCTGCAATCCCAGGAGTTGAAGTAGGACTATGGCCGCAATCATTATCGTCGGTGCCCAGTGGGGCGACGAGGGCAAGGGCAAAGCAACCGATATTCTCGGTGGCCGCGTCGACTACGTCGTCAAGCCCAACGGTGGCAACAACGCCGGCCACACCGTTGTCGTCGGCGGTGAGAAGTATGAGCTGAAGCTGCTTCCGGCGGGTGTGCTGTCGGAAAACGCGGTGCCGATTATCGGTAACGGCTGTGTGGTCAACCTCGAGGCGCTTTTCGACGAGATTGATGGCCTCGAAGCTCGCGGTGCAAAAGCCTCCCGCCTGCGCGTTTCCGGCAATGCCCACATGGTTGCTCCGTACCACCAGACGCTGGACCGCGTGACCGAGCGCTTCCTGGGTAAGCGCGCTATCGGCACCACTGGCCGCGGTATCGGCCCGACGTATGCCGACAAGGTCGGCCGTACGGGCTTGCGTGTCCAGGACATTCTGGATGAGTCGATTCTGCGCCAGAAGATTGAGTCTTCGCTGGCTCAGAAGAACCAGATTCTGGTCAAGCTGTACAACCGCCGCGCTATCGACCCGGATGAAGTCTTTGATTACTTCATGGGCTTCGCCGATCGTCTGCGCCCGATGATTATCGACTCGGAGTTTGAGCTCAATCAGGCTTTGGATGCCGGCAAGCACGTCCTCATGGAGGGCGGCCAGGCCACCATGCTCGACGTCGACCACGGCACCTACCCGTTCGTGACCTCCTCGAACCCAACCGCTGGTGGTGCCTGCGTGGGCACCGGCATCGGCCCGACGAAGATCACTTCGGTGCTGGGCATCATGAAGGCCTACACCACCCGCGTCGGTGCTGGCCCGTTCCCGACGGAGCTGTTCGACAAGTGGGGCGAGTACCTGCAGACCACCGGCGGTGAGGTCGGAGTCAACACCGGCCGTAAGCGCCGCTGTGGTTGGTACGACTCGGTGCTGGCTCGCTACGCCGCGCGCGTCAACGGTTTCACGGATCTGTTCATCACCAAGCTGGATGTCCTGACTGGTATCGGCGAGATTCCGATTTGTGTCGCTTACGACGTTGATGGCGTGCGTCACGACGAAATGCCACTCACCCAGTCGGAGTTCCACCACGCTGTCCCGATTTACGAGACCATGCCTGCATGGGACGAAGACATCACTGGCTGCCGCACCTTCGATGAGCTGCCGGACAAGGCCAAGGATTACCTGAACCGCCTGGAGGAGCTCTCCGGCGCTCGCATTTCCTACATCGGTGTTGGCCCGGGTCGTGACCAGACCATCGTTGTCCACGATGTGCTGGACAACTAGCGCTGGGCAACTAGCGCTGGGTACTTAGCCTGGGGGGCAGTGGCGAACTAGCCGGAAAATAGTCCGGCTTTCGACCCGGCTTTATCGAACTGTTAGATAAAAAATCTTCGGTGTCGAAACTGCTGGCTGCTGTAAAAAAAGAACATTTGCTAACCACGAGAAGGCTCTGGGAATTGTCAGTTGACACTGGCATCCCAGAGTCATTTTTGTATCGTAGGCCTCACCGCGTGGTCCAACGACAGAAGTCCAAACGACAGAAGGCGTGTGGTTTTCATGCAAAACACAGGACACCGAGTACAACGATTGGCAAGTTCCGCCGTACTTTCCGGCGCGATGGTTTTCTCCGCAGTAGGTGGAGCCGTTGCAGCTCCCGCGGCTCAGGCGGAACCGGCCCCAGTGCCGGCACCGGCTCCGGCGAAGGCAGATAGCTGTACCCCGAACCCGGCAGCACCTGAAATCCAGGAGGCCCTGGATAAGGTCAACAGGGAGCGTCCGAACAACCATGATGGGTGGAAGTACACTGGCACCTCCAACTTCAGCCCGTGTAGCGATTTGAGCTTTGCTCTCGCAGATCAGGCCAAGCAGGGCAACGCTCAGTCCTCCACTGTGCTGTTGATGTTCCACAAGGGTGAGTTCATTGGTACGGACTCTGACCGGCCTCAGCACATCAACAAGGTGACGCCGACCCCTGATGGTAAGAACATCTCGGTCATCTACCACGACTGGGAGGCCCAAGAGGCCGCAGGTGCGCCGAACGCTGATGCGGCCAAGTTCACCTCTAATGTTCACTTCTTCTGGAACGGAGATCACGTCGTCCACGAGGGCAAGATTCCCGGCGGCGCGACACCCGCTTCCTAAGGACTCCCGAGAATTTTCGAGAGCTTTCGAAAATTCTTGGACACTCCCGGGGTCTCTTGAGTTTTCCCAAGTAAACTCAATTCAGAGTCGGACATGAGAAAGTAATGCTCCGTCGTAGCGCAGTGCTTGAGAAAACTTGAGAGAACAGAAGAGGTTCCAGCCATGAGTGGTCATTCAGTTCGTCGCGGGTCGATGCTGGTTAGCGCGGCGGTCGCAGGTGTAGTGGCTTTGTCCGGTTGCTCCACTGATGAGACCGCAGCACCGACCTCTGCTTCTCAGGTAGATCAAGAAACGACGACCATCACTACGACCACCACTGTCGAGGATGACAGTGAAAGTGCAGATACCCCCAATCCGGATGTCGATGACAACGACTCCGATGGGGGTTCTTCTGCGCCAACCCAGGAAGAGGCTTTCGAAGAAGCGGTTGCCGACCTGAACTCAATGGAAGGTGGCAATGGCAGCGGTTGGACAGTCACGGACGATACGAACTGGGATACCACCAGCGAGTTGACCTTTGCCTCAGCAGTACAGAATGAAATTACGCATTCAACTACCGCTGGTGCAGTGCTGCTGTTTCATAAGGGCGAGTACGTGGGTACCGCCGGTGGTCCGCAGACAATCAACTCGGTCGAGGGCGATGGCAAAACTGTGACCGTCAATTTCTTCGATGTCAATAAAATGATCGAAGACGGCGGTGCCTTCGCCTTTAAAGACCAGTACAACGCTCCCGTTACGTACTCCTGGGATGGGTCAGAGGTCGCTCAAGAAGGCGAGATTCCAAAAGCAGAGGGGAATTAAACGCTCACCCCGCACTCTCTCCAGATGCGAGTGCTGTCAGGCCGTTTTAAAGTAGTGGCGCGCCACACAGTTTTCATCTAGATTTCTGTGTTCCGTAAACCTCCGACGGTAGTTTGTCGACACTGTGTTGTCGGTACTGCGCCGTCGCTATGAAGTCGCTAATACTACGCCCAAAGAGGAAAAATCACCGGCCATGTCTTCTCGCAACTCATCTGACTCCATGTTTGACGAACGGACCAAGCAGAGCGAGCAGCCTCAGAATTCACGCGTCCACGGCACGCGTCGCGCAATCGCGGCCATCGCTATGGGCGCGTTTGCTATTTCTCCTATTGCAGCATGCAGCAATGATGCGGACAACGACGCGGCATCGTCGTCAAGCAGTGCAAGCGCGGTTAGCACTACGTCGAGCGAAGAGAAGACCTTTGAAAAGCAGCAGGTTGCTGAGCTGAATGCGGCCGCGAATGTGCGGCCGGCTGCGATGGCTAAGCTGCCGGAGGGTTTTGATCTGCAGTCGCACCGTGGTGGTCGCGGTGAGTGGACGGAGGAGTCCAAGCAGGCGATGATCAACTCGTTGGAGCTGGGCGTTACGACGTTGGAGCTGGACATCGTCCTGACGAAGGATGGCGTGCCTATGGTCTGGCACGATCCGGAGATCCAAGACGATAAGTGCTCGGACACCGAGCCAGTGACGGAGGGGGATCCGCAGTACCCGTACGTCGGCAAGCTCGTACATGATCTCACCTATGAGCAGGTACAAACCCTGGTCTGCGACAAGAAGCTCGAGGACTTCCCGGATGCGGAGCCAATCAAGGGCAATAGGATGATGACCCTGCCGGAGCTGTTCGAGCTGACTAAGGACAACCAGGACATCCACTTCAACATTGAGACCAAGATCGAGGGCGAAAAGCGCGCTGACTCGGCAGAACCGCAGGAGTTCGTCGATGTGATTCTCGACGAGATTGACCGCGCGGGTGTGGCTGATCGTGTGATGATTCAATCCTTCGATTGGCGCTCGTTGCCGCTGGTCGCGGAATGGAACCCGGAGATTCCGCTGGTCATGCTGTGGGACGAAACCACCTGGAAGAAGGATTCTCCTTGGATCGGCGATGTCAATTACGACGAGGTCGATGGCGACATCATCGAGGCCGCCAAGCAGCTCGGCGTGCAGGTGCTCTCACCGACGCACAGCATTCCTTACGGCAAGACACCGTCGGATTCTGACTACCACCCGGTCGCCACGCCGGAGCTGATTTCCCGCGCACACGAGGCCGGCATGAAGGTGGTGCCGTGGACGGTGAACGAAAAGGAGACCATGCGCGAGCAGATTGCCGCTGGTGTCGATGGCATCATCACCGACTACCCGACGCGACTGCGCGAGGTCTTGGCCGAGCTGAATATGCCGCTGCCAGAGCCCGCTCCGGTGGGTGATGCAGCGATGTCGACGAACTAGTAAACCCGGCTAGCACCAGCGAAAACTCGTCTGTATCCCTGTTTTGCCCGTGTTTAGCTCTGCGGGCTGAGCGTGTTTCGTGTCACACTTGACCTTATGACGCGTTTGAAAGTGCTTGCCGACGTTGACACGGGTATCGATGACAGTCTTGCTCTCGTCTACCTCGCAGGGTTACATACCGCAGGCGAGATCGAGCTGGTGGGTGTGACCTGCGCAGGTGGTAACACCACTGCGGCATGGTCCGCTCGCAACACCAAGTACATGTTGAATCTCTGCGGTTGCCCGGAGGTCCCGGTTGTCAGCGGTTTCGAGGGGCCCGCTGACCGTGAGCTGACTACCACGCCTGAGACTCATGGTCCGTACGGGCTGGGCTACAACCTGGCGCCACCGGCCGTCATCTACGAGCCGGGGCGCGGAGGGGCGGCGGATCCGCTGGCGCTGTGGCGCCAGGTCATCGAGCAGGCACGGTCGACGGGGGAGAAGGTGCACCTGCTGGTCACTGGCCCTATGACCACCTACGTGGCCGCTTTGAAGAAGTACCCGGAACTCATGCGGGAGCTCGACGGCGTGACCATTATGGGTGGTGCTGTGGAGTACCACGGTAACGTTACCGAGTTTGCGGAATGGAACTTCTGGGTTGACCCCACCGCGGTCATCGAGGTCTTCGGCACCGCGGGCGCTGTGGCCGTCGAGCGCCCGGAGGATGCCGTGCGCAGCATCGCCACCGCCGCAGGCGCGCCGGTGCCGACGCTGGTTCCGCTCAATGTCACCGAGACCATCACCATTAGTGATACTGAGATTGAATCCTGGCGAGATGCCGGTATGAACCCGGAGCTACTGCGTGTTCTGCGTCGCTCACTGAAGTTCTACTTTGAGTTCCACCAGGGAGTTGGAGTCGGTTACAAGGCGCAGGTTCATGACCTCTTTGCCGCGATGGTGGCCGTCGGTGCGGTGACCGGGGAAGTGGAGAAGATGCGTCTCGTGGGCGTCGATAAGCGAACCTTTGCAGATGAGCCAGCACGCCGCGGACAGGTGGTGGAAGATCCTGCCGGTTCGGTGGCGAATGTTGTCCTGGCCGCTGACCGTGAGGTGGCGCTGGCTGAGTTCCAGCGGGTGTTCCCGCGCTAGGTTCCCGCCCGTGCCCGCCGCGGTGAATCAGCTCGCTGTCGTATGCTGGAGGCAATCAATTTAACAGCTGCTGGTTGCGCAGCGTATGTGCCGTAGACGAAAGCGAATTTATCTCGATGTTCACCCCTGAAGTCACCGGAACCCCGTACCAGCCGGAAGCAACGCGAGTTCTGCTGCTCGGCTCTGGCGAGCTCGGCAAGGAGGTGACCATTGCTTTCCAACGTCTTGGCGTTGAGGTGCACGCTGCCGATCGCTACGAGCATGCACCGGCACACCAGGTCGCTCACCACGCCTACGTCTTGAATATGTCGGATTCCAGTGCACTGCGGGATCTGATTCTCCAGGTCAAGCCCCACTTCATCGTCCCCGAGATCGAGGCCCTGGCAACCGAGGTGCTGGAAGAGGTTGAGGAAGACGAGACGCTGGACGTCACCGTTATTCCAACCGCACGGGCGACTCAGCTGACCATGAACCGAGAGGGTATTCGCCGTCTGGCTGCGGAAGAGGTTGGGCTGCCGACTTCCCGCTATCACTTCGCCTCCAGCTTTGATGAATTCACCGCAGCTGTCGATGAGATTGGCTTCCCGTGTGTGGTCAAGCCGGTCATGAGTTCCTCGGGCAAGGGGCAGTCCACGCTGCGTTCGCCGGAGGATGTCCAGGCCGCGTGGGATTATGCCATGAGTGGCGGCCGCGTCGAGTCCGGCCGCGTCATTGTGGAGGGCTTCGTCGATTTCGACTACGAGATCACGCTGCTGACCGTGCGCTCCGTTGATCCGGAGACCGGCGAGGGGGCAACGTGGTTCTGTGAGCCCATTGGGCACCGTCAGCAGGACGGCGACTACGTTGAGTCATGGCAGCCGGCTGCCATGAGTGAAAACGCCCTGGACAATGCGCGCTCTGTCGCCGCGCGCATCACCAACGCGCTGGGCGGTCGCGGTATCTTCGGCGTCGAGCTGTTTGTCCGCGGCGATGAGGTGTGGTTCTCCGAGGTCAGCCCGCGTCCGCACGACACCGGCATGGTCACCATGGGCACCCAGCGTTTCTCTGAGTTCGAGCTGCACGCGCGTGCAGTGTTGGGTCTGCCTATCGACGTCACGCTGGTGTCCCCGGGAGCCTCCGCTGTGGTCTACGGCGGTGCTGACATCGAGCAGCCGGGTTACACCGGGCTGACGGAGGCCATGGCTATTCCGGAGACTGATATTCGTATCTTTGGTAAGCCGGTCGCTGGCCCGCGTCGCCGCATGGGCGTTGCTGTTTCAACCGCGGATTCTGTCGATGCTGCTCGTGAGCGTGCATCGGAGGCGGCATCAAAGATTAAGGTCGTCGAACTGGGCTAGTTCGACGACCTAGTGTGCGCTGCGGTACGGCCATAACCGGCCCCGCAGCGCACTTTTTTGTTTGCCCGCTATGGTGCGTAAGCTACTTGATCTACTTGGACTTCTGTACCGGTGGCTCGGCCGACCAGGGGAAGACGATCCAGTCATCGGTGTGCTTCCAGACATAGTCCGGTGCAATCTCCGAGCGGGACTTGCCGTAGAGCACAGCGGAGCGTACTTCCGCACCGTGGGTCTTAAGCAGATCGAGCACCAGGTGCAGCGTGCGACCGGAGTCTGCGACATCGTCAACGACCAGCAGACGGCGGTCGGAAATCGACTCGATGTCCAGCAGCGGTTCCAACAAAACCGGATCCGGTAGGGTCTCCGCCACGTCGGTGTAGAACTCGACGTTAATGGCGTCAGAGAGCTTGACGCCCATGGTGTAGCTGAGTGCACCTGCAGGTAGAAGACCACCGCGGGCCACGGCGATAATGATCTCCGGGTCGAAGTCCGAGTCGACAATCTGCTGTGCCAGTTCACGGGAGGCGACGCCGAAGCCTTCCCAGGTCAGAACTTCCTTGACGTCCAGGTTGGATGAGTCTGCATGATAAGCCATGTATTAACTCTAATCCGAAGACCGACTGACGTGCACAATCAACTGCCCGGTTAGACCCGACGCGCTAGCTGGCGACAGTCTCCACAACCGCTTCGTGTACAGCTTCGGCCACGTCATCGGCATCTGGCTGCTTTGCGACGACCGTGGAGGCCGCAACCATGTCGGCCCACTCGACCAGCTTCTTGCGCTCGCGGCCTTCGGCTTCGCCCGCTGCACGTTCGGCGGCGTCGAGTGCGTGCCAGCCCTCCCAGGTGGTGACCTGGAGGCCCTTGTTGGCCAGGAACTCGTCGACGTCGTTATGCGTGGGCTTTGCAGGTGCGACCAGGCGGCCTGCCTCCCAGTCGGCGATGAGGTTGCCGACAGTTTCGTTGGCGTCGCCCTTGGTGTTACCGATTAGCCCGACCGGGCCACGGCGAATCCAGCCGGTGGTGTACAGACCCTGGATGTGGTTGCCGTCGACGTCGTCAAGCACGCGTCCGCCGGCATCTGGGATGGTGTGGGTGCCGGTGTCGAACGGTACGCCGGTGACTGCGTCGGAGCGGTAGCCGACTGCACGGTAGACCGCACCGACCGGCCATTCGGTGAACGTGCCGGTGCCACGGACGCCACCCTCGCCGTCGAGTTCAGTGCGTTCGGTGCGGATAGCGCTGACATGCTGTACTCCATCCTCACCGGTCTCGCCGATGATTTCGACCGGGGACTCGAAGAAGTGGATGAAGAGCTTGTGCGGGGCGCCCTTTGGCTCGCGGATGGCGTAGTTTTCCAGAATCGTACAGACCTGATCGGTGATCTTGGACTCGCGACGGGACGTTTCGGAGGCGGCATCGTACTGGATGTCCTCCGGATTCACGACAACCTCAATGGTGTCAGAGTGGTCCAGTTCCTTCAGCTCCAGTGGAGTGAACTTTGCCTGAGCCGGACCGCGACGGCCAAAGACATGGACTTCGCGGGCGGCATTCTTTGCCAGGCCGTCGTAGACGTTGTCGGCGATTTCGGTGACGTGCAGCTCATCGGCAGTCTTGGCGAGAATACGGGCGACGTCGAGGCCCACGTTACCGACGCCGATCACAGCGACCGACTCAGCAGAGAGGTCCCATTCGCGAGCAAACTCCGGGTGGGAGTCGTAGAAACCTACGAACTCACCGGCGCCGTAGTGCTCCGGCAGGTCCGAGCCCGGGATGTTCAGATCGCGGTCGCCGGTCGCGCCAGTGGCGAAGATGATGGCGTCGTAGAACTGGCGCAGTTCATCAACGCTGACCTGCTTGCCGACGTCCACGTTGCCCAGTAGTCGAACCTGCGGCTTGTCCAGCACTCGGTGGAGGGACTTAATGATGCCCTTGATTCGCGGGTGGTCTGGCGCAACACCGTAGCGGATGAGGCCGAACGGCACTGGAAGGCGCTCGTAGAGGTCGATGGCGACATCGCGGCCGGACTTCATCAGCGCGTCGGAGGCGTAGATACCGGCCGGACCCGAGCCAACCACGGCTACACGCAGCGGCGTGGTGGAGTTGGCGAGATCGGGCAGTGAGGAAGCGGCCGTGTTCTGGGCTGCAGTCTGGTCGTTGGTCATTGGGTGGAATCCTTTTTCTACGTTTTCTTTGTCGCGATTGCTTATCGTAGACCAATCGGTCTATGCTTGCTGAAACAGAATATAGACAAACTGGTCTACAAAAAGCAAACACAAAACACCGCAAGAATCACTGCTTTGGCTTGAGAGGGTTTTGCTGCGTATTGCTTCTGCTGAACGAGGTCTAAAAGAGCTTGTCGTGCGGACGTCGTGGCAACGGCAGGCTCTGGTTGGGTAAGCGGGGAAGGGCTTGTCATGGAAAAACTCATAGTCTTCGTGCTAATCGGCCTTGGCGCGCAATTAGTCGATGGCACTCTGGGGATGGCTTTCGGTGTCACCGCTACTTCGCTGTTTATTGTCGCTGGTAGTAGTGCTGCCACTGCGTCGGCGGTGGTTCACGTAGCAGAGGTGGGTACGACACTGGCCTCCGGTATTTCACACTGGCGATTCGGCAATGTCGACTGGCGACGCGCGCTGAGTCTTGGCGTGCCGGGTGCTATCGGTGCCTTTATTGGTGCGACCTTTTTGGCGAATCTCGACGGTGATGCTGCGACGCCTGTGACCTCGACAATCTTGCTTTTCCTCGGTCTGTGGGTGATTATCCGCTTCGCCTTTTTGGCCAGTGTTAAGCGCAAGAAGAAGGCCTGGGGGCCGAAGAAGCTCGCTCCGCTGGGGCTCTTTGGTGGCCTGCTTGATTCCACTGGAGGTGGTGGTTGGGGGCCTGTTACCACCTCAACTTTGCTCGGCGCTGAGGCTGACCAGCCGCGCAAGATTATCGGTACTGTCTCTGCGGCGGAATTTCTCGTTGCCTCGGCGGCTGTACTGGGCTTTTTGCCCAAGCTGCGGGAGGAATTCACCCAGCATGCTGCACCGGTAATTGGTTTGTTGTGTGGTGGTGTGATTGCGGCCCCCTTGGCTGCGTACCTGGTGGGGCGCATTAATCCGCGGCTGCTTGGAATTGCGATCGGCGGCGTGTTGGTGGGGCTGAATATTCGCACTCTGTTTTCGTCGCTGGTTTCTGGGGGCGTGCTGGCAACGGTGCTGCTTGTGTGGGCTTTTGTTGTCGTCGCGCTGGTGCTGTGGGCGCGTTCGCACGACACTCTTCCGGGTTTTCGTCAGCGGATCCAGCTTGAGCCGACTTCTCAGTCTTCCTCGGCTGATGTGCCTAGTTCTGGATCTCCATCACCCGCTTCGGTTGATGCCGGGGCCGAGGATGCTTCTGAAGGTGTCAAAGTGGGTGCGAAAAACGGTGTCCGCGTGGGCGAAGCGGGGGTCCGCTAGGTATCCGAGCGTGTCCCGGCTTGCACTAGCCAGACTGGTCGGTCTAATGTTGCCTGCAATGCAACGTAGACCAAACGGTCTATAAAGATTAGAAACTAATTCGGTCAACGAGAACAAAACGAAAGTGATTCGGTAGATTCCCCATGAGCTCTCCTACGAAAACCGCCGAGCGTCCAGCTTCCGCAGCGGCTACCCGACGTAAGAAGCGCGCACCGAAGCCACAGGGGCAGTGGCTTATCGACGGCCGCGAGCCACTTAACGACGACGAGCGCATTAAGAAAGAAGATGCTGGCATCGCCGTTAAGCAGCGTGTTATCGACATCTACTCCAAGCAGGGGTTTGACTCCATCCCCGCGGAGGACCTAGCGCCTCGCTTTAAGTGGATTGGCCTCTACACCCAGCGCAAGCAGGGGCTTAGCGGTGAGCACACCGGCGTGAAGACCAACGCCGAGCTGCAGGACAAGTACTTTATGCTCCGCGTCCGCCTCGACGGTGGCCAGACCACCACCGAGGGCATTCGCACCATCGGCGAGATTTCCCGCGACTTCGCCCGCGACACTGCGGACTTCTCCGACCGCCAGAACGTCCAGCTGCACTGGATTCGCGTCGAAGATATGCCGGAGATCTGGGACCGCCTTGAGCGAGTTGGTCTCGACACCAACTTTGGCTGCGGCGACGTTCCCCGCGTTATTCTAGGCAGCCCGGTTGCCGGTGTTGCGGCCGATGAAATTGTCGACGGCACCAACGCCATCCGCCGCATCAAGGAGGAGTACCTCTCCGGCGACGAGTTCTCCAACCTACCGCGTAAGTTTAAGTCGGCAGTTTCCGGTTCCCCGCGTCTCGATGTCACCCACGAGGTCCAGGACGTTGCCTTCGTCGGTGTCAATCATCCAGAGCACGGCCCCGGTTTCGACGTTTGGGTCGGTGGTGGTCTCTCCACCAACCCGATGCTCGCCCAGCGTCTCGGCGCCTGGATCCCAGAGGACGAGGTTCCCGAGGTATGGGCGGGTGTGTGCCGCATCTTCCGGGACTACGGCTACCGTCGCCTGCGCAATCGTGCGCGTCTGAAGTTCCTCGTTGCCGAATGGGGCGCGGAGAAGTTCCGCCAGGTACTCGAAGACGACTACCTCAACCGCAAGCTTATCGACGGCCCCGCACCCGAACCTTTCGAGGGCGACCGGGACCACATCGGCGTGCACAAGCAGGCCGACGGTCTCAACTACGTCGGTGTTAAGCCCGCTGTTGGCCGTGTTCCGGGCTCTGACCTGGTCAAGCTCGCCGACATCGCCGAGCGCCACGGTGTTTCCCGCGTCCGCACCACCGTGATGAAGGAGCTCATTCTCCTCGACGTCGCCGACGACCAGGTCGACTCCCTGCTCGCAGAACTCGACGAAATTGGCCTGTCTGCCAAGCCTTCTGCTTTCCGACGGGGCATCCTGGCCTGCACCGGCCTAGAGTTCTGCAAGCTCGCACTTGTCACCACGCGCCAGCGCGCAATTGATTTGGTGGGCGACTTGGAGGAACGCCTCGGTGACCTCGACGTCCCAATCACCATTGCGCTCAATGGCTGCCCGAATGCCTGCGCCCGCACGCAGATTGCCGACATCGGACTCAAGGGGCAGATTGTCACCGACGACGAGGGCAACCGTGTCGAGGGTTTCCAGGTTCACCTCGGTGGTTCGCTGGGGCTCGATGCCAACTTCGGCCGCAAGGTTCGCGGACACAAGGTCACCTCGGCAGAACTGGGTGACTACATCGAGCGCGTCGTCAATCACTTCAAGGAGCAGCGCCACGAGGGTGAACAGTTCCGCGAGTGGATTGTCCGCGCTGATGAGGAGGACCTGAAGTGAGTGAATCTCCCAATGGGGTTCGGTCGCAGGGGCCGTCGTCAAGCGAAAAAGACGAGACGCCAGCGCGACTGGGAATCGGTGGCCGAAGCGCACACCCCAATCCGAACCGGGGTGCGGTGATGCATTGCCCTTACTGCGGCGGTGATGATCTGTGGCCCGACCTGGAAACCGATTACGCCTGGCAATGCCGCGAATGCTGCCGGGTATTCACAGTGAAACTGCACGGACATATCGATAGAAAGGTGGCGTCATGAGCACGGGACTGAAAACCGCTGAGGTCATTAAGACTCAGGAGGCGCTCGCGCGTGAAGACGCGCTGGACAACCCGGAAACTGCTCGCCGTCTGATTGAGCTCGCACTGGAGTGGGGTTCCAAGCTGGAGACCGCCACTGCTGGGGAAGTACTGGAATGGGGTGCGGAGCACCTGCACACGCCACTGGCTGTGACCCTGTCGATGCAGGACACAGTGTTGGCGGAACTGGCTGCTCGGCACGCGCCGGAGGCAGATCTGATTTTCCTGGATACCGGTTACCACTTCCCGGAGACCCTCGACGTGGCAGAGCAGGTCGCACAGCGTTACGACAACCGACTGCTGTCGATTGAGCCGAAGCGCACCCGCGCCGAGCAGGACGCCGAAGAGGGCGTTGATCTGTACAAGACCGACCCGACGCGATGCTGCGCATTGCGGAAGGTCGAGCCGCTGTCTGCCGTGAAGCGCCCCTACGAGGGCTGGGTCACAGGTCTGAAGCGCGTCGACGCGCCGACCCGCGCACACACGCCGGTACTGGAGATCGACAAGACTGGTCGCATCAAGCTCAACCCGTTGGCCACCTGGACAGATGAGGATGTTGCCCAGTACATCGAGGACAACGACCTCATTGTGCATCCGCTGACGCAACAGGGGTTCCCGTCGATTGGCTGCGCGACATGCACCGCGCGAGTGGCAGAGGGTGCGGATCCGCGCTCGGGTCGCTGGGCGGGCTCCGAGAAGACTGAGTGCGGATTGCACCTCTAGTTCGAGCGGCTAGCAGACAGCTACTTGCCGCCAGCCACTAGCCGCCCGCCGATAACCGATATCAGCTAAAACAGCGCAGTTACAACAGCCAACACAGCCCCAACAGAAAGAACCCCCATGACTAGCTCAACCACCGTTTCCGTACAAAACCGCCTCGACCCGCGGCTTGCCGAGCTGGAAGCCGAGGCCATCGACATTATTCGCCAGACCGCCGGTCAGTTCGAGCGTCCGGCACTACTTTTCTCCGGCGGAAAGGATTCCGTCGTCGTGCTCGAGCTGGCCAAGCGCGCCTTCGCACCGGCGGGTATCCCGCTGGAGCTGCTCCACGTCGACACCGGCCACAACTTCCCCGAAGTTATTGAATTCCGCGACAAGATTGCCGCTCAGCCGGGCATCAAGCTGCACGTAGCCAAGGTCCAAGACTGGATCGACAGCGGCGTGCTCACCGAGCGTGCCGACGGCACCCGCAACCCCTTGCAGACCGTGCCGCTGGTGGAGACCATTGCCAACCGCGGTTACGATGCCGTTCTCGGTGGCGCCCGCCGCGATGAGGAGAAGGCCCGCGCAAAGGAGCGCGTGTTCTCCGTCCGCGACTCCTTCGGCGGTTGGGATCCACGCCGTCAGCGCCCTGAGCTGTGGGGCCTCTACAACGGTCGCCACGCCGCCGGAGAGAACGTTCGCGTTTTCCCGATCTCGAACTGGACCGAGGCCGACGTCTGGGCCTATATCGAAGCCCGTGACATCGAACTGCCTCCCATCTACTTCGCCCACGAGCGTGAGGTGTTCAACCGCGGCGGCATGTGGTTGGCACCGGGCGAGTGGGGTGGCCCCCGCGACGGCGAGACCCTCGAGGTTCGCACTGTCCGCTACCGCACTGTCGGTGACATGAGCTGCACCGGCGCTGTCGAATCGACTGCCACCACTATTGCGGAGGTCATGGAGGAACTTCGCACATCCAAGCTCACCGAGCGCGGCGCTACCCGCGCAGATGACAAGTTGTCCGAATCCTCCATGGAAGACCGTAAGAAGGAAGGTTACTTCTGATGAGCCAGCCAAATTCCCCAGCTACCCTGATTTCCGCTGACCGCGCCACTCGCGCTCGTCGCACTCTTCGCCTGTGCACCGCTGGCTCCGTCGACGACGGTAAGTCCACCTTCGTCGGTCGCCTGCTGCACGACACGAAGAATATCCTCGCTGACCAGTACGAGGCCGTCGTCGCCTCCTCACAGGCGCGCGGTCAGGAAAACCCGGACCTGTCGCTGCTGGTCGACGGTCTGCGGGCCGAGCGTGAGCAGGGCATCACCATCGATGTCGCCTACCGCTACTTCGCCACCGACGTCCGCTCCTTCATCCTCGCCGACTGTCCTGGTCACGAGCAGTACACCCGAAACACCATCACTGGTATGTCCACCGCCGAGGCCGTCGTTTTGCTTATCGACGCGCGCAACGGCGTCGTGACGCAGACCAAGCGTCACGCAACGGTGGCCGGTCTGCTGGGTGTTCGCCACGTAATCTTTGCTGTCAACAAGATTGACTTGCTGGACTACAGCGAAGAGGCCTTCCGCAAGATTGAGTCGGATGTGGCAGCACTAGCAGAGCGCCTGGGTCTGCAGAACACCTTCGTTGTTCCAGTGTCGGCTCTGGTCGGCGACAACATTGTCGATTCTTCTGAGCACACTCCGTGGTACGAGGGTCCGACCGTGCTGGAGCTGCTGGAAAACCTCAACATCGGTGCCGACCTGGAAACCGATGCCGAGGCTGACCTGCGCCTGCCCATCGACTATGTCATTCGCGATCACGCCACTGAATACCGTGGTTACGCCGGCCGTATCGCCGCAGGTAGCGTGCGTGTGGGCGATGTTGTCTCCGTAGACGCCAACCGTCAGGCTACGGTCACGAAGATCACTGTGGCAGCTGAGGATGTCACTGAGGCCGTGGCCGGCCAGTCGGCGGCCATCAGCCTGGATGCCGAGTTCGACCTCGCCCGTGGCGACCTCATCAGTGGCACGCGCCCGGAAGACGTGCGCCGTTTCTCCGCCGTGGCCGTCCACCTTGCAGACAAGCCGTTGGCAGTCGGTCGCGTCGTAGAGGTGCGCTACGGTGCCGCGCTGGTGCGTGGTCGTATCGCTTCCGTCGATGCGCTCATCGACATCGAAACCGGTGAGCCCACCGGTGTAGCTGATCAGCTTGCAGTCAACGACGTCGCTGAGATCACCGTCGAGGTCGCACAGCCGCTGCCGGTCGATGTCTACCGCGTCGGTGGTCGTGTCGGTGCGTTCCTGCTCATCGAGCCGGGCACCGGTGACACCCTCACCGCAGGCCTCGTGCGTGGCGCTGCCCAGTAGAGCTGCCAGGTAGAGAAACCAGAAAGCACAGCTAGCGAGCCTGAGGAGACCATCGATGACCGCACTGATTCTGCTTGCGCACGGTTCTCGGCACTCAGAGACCAAACCGGTGCTCGAAGACGTGGTCGCGCTCGTGCGCGAGAAGATGCCGCTCACCCGTCTGGATGCGCCCTCTCAGATTCGCCTCGCCTGGCTGGACCTCGACGAGCCCTCACTGGATACCGTCTGTGCCGAGCTCGCCGCTGCCGGCGAGACTCAGGCACTGGCCGTACCGCTGCTGTTCACCGATGCGTTCCACTCGCGAGTCGACGTTCCCGAGCAGGTTCGACTCTGCGATCGGCATGGTGTTGACATCACAGTGGCTGAAGGACTCGGGCTTGGCGACGGCACGAAGCGCGCCGTCGTAAAGCGAATCATCGAAGCGGCGGAGAATGCATCTTTTTCCTGGCCG
This sequence comes from Corynebacterium sp. MSK019, assembly GCF_030232425.1. NCBI lineage: Bacteria > Bacillati > Actinomycetota > Actinomycetes > Mycobacteriales > Corynebacteriaceae > Corynebacterium > Corynebacterium sp. MSK019. The sequence goes on along the minus strand of NZ_JASPJT010000001.1, from coordinate 100,500 downwards.
GTCGATGCGCTGGTGATGGGGGTCGGCTCCTCTGATGAGGATGCCAATGCGGCGGTGCACCAGTTTGCGGCAAACCTTGGCGGGATGCTGCCGGGACATGTGAGCGCGGCATTCGTGGTCGGTCCTGAGAAAATCAAGGGAGCCGATGCTGTGGCCGCGGCGCAGGAGCGCGCGGCCAAGCGCGGACGCGGACTCGTAGTGGTGCCGCTGTTTACCGCGCCGGGCCTATTGTGGGATCGAGTCATCGATGCAGGCGCTGCCGACGGTGCTGGTCAGGTGGCTTTTGGTGAGCCATTGGCCGAGCTGTTGGCGCCGATTGTGTGCTGCCGCTGGGACTCGCGCGCCGCGTACACGGACGTGAAGGTAGTGGCGTAGCCGACGCTTTTTATCCGTCCTAGTTACTCGCCGTTACTCGCCCTTGGAGTGGGTGACCATCTCATCCCACTCGACGTACTTCTTGCGTTCGCGACCCTCGGCCTCGCCGGCGGTGCGTTCGGCAGCATCGAGCTTGTGCCAACCTTCCCAGTCCAGGTAGTCGATACCCTTGGACTCCAGCAGCTCGTTGACAGCGGACAACTCCGGCTTCGACGGGTTGAATTTCTTGCCCTCAGCGGCATCGGCCAGCAGATTGGCTACGGCCTCATTGGCATCGCCCTTGGTATTACCAATCAGGCCGACCGGTCCGCGGCGAACCCAACCGGTGGTGTAGAGGCCAGTGATGGCCTCGGCTGCTTCATCCTCGGTGTTGTCGGATTCGATGACTCGACCACCGACGTTGGAAATGACATTCTTCACGTTGTCGAACGGGATACCCGGCAGCGCATCAGAGCGGTAGCCCACGGCGGAGTAGACAGCGCCGACCTTCCAGTCGGTGGTCTCGCCGGTCGGCCGCAGCCCGCCAGCACCGTCGTATTCCATGCGCTGAGTGCGCAAGCCTGTCACATGCTGCTGGCCGTCGGTACCCTCCTCGCTGAGGATTTCCACTGGCGACTCGAAGAAGTGAATGTAGAGCTTGTGCGGTGCGTTCTTTGGCTCACGGATGGCGTAGTTCTCCAGGATGGTGCAGACCTGGTCAGTGATCTTGGAGTTGCGACGCATAATCTCGGATGCGGAGTCGTAATCAATATCGCGCGGATCGACAACGACCTCGACGTTCGGTGAGTAGTCGAGCTCCTTGAGCTCCAGCGGAGTGAACTTTGCCTGTGCCGGGCCGCGGCGGCCGAAGACGTGGACTTCCTTGGCCTTATTTGTCTTCAGAACCTCGTAGACATTGTCCGGAATCTCTGTGACGTGCAGTTCCTCACCGGTCTTCGCCAGGATTCGAGAGACATCCAGCGCGACGTTGCCGACACCGACGACGGCCACGGACTCCGCCGAAAGGTCCCAGGTGCGCTCAAAGAGTGGATTGCCGTCGTAGAAGCCCACGAATTCGCCTGCGCCGAAGTGCTCCGGCAGGTCCGCTCCCGGCGTTGGCAGTGCGCGGTCGCCGACGGCACCGGTGGCGAAGATGACGGCGTCGTAATGCTCCTTTAATTCGTCGAGTGTGATGTCCTTGCCGAACTCAACGTTGGAAAATAGGCGCAGCTCCGGCTTTTCCATCACGCGGTGCAAGGCCATGATGATGCCCTTGATGCGTGGGTGGTCGGGGGCGACGCCGTAGCGGATTAGACCGAATGGAGCCGGCATCTTTTCAAACAGATCGACTTCCACGTCAGTACTGGATTTCATCAGTGCATCGGAAGCATAAACACCGGCCGGGCCAGAGCCAATTACGGCAACGCGGAGCGGGCGATTCATGAAGTGTGTCCTTCTTTCTCTAATGCTTTACGACGGCCACGAGGCCGCGGCGTAAGTAGCTGCCAGCGGTGACCTCGTGGGGGAAAGGAGTTATTGGTGAGCTATCGGTTTATTCGACATTCCCAATGGTAGCGCCCCCAATCGTAGCGATAACTTACGAAAAATCGAGAGGCGAGCATCACATCATCGGTGAGATGCTTTTGAAGGCATACAAAACTAAATGTGACCTTAGTCACGTCTAATGTGGGAATTTGGGCTAGTTCACTAGAAAAACCGCATAAAACCCGCGATTATGCGGGAAAATTGTTGGAATCTGCGGGGAAAAGTGTGGCTACCAGGGGTAACCAAAGAGGTTTGAGTCCGCCGTGAGATGTAAGGTGACTCACAATAAGATGAAAATAATGATTTGGGACTCAGCGGGATTAGATTCAGCAGGATTAGAAGCTCAGCATGATCTTGAGCCTCCGGCAGTCCAACGGCTCGAGCCAAGTCAACGTTTAAATAAGTCAACGATTAAGCGCAGTGCGAGAAAGGAACGTCGGTGAGCGATAAGAACGCCCAAGCGTCCACCAACAACTCCGCAGTCCTGATTACTTCAGTGGACCGCGCAGACAATCTGCAAGATGTCATTACGGCATTGTCTGAGGCACTGGGTGGGGCACGTTGCCTCCACACTGTCGGTGGGGCGCACGGCGCCACCGTGGATCAGGTTGTTGTGGATCCGGAATCCGCGCTTGACACCATCGTCAGTGCTGTTGAGGCTGACCGCGCTGCTAACGAGGGGGCGGCTGTTCTGACCGGCTCCGGCAACCTCGATTTTGACTTCCGCATTGCCACCGTCGCCGGCGCCGGTGTCATCGTTGTCGCTGGCGGCGAGGGCTGCCACACAGAGGCCGCAAAGGCTCGCGTTCGTTTGGCTCTCAGCAGTGCAGCTCAGCGTCACAGCGAGGTACTCGCAGTTGTCCTTACAGGGGAGGAGGCAGCTGAGGCTGCTAAGACTCTCGAGCTCGACGTTCCCGTTGTTGCCGTTGACGATGCTGAGGGGCTGCGCAAGGTCGTAAGCCGCGAGGTCACCGCAGTGATGACTCCACAGCGTTTCCAGTGGTGGCTATTGCAGCGCGCCAAGGCTGATAAACGCCACATTGTGCTGCCAGAGGGGGACGATGACCGCATTCTTGAAGCCGCTGATTACCTCCTGCGCGAGGACATCTGTGAGCTCACTATCCTCGGCGACCCGGATGCGATGAAGGCACGCGCCGCCGAACTGGGTTTTGACATCGACGCCGCCCATCTCTGGAACCCGCAGACCTCCGAATATGTTGAGCAGTTCGCGGAACAGTTCGCAGAGATGCGCAAGGCCAAGGGGGTCACGCTGGAGCAGGCCCGTGAGACGATGCGGGACATCTCCTACTTCGCGACGATGATGATTCACAATGGGCTTGTCGACGGCATGGTGTCCGGTGCAGCCCACACAACTGCGCACACCATTCGTCCGTCCTTGCAAATCATTAAGACCAAGCCGTCGGCTTCCACGGTGTCGTCACTGTTCCTCATGGTTATGGACAACTCGCTGTGGGGTTTTGCGGACTGTGCGGTGCTGCCGAAGCCTGCTCCGGAACAGCTGGGTGAAATCGCGGTAGTATCCGCCGAGACTGCAGCTTCCTTCGGCATCGACGCCCGCGTCGCCATGCTGAGCTACTCCACTGGAGCATCCGGCACAGGTGAGGATGTGGACCGTGTGAAGGCGGGTCTGGCCAAGGCCAAGGAGCTGGCTCCGGAGCTCGCTGTCGATGGTCCGCTGCAGTTCGATGCTGCTATTGACCCGTCTGTGGCTGCGAAGAAGATGCCGGATTCCTCCGTTGCGGGTAAGGCAACTGTTTTCGTGTTCCCGGATCTGGACGCCGGTAACATCGGTTACAAGATTGCCCAGCGCTGTGGTGGTGCATTGGCAATCGGCCCGATTCTGCAGGGCTTGAACAAGCCGGTCAACGACCTTTCCCGTGGCGCCACGGTGCCGGACATCATCAACACGGTTGCAATTACCGCTATTCAGGCTGGAGGAAACTAATTATTATGTCCCGTCACGTACTTGTTTTGAACTCCGGTTCCTCCTCTATCAAGTTTCAGCTGGTAGATCCGGAGAAGGACTCAACGCAGCCGCCGTATGTCTCAGGTCTGGTGGAGCGCATTGGTGAAGAAGACGGCATTATTAATCTGAAGTTCTCCGGACAGAAGATTGAAATCACTGAGCCGATCGCTGACCACGCCAGTGGTCTTGACCGCGCGTTCGAGCTGATGGATGAGCACGGTGTTGGTCCGGAGTCGGTGGATATTGCGGCCGTCGGTCACCGCGTCGTTCACGGTGGTCGCCTGTTCTCTGGACCGGAGCTGATTACCGACGAAATCGTCGGCATGATCCGCGACCTTATTCCGCTGGCGCCGCTGCACAACCCGGCCAATATCGTAGGCATCGAAGAGTCTCGCAAGCTGCTTCCGGACGTGCCTCACGTCGCCGTCTTCGACACTGGTTTCTTCCACACCATGCCGCCAGCTGCTGCTCTGTACCCGCTCAACGCAGAGGTCGCATCGAAGTTTGATATCCGTCGTTACGGCTTCCACGGCACCTCGCATGAGTTTGTTTCCAAGCAGGTGCCGGACCTTCTGAATAAGCCGGCAGAGGAAATCAACCAGATTACGCTGCACCTGGGTAATGGTGCGTCGTGTGCGGCTATCCGAGGTGGCCAGGCGGTGGATACCTCGATGGGGCTGACCCCGCTGGCTGGTCTGATGATGGGTACCCGTACCGGTGACATTGACCCGGGCGTCATCTTCCACCTCTACCGCAACGGCATGAGCATCGACGAGATCGACAATCTGTGTAACCGCCAGTCCGGTCTGAAGGGTGTCTCTGGTGTCAATGACTTCCGAGTCCTGCAGGAGCGCATGGATGACCACGACCCGGATGCTTGGGCTGCGTACCAGATGTATGTCCACCAGCTGCGCCGCTACATTGGCTCTTACATGCTGATTCTCGGCCGCCTCGATGCCATCACCTTCACCGCCGGTGTCGGTGAGAACCATGTCGGTATCCGCCGTGATTCGATGGCTGAGCTTGAGAACTTCGGTATCAAGATTGATGACGAGCTCAACTCCCAGCCGAATGACGGCCCGCGTCTGATTTCGGCGGAGGACTCGAAGGTCAAGGTCTTCGTGGTACCGACCAACGAGGAACTGGCCATTGCTCGCTACGCAATGAGCTTCGTGGAGTAGGTTTTGGGGCAGGGGCCCTGGCGAGTAGGCAGGACCCCCTGTAACCCTCCGTAATCGACGGCTGCTAGATGCCCCATCTGTTGAATCCGCAGCTGTGACCCAACAAAAATGAGCTCGCTCCCACTGTCTTCCAAACTGGAAGAACCTAGTGGGGCGAGCTCATTTTTCACCGCCGGGGCGACTGCGCCTATGCCTCAACAGGCTCAGTCACCCGGTCATCGTTTCAACGCATCAGCGCAGCTAACTACCAGATGTAGACGCCGTCGCCGACCTGCAGGGTATCGAAGTACTTCACAGCATCATCGTGGTTCAGGTGGATGCAGCCGTGGGACATCTGACTAACAGAGCCCTCGTGGAAAGCTTCGCCGTCGTTGGTGAAGTACACCGAGAACGGCATCGGACCGTTGTAAGGACGGGACCACTCATCGCGGACCTTGCGGGTAACGCTCAGGTGGCCGCGGGTGGTTTCGTAACCCGGCATACCGGAGGACATTGGCACCGGACCGTAGGTGATGTTGCCATTTTCCTGCAGCCAGGTCTTCTGGTTAGCCAGGTCAACGCATGCGCGGGCGCTCGGCGGGCACGGGTTGTTTGGCTCTGGGCGTGGTTCAGGGCGTGGCTTCTGCTCTGGCTGTGGAGCAGGGGCAGGCGCCGGCTCAGGCTGCGACGGCTCGTCCTGGCCCCCCAGCAAACCGAAAATCTCGTTGACGACGCGGGTGGCTTCGGCCTTCTGTGCAGCTGGCAACGGCAGGCTGTCGATGGCGTTCAGCAGCTGAGTTTTGACCTTGTCCGCCACCTGCTTGTTGTTTTCAGCGAACTTGAAGTTTTCATTAATCAGAGCGACGACCGAATCCGGCAGCTTCACCGAAGAGGAATCCAGTACCTCAGAGAGCTCAGGGGCAAGGTCGCCCGAATTCAGAGTCGAGATCTCCGGCAGCTTGAGGTCCCGAACACTCTGGCTAAGCGACTGCAGGTCTGGAGAAACCGGCAGGGCAACGGCAGTGCCGGCCCCAATACCAAAGGCGGTGGTGAGGGCTGCAGCGCTGATAATTACGCGCTTAGCGCTGCGGAGAGAGGATTTCGAAGAGGCAAACATAGAGGATATCTTAAACCACGAAAGGCAATTCTCTCTTTATTCACCAATTCTGGGGTGGCGCTCAGGCCCACAACAGCATGTTTGACCAGGTTCGGTAAGGAGCTGTTAGAGAGCTAACGCCAAGTCCGTGGCCGAATGAGATTTGCGATATCCACCAAGTTGTAGCGGTGTCGCGGAAACTGCGAAGAGCGTGCCAGCATCCGTAAGTCTTTTTCCAATCCTTCACGCAGGCCGGCCACGGTAAAGGGCGCATCGAAAAGACCATTGGAGCTAGCTGCATGGTCGAGGTTCGAGCTGCGCAACCAGTTCAGCGCGGACGCCATCACGGCGATGCGCAGCTGTGGCATGCGCGGTTCATTCGTCGGCAGCTCCACCAGACGACGCGCAGCACGGCGAATTCTCGATTCAGTTAACTCGGAGGGCATCCCTGAGGTGAGCATCAGAATCGTCGTCAAACGTGCCATGCGATGGTGACGGGAGTTACCGGGTACGCGGTCAAGCTGGGAGATAGCCATTTCGTGTTGGCGCTCAGAGGCCAGCTGACGAGCTAGCCCGAAGGCGGAGGATACCGTCGTCGGGTTGGCCGCCCACACGACGGCGTAGAGACGCAGGGTGTTGAAACGAATCGTCTGAGGCGACAGGGACTCGCTGGCCCAGGCGGGGGAGAAGATCTCGGGCGTATCGGCAGCGACATTATCCAGCGCGCTGCTCAAGTTCGCGGCGGCGCGGGCGACAGCGGGCTCGAGGAGAGATGCGTTGGCGATGCCCAAGCGCTGTTGAATCAACTCGAGAGTCGCTGCCAGCGCCAACTTCGGGGCGGGCTCGCCGGGCAGCATCGTCAGCACGTGGTGGAACGAGGCGAGGGCATCGTTGAATTGGTCGAGAAGCAAATAAGTCACGCCCTCGTACCAGTGGTAACGCCAATCGCGCTGCAAACGTTCAGAGACATCGCGGAGGCTGTCGCGGGCCTCATCAATTAATCCGAGGTCCAGTTTCGCACGCACGATGCCCAGTGGAATTTCCACGGAAGAGCCATACTCGGGTTCGGACAGCGCATTGGTCAGTGTTTCGATAAGTTCGTTGGGCTCTGTAAACGACGAGGCACTCAAGATGCGCGCACCCGGATCTGTCGGGTTAATCAGTGGTACAGGCAGCGCGAAGGTCACTTCTTGCGGAGTGATTTCCACGCCGCGGGTGATGCCGTCGACAAGCTGATCGGTGCGGAACACCAGGTGCTTGGTGCCGTACGTGGAACGCTGCGGCGAGAAATTCGACACCGCCTGCGGGAATTGCACGCCGTCGCGCACCGCCAGAATCTCGCGCAATACGCCGATGAGCTGCACACTCATCTCTTCGGCAGAACCGAAGCGAGCCTCCGGGTTCTCGTGGCAAGCGCGTAGTAGGAAGCGGTAGAGCGAGTAAAAACGGCGGAATAGAGGCTCTTCGACAGGTGAGGGTAGCCCCGGGTCGTAGACGCCGTTGGTCGCCGGCAACTTCAGAATCAGGGAGGCCAGCGTGCGGCCGACTGTGTAGATATCGCTGGCAATCGTCGGTCCCGTCGTGGCAATCTCCGGCGCCTGGAAACCGGGCGTGCCGTAGATATGGCCGTAGGCGCCGATGCCGGTGACCGCGCCAACGTCGATAAGCGTGACGTGGTCTTCGCTGAGCAGCACGTTGTCCGGCTTCAAATCGTTGTAGACAACGCCGCGCGAGTGCAGGTAATCCAGCGCGGGGAGCAGCTCCAGGATGTAGCCAATCGCTAGGTCACAGGGCATGACGCCGTCTGGGTAGCTCCGTCGCTGCTTGCGTAACGACGGGCCGCCGACGTACTCCATCACAATGAAGCCGGTGGCGCTGTTGGCGTCCGTCTCATCGATGAAGTTGATGATCTTCACAATTCCCGGATGCGAGATTTCCGCGAGGAACTCGCGTTCCGCCTGGACTACGGCGAAATCCTTCTCGTTTTTCGCTGCCATCATGCCCTTGAGCACGACCCAACGATCCGAGACATTGTGGTCAATCGCCAGATAGATCCAGCCGAGACCACCGTGGGCAATCGGTCCCACAATCTCGTACTGATCCGCCACGATATCGCCGGCTTTCAGGCTCGGCGCTGGCTTATTCGTCGCTCGAATCTTCTCATCACTCATTACTGCATCGCGCGGATCCTGCGTTGTGATGTACGGCAGGTGTACCATGCCGTCGGCGACAGTGCGTCCGCGGTGTGCATTCGATCGCCTCCGGCGGAAGTCCTCCAACGCTTTCCGGTGCGAGGCCATCGACGGATCTGGCGTCTGGGTGCCGGGTTGGGTCGTCGCGCTTGACGACGAGCCCCCGCGCCCCAACAATTCGGCGATATCGAACTCTTCGTCATCGTCATCATCGTCCGCAAAAGGGTCGAAGGCGACAGCGGCAGTGCCGGGCTCTTGTTCGTCGTCTTCATCGGCGAATGGGTCGAAGGCGACGGCCTGAGTGGCAGCTGCCTCTGCCTCTGCGTGAGCATCCTCCTGGGGCTCCGGCGTGTACTGGGGATGCTGGGCTTGCTCGGAGTACTGGTTTTCGTCGCTCATCGGTTTTCCACCTCGCCTTCTGGAGCAGCTTCCGGTGTGGGGGAGATTCCAAGTATGTCTTCGTCGTCGCCGTACTGTGGCGATGGCTGTGTACCGCTTGGCAGGAAGGGGCCGAACCAAGTGTCGTAGAGGGACTGCCAGGTGCCGTCGCTCGCCATACGCTCCAGGGTCGCGTTGATTTGGCGAACTAGGCCTGGGTTCCCCTTGGATACACCGGCCGCGTAGCTTTCCTCGTTCAAGCCCCGCTGGACAATGGCGGTGGCCGGATCTTGGTCGTTGATACCAGCGAGAATGGTGTCATCGGCAACGACAATCTCTGCCTGGCTGTTTTGAAGTGAAATGAGGCAATCCGACCAGTTACCGACCAACAGCAGCGTATTGTTCGGCGAGAGCCGTCGAATCAAATCCTCGGTAGTGGATCCCCGGGAAACGCAGATGCGACCGTCCTCGACGTCCTCGGGGGAAGCATCGCCACCCGGCGAAGAGACTAGAACTCCAGCTCGTGCTGTCAAATACGGTGCGGAGAACAGCACCCTTTCGCGCCGGGCATCGGTGACCGTCATAGTGCGCAAAACGACATCGACAGTGCCGTCTTCGAGTGCGGCAGTGCGTTCGTTGCTGTCGACGAACCGAAACTCGACAGCATCGGGATTGTCAAAGATGTCCCGGGCAATCTCTTGTGCCAGGGATACTTCAAACCCCGAGAGCTCTCCAGTGCTGAAGTCGCGGAAGCTGAGCAGGTTCAATGATTGGTCAACACCAACGATGATGCGGCCGCGCTGGTAAATCTCCGGGATTCGCTCTTCCGGTGTTTGGTCATCGGGGGCGAGTGTGGACAGATCTGGGGCGTTGGCTTCTGCCGCAGGCTTCCTCGAGGAGGCTTTGTCGTAGAACGCGCCCGGTGGCAGGGGGAAGTCACCGGTGGCCTCCAGGATTGTGCGCGAGTAGGGATCGTCGGCAAGCGAATCGGTCGCGCAGGCACTGACGGTGAGCCCGGCGATGGCGAGTGCACCAAGGACGGCCCTGCGCCGCCAACCGGCGAGACTGTGGAGCGACGGGGAGAACGAAACGATCATAGGTACTCCAGAAGCCGGTGTCGGAAGCCGAAAACAACCAGAACTGCCGCGATGACGGTCAGCGTAACCGTGGCGAGGGACAGTGCCGCGATAGCGCGACGGGATTGGTCGAGGTTCTCACGGGCGGTCAGGCGGGACTCGGCGATGGAATTCTGTAGCGACTCATCGACCTGGTTGAACGCAGTCGCCGACGAGCTGGCATTATCCACATCGGTCGCGATGCGAACCGCACCGGCGTAGTCTCCTGAACTCAAGTGCCCCATCATCAGGTTGTGGCCGGACTCCCAGCTGTAGATACCGTGGATGGCGGCTCTGACATCGTCGTCCGGCGCGTTGGCGTCCACTCTTTCCAGCTCGCCGACCAGGGTGCGCACCGACTGCGAGAAGGACTCCGCATCCGCGGGCTGACGGCGCACTAAGCCGAGGGTTTCGCTGGCGCGTAGCTGCTGGGCATCAATGCGTACTTGGGTTAGGGCATGAACGTCCGGGCGCTGCTCTCCGAAGAGGGAGTTAGACTGCCACGGCTGAGTGGTGGCGATTCCCACACCGACAAGTGCGATGGCCATCAGCATGGTTGCACCAAACAGGCCGACGTTGAATAGTCGACCGGTGCGGCGAGTCAGCCACCACTGTGTGATTAGCAGCATCAAAATTGCCGCTGCCAGGCCTGACATCGGGAAAAGAGGTGGTTTCGATAGTTCGCGCTGCTCCTCATTAGTGGTGGTACTGGTGCGTTCGTAGAGCGATTTTGCAGCTGGCAGAATCTGGACCTGCATCAAGTTTGAGGCAGAGGCGAGGTACGCGACACTGACGGGGTTGCCCTGGCGCGCATTCGCGCGAGCTGTCTCGACCATGCCGGTGTAGACCGGCAACAGTCGCTGTACAGTCGCGACATCCTTCATCTCTGGATCATCGACGTTTTCAATGCCCGTAGCTGCGCGGGTAGCGGACATGGATGCTTGTGCGATGACATCGTCGAAGTTGCTGACCAAGTCCTGGCTGCTGTTGAGCGTGCCGCGGGAAAAAGCGGTGTTGGCCGACGCATCGGCAATCGTCAGCGAGGCATAGAGATTCTGCGAGGCATTGGCCATCGGCTCGCTCAGTTGTGAAATTCGGGTGAGCTGCTGCTGGCGTTGCGAGGTTGTTTGCCACATGGATAGGCCGGCTGCCAGGATAGCGACGATGAGGATGAGGGCGACTATGGTCAATCGGCCCGGTGACGTTATCAAAAATGACGCTGACCGGCGCACATACGTGGCCGACGGGCCGAGTTTGTCGTAGAGGCGCTCACCGAGAAAACGTGTCAATCTCCGGTTGCGCGGGCCAATCTCCAGGGCATCCACGCGCAAGTCTGTATCGCGCGGAGAGTCTGCCAGGGCTGTTGGGGTTGCGGCCGTTGCTGGGGCATTAGCCGAGGACTCTGTAGTGTCCAGAGCAGTTGATGGTGCCGCGCTCTCGGGAGCCGGGGTGGAGGCGGGAGTATCTTTCGATTCCTTTGCCGCCTGAGCCGCAGTGTGTGTGTCTAAGCTTTCGCCGCCGGGAGTGGTGCGACCGCTGAAACGAGTTCGGCGTGGAGCGCGATTCTTGCGGTGGAATGGGTTTCGGCTTTTGTCGTGGGCGCGGGAATGAGGCGCACTTGAAGTGGTTTCACCCATGTGCACGTGTCCTTCCGACGTGACCGAAGTCGCCTGCGACAATCTCTCCGCTCAGAGCAACGTTAGTTCCTTGCAAATCTTAGTCGCTCGGGCTTGTGACGGAAAACACAAGGGTATCTGGCGTAGGGTGGAGACATGCTTCAGGATGGAAATGGTTGGGCAGCCGGCCCCAACGGTACGCGCTGCTGGGGACGCTTCGGAGCTGCAGGGCTGCTGATTGTGAGCCCTCAGCGCACGGTGCTTATGCAGTATCGAGCTGACTGGACATCGTTCCCCCTAACGTGGGGTGTTCCTGGTGGGGCTTGTGATTCTCATGAGACTCCTGAGGCGACCGCGCTGCGTGAAACGGCTGAGGAAACTGGGCTGCTGGAGCATCAGCTTCGCATCCTCGACACGCAGGTCACCACCGGGCCCTTCCCGGCCGATCCGGACCGCCCCGAGCTCGCCGGCGGCTGGAAGTACCACACGGTCTACGCACTAGCTGCCGAAGAGCTGGAGACGAATCCGAACGAAGAGTCTCTAGAGCTGCGCTGGATTCCGCTTGACGACGTCGACAGCCTCGATCTGCTGCCGCCTTTTGTGGAATCGTGGCCCCGGGTGCGCGCGCACCTCGAGAAACTGCTGGAGGCCCTTGACTAGGTGTCGGCTTCGCACCTACCGGCGCTCTCTGCGTCGACTACTTGGAGTCGGCAACTGCTGCCGCGCCAGCGGCCAGCGCGGTGACGGTCAGGACAGACGGCCATGCGCCAATCTTCTTAGCCAGCGGGTGTGAGAGGCCGAAAGCGCCGAGGTAGGCGGCCACTAGGCCAGCGGCTCCCAGGGCGCCGGTCTTTGCGCTCCAGGTGCGTGCTGCGTATGCGCCGGCGGCACCCAAGATGACGCCACCGAGCGGACGAATGCCTGTTTCGCGAGCGGTGAGCCAGCCGCCGATGAGGCCAGTGGCCACGAGCGGAGCGGTCTTTACGTCTTTTGCCTTCTTCAAAGTAATAGCCATAAGCATCATCGTACCTAGTAAGAAGGGCTTGGCGGCGCGCTTTTAGAACGGCTCCTGGCGGCGCTGGTGCTCCTCAACATAGCTTTCCGAGTGCTCCGCCAGCTTCAGTAGCGAGGGCAGTGCCTTAATGAGCGCACGAACGTCCTTTTGCGACATTGTCCGCACAATTTCGTACACCAGCGCACCCCAGTGGTCGATAAGTTGCTCCAGCAGCGTCTCGCCATCGCTGGAGACATAGAGGTTCTGCGCACGGCGATCCTTTGCATTGTTCTCGCGTTCAATCAGTCCGTTGTCGAGTAGACGGCGAACTGTTGCCGAAACGTTGGACGGGCGCAGGAAACGCAGGCGTGCAATGTCGGATACGCCGCAGCCCGGGTGGGTTGAAATAAAGTGCAGTACTTCCATTTCCGACTGGGAAATGTCCATCCTGGCATTCGGGCGCTCACCGAGGCGGCGAGTCGACGCAAGGAAGTCATACAGGCCGATGGAAATCTTCTGCACGCTTTCGCGCAGGGATTCATCGGACTCAGTCGAGTCATCCGCGGTGGGGAAGCCGCTCGCTGGCTCCGGGGTAGTGGTGCGCTGAGGGGAGCGTGCAGAAGTCATGATCTTCCTTCCCGACGTAATGAATTGATGTTCTGAATAAACACCTTATATCGTCGAAATAACTTTCTGTGGTGAAAATTTGTAGATTGAACAAAAAGTTAGACTCATAAGTGTTGTGCGGGTGCTTTATCGCCCATTTCTGCCCCTGATTTTAGGGGCTGGCAGCAAAGACTCCGCTTTACGACGGCCCCAGCGACACCCCCTAGTAGGAACTAGGCCTACGCGCTTTTCCGCCCGTTTATCTACACTTCGTAATCCACAATCACCGGAGCATGGTCGGATGCGCCTTTGCCCTGACGCTCTTCGATGTCGATGAATCCGGCGGACGCCTTTGCCGCGAGGTCGGGGGAGGCGAGCTGGAAGTCGATGCGCATGCCCTCATCCTTGAAAAAGCGGCCAGCCTTGTAATCCCAGTAGGTCCACTGGTTTGGGGTGAATTGGCGAGTTACTTCCTTCATGCCCGCCTGCTCCAGCGCATAGAAAGCTGCGCGTTCAGGCGGTGTGACGTGTGTTTTCCCTGCGAAGGCTGCCATTGACCAGACATCGCCGTCGGTCGGGGCAATGTTGAAGTCGCCGCCCATCATGAAGGTGGCCTCCGGGTCGTCGTCAAGCGTGGCGATGATGTGCTGACGGAGCCGCTCCAGAAATTCGAGCTTGTACTCGAAGTGCGGGTCGGTGATGTCGCGGCCGTTCGGGATGTAGAGGCTATGGACGCGCACGCCACCGCAGGTAGCGGCGATATGGCGGGCCTCCAATGCGGGAGTTGCGTCGGGGTCCTTGTTGAAACCCGGCTGACCGGGGAACTCTGCCTGGATGTCCTCAAGGCCGACGCGGGAGATGATGGCAACGCCATTCCACTGATTCAGGCCGTGGTGGGCGACTTGGTATCCCAGCTCTTCAAAAGCAGCGGTGGGGAATTGGTCGTCCTTGCACTTGGTTTCCTGGACGGCCAGGACATCAATGTCATTCCGGCGCAGCATTTCCACCATTCGGTCGAGGCGAGTTCGAGCCGAATTGACGTTCCAGACACAGATTCGCATATCAACGATTGTAAAAGGGGAACGAAACGGCGGCCTCATGCGTTGAACAAAGCAGTGACAAAATAGGCGGACAAAAACGGATAAGGTGGGCGGAAGCCCGGTAGGAAAGGGAGTTTCGAGGTTGGCTAACTGGGACGATCGCCGTTACGGCGGCGAGTACAGTCCGACGGATTACCTGGGTAGTAGTGGCAGGAACGCTTATCGGGAACACGACGCATATGCGGCGTACGATGCGGCAATGCCGTATCAGGAAGTGCCATATCCGGTAGCAAACATTCCGGTCGGCTATGAAAGCGGGTACCCCGCTAGCTATGGGGTGTCTTCCTTCGGTGAGCTCAGTGCTAATCCCAAAGTCGCGCCGCTGACCGCTCAAATGGCAGTACACCTGGGCTTTGACCCCAATCTGGCCAATGGCTCAGTGGCACGTCGTGGTGGTGCGCTGTTGGTGGATTCTGTCATCTACACTGCATTGATTGCCTCCATTGCAGTTCTCACTAGCATCGTGGGGACATCGGACAGCGGCGTAATGGTGATGCTGATCAGCCTCTTCCTCGGTCCCGGTGGTTTTTACCTCTACCGCGTGGCGGGGGACTCCATCTTCGACGGGTCGCCGGGTAAACACGCCATGGGCATGAAAATCGAAGGTGCACACGGGATGCCAGTCTCAGCCCGCGATGGTTTTGTGCGCAATGCCTGGATTCTGCCGTCGATGATTCCGGTCGCCGGTTGGTTTGTCTCTGCGGGCCTGGCCGGCTGGATTGCAATGGCTGCCTCACGCGATCCGCTGGGGAGAGGTCGTCATGAACTCTCGGTCCACACCCGTGTGGTGGAAAAGCCGGAGACGCGCGAGCTGCCGCGCGGGCAGCGCCGCATGGACAATCGCATGGGTAGCAAAGAGCAGCAGGGCAAGCAGCTGAAGCGGATTAAAAGGGTTAAGCGCGGGAAGTAGGGCGATCAGGGCGAGCAGCGCAGGGCCGAAACGTAACCCCCGGCCCCTAAGCCCCTGTCAGCTCCGCGTAGCGGTGCCGGTGGTGCTCGGTAAAACCGAGTGTCCGGTATAGCGCAATGCCAGCCTCATTTGAGCCCAATACCTGCAGATATGCAGAATCTGCCCCGTGTTGTGCGCCCCAGTGCATCATGTGAATTCCCAGTAGGGTGCCAAGTCCTCGGCGGCGCATATCGGCTGCGACTTCCACAGCGGAGAACCCGAGCCACACACGGCCGTCGTCCGATTCGGTCAGCGTGCCGCGCGTAATGGCTACCGTGCGTATGCCTTCAGGCGCATTGTTGTCAGGCACTTGCAGGCGTCCGAAGCACATGCGGCCATCAATTTCATTGCGCAGAAGCTGTAGTGCATGCTCGGGCAGCGTGGTACCGCGGAAATGGTAGAGCCCCAGCCAGTCGTCGTCAGGTTGATCAGCGATATCCACCTGCACGTCTGCAAGCTCGACGCTGTGCTCATCGAGCACCTGTTCGGCGCTGTGCTCATCAAGCACCTGTACGGCGCTGTGCGATTCAGCTGCCAATTCAGCAGGCGGCAAATCCCCATCGAGTGAGCGCGTCATAACCACAATGTCCGGCCCGACCGTCCACTCCTGCCCCGCGACCAGCGCCTGTGCAGGTTTGGCGATTCTATCCGGAATCGCAATCCGCACCGGCAAATCGTGGGAATCGTAAAACGACTTAATCTTCTCCAACGGCACCGGCTGAGTGCTGGCTCCGGGTTCGAGCGGCAGCGCGGAGTTGGAACGCTCCGTAATGCCATCGCCGGCTCGCAGCAGCCAGCCCGACTCCACCACATGCGCGATACCCGGGAAGGCCTTCGCTGTCGCAGTTTCCACGGCGCGAATATCCGAATTGCGCACCGGATGATCCGGCAGGGCCTTCACAATCAAAATGTGCTTATCGCTAAAGTCCACCGCTGCCACGGATTCGTCGGCACGCACGCCAGCACGAACCTGCGGACGCACGACGAACGGATCCATGCTGAGCACGTGCCCAATGACGTCCGTAGTCTTCTTGCCGCTGGCCAGCGCCTCTTCATCGGTTAGCGCGCGCCGCACAATGACACGACGTCCCACCGCCACTTCACCGACACCCCAGCGGGAAATCGGGAGCTTCTGTGCTGCATTTTCGCTTGCCGACGACTCCAATTGCCTATCCGCCACGATCTAATCCTCGTGGCCGAACGGATCCGGATCCACGCCCGGCATCCAGGTCAGGCCGCCCTCGGTCCAACCGGCGCGCTTGATTTCCTTCTTGGCCATGCGCTTCCAACGACCGGTGAGGCAATCGGTGTAGAGGAACCCATCCAGGTGGCCGACCTCGTGCTGCATACAGCGGGCGAAGAAACCGGTGGCCTCGATGCGAACCTCTTCGCCGTTTTCATCCAGACCGGTGACGACAGCCTTCTCCGCGCGGTTGGTGGGGAAGGACAGGCCGGGCACAGAGAGGCAACCTTCGTCATCGGAGCCGTCGTCGTTAGGCATGGTCTTCGGGATTTCACTGGTGGTCAGCACCGGATTGATGACGCAGCCGCGGTGCCAGACGTCGTCGTCATCGGGGCAGTTGTAGACGAACAGGCGCTTGCCGACACCCACCTGGTTGGCAGCCAGCCCCACACCGTGGGCGCGGTCCATGGTTTCGTACATGTCCTCGATGAGCTCACGCAGCTCGGAGACATCCTCGGTCACCGGCTGGGTAGGAGTGTGGAGAACGGGGTCTCCGGCAATCACAATGGGACGGATAGTCATGCCGCTGATTCTACTCGGCGTCCATGTTTTCTAAATCGCCTGGTGATGCCTGAGTTGTGTCAGGGAGTTGTAGGTGGGGCGTAGGTGAGGCTGGGTGGCTAGATCTGACGATGTATCTTCGCTAAGTATCTGCATAGACAGTGTCGTGCAGAATAGAAAATCAGGGCGACTGAGAAGGAAAGCGGGGTGCGGAAAGTGGTGAGCAAGAAGCCCATAGGTGGCAGCCACGAACCTGAGGCCGAGCGGTGGCTTGACTCATCCGAGCATCTCGGACTCGCGGGCGATATCGGCGGCATTGAGCCCATTTTGGCGCAGAAGATGCTGGATTTTGAGAAGGAATGGCTGAAAGTTGCCCGCCGTGGGCCGCGTATGGCCGGTGCGCGGCAGGAGGCAATTCGGCGTCGCTTTGCCGAGGACTTCGGCAACAACACAATCCGTTACCACCAGGTACTTTCGCGACTTCTCGATTCTCCGGCAGCCGAAGCGGCCGAACCCGTGTTGGTTCATCGGCTGCGCGCCGTGCGGGACAACCAAGACGCATAAGGTTCAAGTTTCACTTCACGGTTCGGCGGCAGAACATATAGGATGTGGGATGTGTCTGACCAACTAAACCCTCAGAATTCGCCGCGTCCGGGCCGTCATCGACTCGATGACGACTTCGACGACTTCGATGAGTACAGCGATTACGCGGAGGCTCCCGCCGCTGGCGGCGCCCATGCGTACTCCGAGCCGTCGGATGCTCAACACACAGCGCCAAAATCTGCGGCTCCCGCCGCTGGTGCAGCTGCTGCTGGTGCCACCGCCGCCTCGACCGGTGCCAGCGCTGGGGCTGCTAGCAATTCCGCAGCTGCTGATGGTGTTGATGACGGCGACATCGGCGACGGTGCCGGTGATGGCCGCTACATGCGCGTTCTCGCTATCGTGCTGCTCGCTATCGGCGTGTGCCTGGTCGCCTACGGTGCCTATGCACTCAGCACACGTGGCGACGATGCCGAGAACACCGGCCAGAATGACACCTCGGCATCCGCTCCGGTTGACTCTGGTGCGCCTGCTGACTCGGCCAACGGCAGTGATCCGGCAAAGGATGGTGCTGCTGGAGATGGTGACGGCGAGGTTCCGCCGCCGCCACCGGCAAATGAGCCAGGCAAACCGGTTCCTCCCGCTGAGAATCCGCCGGCACAGGATGAGGCCAACGAAGCGCCCCAGATTGACCGCAAGACTGTCAAGGTCAGTGTCCTGAATAACTCTGAGGTCGTGGGCCTCGCCGATGACCTGTCCAAGCAGATGGGCGAGCAGGGCTGGGGCGCCGGCGAGACCGGCAATGCTCCTGAAGAGAAGATGGGTGTGTGGGAGAAGACCACCGTCTACTTCGACCCGAGGAACGAAGAGGAAAAGGCCGCCGCTGAGCAGATCGCGCATGACAACGGTTGGGAAGCCGCACCTCGCGATGACCGCCTCCGGGACGCTCCGGCGGGAATCGTCGTGGTCGCCACTGACCCGGCTCACTAGACTCCCGGCCCACCAGGCTTTGGTCTCTCACTAAGGTTTGCGGCCTAAGCGTCAAAACCTGCCGCCGTGGTGCGAAGCCCCATAGCTTTCCAAGTCCCGCGTAAGCCACACATTTCATGGCCTACGCGGGGCTTTTGCATATTTTGCAGTCTCAAACAGATCACGGCTGAAAAAGGGGTACTAGTATTCTGCTAGTAGCCAGTGAGGTCTGTGAGGTTTTTATGTTCGCCGTAAAGCGTCGTCGTGTTGCTGTCGCCACCGCGTTGGGTTGTGCTGCAACACTGTTGGTGTCCTGCTCGGGGGTTGAATCCAGCAGCGACAAGGACGGGAACGCAGGCGCGTCGACAAGCACTGCGCCAGTGAGCGTAGATCCGGCTGCACCGAAGCTGACCGAGCGAGTCAGCGCCTATAACTTCATCCGAACAAACGACGACGGATCAATGAAAATGCTGGCAACTGTACAGGTCATGAGCGCCAAGGGATGGATGGGCCTTTCCGACGAAAAAGGTCAGTTCACTACCTTGGATAAGGGCAAGTACACAGTGCAGGCGCGTGGTGCATCTGGCTGCAGTGGCATCGGCAGCCCCGCAACCGAAGGGTTGGGTGTCATCGGCGAAGTGCACGTCGATGACAAACGGAATGCAGATGTCTGGAACGTTCCGTCCAAGGTGGATGAAGACAGTTTCACCACAGTTGCGCTTGTCGATTCCAACGGTGACCTTGCCTCGTGCGCAAAAACCGTCACCTGGACGGAGCCAACTGAGGAAAACGACTCCTAGTGTGAAAAAATAGCGGTATGACTGAGCAATTTTCCGGATCGGCGCAGCCATCTCTGGGAGTGGAATGGGAAGTGGCGTTCGTTGACCGACGAACGCGCGACACCGCTCCCGCTGCCGCCGAGGTGCTCGACATCATCGATGCGGAGCATCCCGGACATGGGCTCCAGCGCGAGTTCCTCGCCAACACAGTGGAGCTCGTCACCGGTGTGCACATGAACGTGCCCGATGCCGTAGCGGAGCTCCAAAGCCAGCTGGACATGGTTCTCGATGCCGCTGACCGCGTTGGGGTGGATGTGTGGTCATCGGGCTCGCATCCGTTCGCCCGCGGTACTGCTCAGCAGGTCAGCGCCAAGGGGCACTACTCCGAAATCATCAACCGCACTCAGTGGTGGGGCAACCAGATGATCATCTGGGGAGTCCACGTCCACGTTGGCATTAAGGATTCCGAACGCGTTTGGCCGATCATTCAGGCCCTGGCAACGAAGCTGCCGCACATGTTGGCGCTGTCTGCCTCCTCACCGGCCTGGAACGGCGAGGACATGGGGTACGCTTCCAACCGAAGCCTGCTCTACCAGCAGCTTCCCACCGCTGGTCAGCCGCCGGCGATTTACACGTGGCCCGAGTGGGAGTCCTACATGCACGACCAGTCCCGCTCCGGCGTCATCAACCACACCGGCTCGATGCACTTGGACATTCGCCCGGCATCAAAGTACGGCACCATTGAGATTCGTGTCGCTGACGCTACCTCTAACCTGCAGGAACTCGCCGCTATCGTGGCATTGACGCACTGTCTGACGGTTTACTACGACCGCATGTGGGAGGCTGGCGAGGAGCTACCGTCGCTGCAGTCCTGGCACATCGCCGAAAACAAGTGGCGCGCCGCCCGCTACGGCATGGACGCGCTGGTCATCGTCAATCGCGATACCGACGAGCGGTGGGTTCGCGACGAACTCCGTGAACTTGTGGTTCAACTCGCCCCGCTTGCCGACGAACTGGGTTGCCGAGCCGAACTGGAATTCGTCAACAACATCGTGGAAATGGGCGCGGCATACGAGCGGCAGCGCACTGTGGCGGATGCGGCCGGGGCGCTGCCGTCCATGGCTACCGAGGACGACGTACGGGCGAACGAAGAGCGCATTGGCCACACCCCGTGGCGTGCCGCCGTGGATCTTGCGGTGCAGGAACTGCGCGCCGGGCATCCGATAGCGCCTGCAGATTTCCACGAGCAAGTAGACGACTAGCCGTCGTTAAGCGGTGTGTGCGCCTAGCCACTAACTGAAGAAAGGCGCCCCCCTGGGCGGCCCCGGTCGAACCCGGTTCCGCTCCAGGTCGGGGTCCAATCTTGACGGGGAGTGTCCTCTCGTTATTCCCGGCTGTCATCGCGGGCGAGGCTGTCCTCGTCGACGAGCCTCTCTTTGAACGCCTCGTGGCCAACGCGGTTACTAACAATTGGCGATGTACCCAGAGCAAACAGGATAATCAGGGTCAACAGAGCCAAGTCACTACTAGTAGTTGTGTGAGCTGACGCGTGCGTGGCGACGTGCAAAAGCGAACCCGACAGCGTCAGAATTAGCCCCAGCGTTTGTGGCTTGGAGGATGCATGCATGCGACTGATGGTGTCGCGGAAGCGTATTAATCCCACGGACGCTGCAACGCACAGTAGCATTCCGGTGATAATGAGTGCGATGGCGATAATGTCTGCCACGAGAATCATTTGGGCTCTCCCTTCACTGTTTTCGGAGCTGCTGTCGGTGTTGCCTTAGGCGCTGCTTTCTGTGCGGTTTTCTTTGTGGCGACCTTGCTTGCAGCTTTCCCCGTGCCCTTCCGAGCGCTCTTCGCGGGTTTCTTTCCTTCGTCTGGGACACGGAACTTGGCGACTGCCAGCGAAGACAGGAAACCGAGCAGCGCAACGATGAGCATTGGGTAGACCACCGAAGTGTCCAAGCTCCAGGCCATGAACGCAGCGAGCATGCCCTGCAACATTGCAGTCATGGACTCCAGCGCCACCAGGCGGTCCAGCGAGTTTGGACCTGCAATCATGTGCCCGAGGGTAATCATCACCGCAATGAAATAGCCTGCGGCAGCCACTCCGAGCAGAATGTTAAAAACTTCCGGGTTCATCGGCTACTCCTTTCGCTGCTATTTTCGCCTTTCCGGCTGCTCTTCTCGCTGCTCACCTGGTCGTCACTTGCGTCCGACTTGGTAGGATGCTCGTTGACATCGCGGTTCTCAAACGCGCGAATCACCCGTCGCTCGATTCGGGTCAACTGGTTGATTTGTTCAGCTACCTTGCCTGTCGACGAAGCGTCGAGAAGATGCATGGTCAGCGTCTTTTTTCGCTTATCGATGTCCACGATGATGCCGCCCGGCTGCAGATTAATTAGTGCCATTGCAGTCGTGAGCGAAATATCGTCATTGGTCCGCATGGGGACCTTGATAATGGCAGTCGGTGGCGGATCATCTCGTCGGATGGCCAGCCAGGCGACACTGATAGAGGCCTTCACGAAGTCGATTGTCCAAGAACCGAACAGTCGCACCATGCCACCGAAGTTGATATCCAGCGCGCTGTTTGGCGGGATAGGCATGGCGAGGTTCAGCAACGTGGCTACAAGGATTCCCGAGAGCACATTGGCAAATGTCACCTCGCCCCACAGCATGACCCAAATAATCACTGTGAATAAGAAGAGCAGGATTGAAATACGTGGTGGTCGCTTTGCAGCCACCTTGGCGCGCGCTTTACTCATCAGCTTTCACCTGCTCCTTCCAGCGTGCTGGTGGCACGTTCGGTCGCCGAATCCGACTTCCATGGGCTCTTGGTGCGGCCTGGGTTTTCCAGCTGCTCCAGGCCCTTGTCATCGGCCGAGTCGATACCGAGGACCGCTGCGCGGTACTCATCAACATTCGCGACGTTGCTTGCCGCTTCGGTAGCCACATTGGACAGTGGCCCGGCCAGAACGGTAACCCCCACAGAAGCAATCACCAGCAGAGCCGTCGGCATCACCATGCCGAGTGGCATCTTGCCGACGTCGTCACGCTCTGCGATAGCAACCATCTGAGTCCTTTCCCGGAGCGCGGCTGGCTGCGCAAGCACAGTGTCGCCCTCGGGGGCGTCGGAACGGTCGCGCCAGAAGGCCTTCGACCAGACGAGAATCATGGTGTAGAGGGTCAGCAGGCTGGTGATAATCGAACCCGCAACCAGAATCCACGCGGTGGCGGAACCGTCTTGGGCACCGGCCTCGATCAGCATGACCTTGCCCAGGAAGCCTGAGAACGGCGGGATACCACCGAGGTTGAGCGCGGGCACGAGGTATAGCAGCGCCAGCAGCGGCGACGTCTTGGCCAGGCCACCGAGGCTGCGCAGGGAGGACGAGCCCGCCTGGCGCTCGATAAGCCCGACCACCAGGAACAATGCCGTCTGCACCAGAATGTGGTGCACGATGTAGAAGATCGCGCCACTGAGCCCCAGCGTATTGCCGACGGCAATGCCGAAGATCATGTATCCGATGTGGGATACCAGCGTAAATGACAAGAGACGTTTGATGTCATTTTGGGCCATGGCACCGAGAATGCCCATGAGCATTGTCGCTAGGCCGGCCCACATCAGGACGTCGTCAAGCCTGCCGTCTGGGAAAACGACACTGCGCGTGCGGATGATCGCGTAGACACCCACCTTCGTCAGCAGCCCTGCGAAGACCGCGGTAACCATCGACGGTGCGGTGGGGTAGGAGTCTGGCAACCACGCCGACAGCGGGAACACTGCTGCCTTCACTGCGAAGGCAACGAGCAGCACTGCGAAAATCGCGGTGCGGGTGCCATCGGGGATGTCCTCCATACGCAGAGAAATATGCGCGAAGTTCACCGTGCCGACCGCTTGATAAACCAGGCCAATCGCCAGCAGGAACACCATCGAGGACAACATGTTGACCATCACATACGACACGCCTGCGCGAATGCGTGACGACGATGCCCCCAGCGTGAGCAACACGTAGGAGGCTACGAGCAGAACCTCGAAGCCGACGTACATGTTGAACAGATCGCCGGCCAGGAAGGCCATGGAGACGCCCATGTTGAGCAGCATGTACGTCGGAACGAAGACGGAGATCGGCTCATCTTCGTCACCATCGCTAATACCCTGGCCGATGCCGAACCACATCACGGCAAAGAGGACCAGCTGAGAGACGGTGATCATCAACACTGCGAGGTTGTCGGCTACGAGCGTGATGCCGATTGGTGCGTCCCAGCCGCCCACCTGGACCGTGTGGACGCCGTGCGCGTAGATGAGATACACCAAGGCGCTGGCGACTCCCAGCAGGCTGCCGAGCGAGATTAGCGCGATCGCCTGCTGTGCTTTGGGAAAACGTGCCAGCAGCAGAGCAATTGCGGCGGTGGCGGCGGGGACGATGATAGGCAGCGGAATTAGTGCCAGAATTATTTGCTCAGTCGTCATCGTCGTCACCTCCTGGGGAGTTTGATGGCGGGGTCACGGGCTTTTCGAAACTGGCCGGACCGAAGCTATCGCCGGCCTCTGTGGGACGACCGGTGGTGGGATCGTCGGACTTGTCGTGGTCCGGAGCAGCTGATGGGTCGCTGGCCCGACGCATTGCCAGGCTGCGGTCCTCGTGGTCATCTTGCACGTGATCGCCGATGCGGTAGCGGTGCTGGCGATAGAGCAGAGCCAACAGGAATGCGGTCATGCCCATGGAAATAACAATTGCGGTGAGGATAAAGGCCTGGGGCAGTGAGTCTGCCTGAGCATCGCTGACCAGCGATTCCCTATCCCAAATTGGTGGCCGTCCCGGCGAACCAGAGCCAAGCAGGATGAGCAGGTTGATACCGTTGCCCATCAGCAACAGTCCCATGAGCATCCTGGTCAACGAACGATCGAGGAACAGGTACACCCCGGCGGCGATCAGCGTGCCGACAGTAGCCAGCAGAACAAAATTGAGAATCACGGGTGTGTGTCCTTTCCTTCGGTCCTAGCTGGGGCTGTCGGTTCTGAAGCCTCTGAGGTGGCTGTGTTGGCAGAGTCTGCGGGTTTAGTGCCGGCAGGTTTAACGCTTGCGGGATTAGCGCCTGCGGACTTAACACCTGCGGGCTTAGCCGCCGCCAACTTGCTGCGCAGCTGGCGGGACTGGCCGAGTGCGGCTCGATTCACACGACGTGAACGATCACGCTCAGCGCGAAGGTTTATCTGAGCATCGATGCCACCGCCCAAACTGCGCAGGATGTAGACAATCGTGCTAACCACAATCATGTACACACCCAGATCAAAGAGCATGGGGGAGACAACAGTGACATCTCCGAGCAGCGGAATTTCCCGCGAGCCATACGTAGAAGTTAGCGGTGCCCACCCCACAAACAGTGGCCACAACGCGCTGAGTGCCGACACCAGCAAACCGCCGCCGAGAAGCATCTCGTTAGGAATCGGCAGAGTTGCCGCCAACTCACGACGACCACCGATGAGATAACGCATGGTCAGTGCCAGCGCAGCCACGAGACCACCGGCGAAGCCACCGCCGACATCGTTATGGCCGGCAAAAAAGAGATAGAAGGAAACCACCATCATGGCGGGGAAGAGCACGCGCGATGCCACCAGCACCATGATCGGGTAGCGCAACCGCTCGGCTTCACCGGACTCATCGAGAGTGTTCAACCAACGGTTGGTGCGGCGAGCTCGATTCCGCTGCGGCTTAATCTTTGAACGCATATGCATGGTATGCGTGCGGAAGACCAGTGAGGTAATCCCCAGAGCCACCATCACCAGCACGGTGATTTCACCGAAGGTGTCCCAGGCGCGGATGTCGACAAGCAGTACGTTGACTGCATTCTGGCCGTGTCCAATATCGTGCGCCAGCGGCGGAATGTCGCCCGAGATTGGCTCAGTACGACGGGAGCCCATGGCGTAGGCGGCCAACACGGGAACCGTGACACCGACTGCAATGGCCAACCAAGCACGGTGTCGTGTCCACCTCGGGTTCGATGCCGGTGCCCGCGGGGAGAGCGTACGCAACACCAACACGAAAATAATCATTGAGACCGTCTCAACCAGCAGCTGTGTCAGAGCCAAGTCAGGTGCGCCGAACATGGCGAAGATAATGGCCAAGCCGTAGCCGGTCACGCCTACCAGGATGACTCCGGAAAGTCTGTTCTTCTGCCGGGTAGCGGCCAGCGCCGCGATAATCATGATGAGCGCAACTGCACCCTGCGGAGCTGAGTCCCACAGTTCCATTCGTAGCTCATCGCGCTCGCCGAGCAACAACGCACCGATGGACAGCACGATGAGGGTCAGCAAAATGACCGCTTCATTTAACGGGAGGGAACCACGCTGGGTCGCAGCAGTGACACGGAGAGAAAGACGGCGGGCCAAGTCCAGGATTCCGTCGTAAAGCGCATCGGCACTACCGAGAGCCGGTTGATCAAACTGCAGCTGACGCACCAGTTTGCGCTGCCAGTGCATGATGCCGCCTGTGACCAGAATCGTGGCTGTCAGCGCCAGGGGGAGGGTGAAGCCGTGCCAGAGAGCCAGGTGCGTTTCTGCTTCCGTATTCGGGAATGCGCTGGTGAGGTAGGGCGAGATAATCGAGTCGAGGACGCGCGGAATCAGACCGAAAACCAAACCTGCCAGCGCGAGCAGCCAAGCCGGGCCAATCTGATCCCATGTCGGGGAATCCATCTCTGCCACGGCAGGGGAAGTGCCACCACCGCTGGCGTGCGTGCTGGACTTGGTCGCAAAAGCGGCACGCAGCAGGTACAGAGAGTACGCCACGGTCAGAATCGATCCCACGACCAGGCCAATGGTGGTGAACACCGACGGCATTCCGTGCAGCGGCTCAGCATTGAGCGTGGCCTCCAGCGCCGCTTCCTTCGCGACAAAGCCGAAGAACGGCGGCACACCCATCATCGAGGCGGCCGCGAGAACCGAAATCACCAGCAACTGCGGCGACTTTCTACCGAGCCCAGAGAGCTCACGGATATCGCGCGTACCAGTCAGCCTGTCAATTGTGCCCGCGACCATAAACAGCGTGGCCTTGAACATGGCGTGGCCGAGCGTCAGCGCCAGGGCTGCCAGCATCGTCGCATGGGTGCCTATCGACGCCACCGTGATAATGAAGCCCAACTGGCTGAGGGTGCCATACGCCATGATTAGCTTGAGATCCTTCTGGCGCAGGGCCATCCAGCCACCCATAATCATGGTCAAGAGGCCGAGCGGGATGATGATTGGTTGCCAGGCGTTGGTGGCATTGAAAGTTGGCGCGAGTCGGGCGACCAGGAACACACCGGCTTTGACCATCGCTGCGGAATGCAGGAAGGAAGAAACCGGAGTTGGAGCGGCCATTGCGCCGGGCAGCCAGAAGTGGAAGGGCGCGATAGCGGACTTCGACAGTGCACCAATGACCAGCAGGATTGCGGCTGTGGAGACTGCCGTGGAGTTCAACTGCGACACGGTCAGAGCACCAGGCGAGGTGAGTTCAGAGAAGTTCCAGAAGCCTGTGGTCACTCCCATTAGGACGATACCGACCAGCATGATTAGCCCGCCAAGTGTCGTGACCAGGAGTGCCTGGCCTGCTGCGCGACGGGAGGAAGCTCGCTCGGCATAGTAGCCCACCAGGAGGAAGGAAAGAACCGAGGTAATTTCCCAGAAGACAAACATCAGCATGATGCTGTCGCTGATGACCAGGCCGTACATAGCCGCGGCGAAGGCAACCATCTGGGCTGCGAAGGAGCCTATGCGACGGCGTTTTCCGGGCGGCGGATTGACGAAGTATCCGGAGCAATACACCAGTACGAGAAAGCCGATGGTCAAAACCAGTGTGCCGAAGAGCGATTCAATAGGGCCTAATCGCAGGTTTACATCCAAGTGGATAATGGGCATCCACGAAAAATGCGTGACGGCGGGTTGCGTGATTGCGGAAGTTTCCCCGTTGCCATTGTCTAGAGCTAAGCGAACGAGATGGGTGCCGGTGTAGATGGCACCGCCTGCCAGCGGGAGGCTGAGTACGAGGAACCCGCGGGTTCCGAGCCACTTAATCGTCCATGGTGCAAGCGCTGCCGTAACGAACAGGATGCACAGGAGAGAAGTCACTATTCCATAATGATTGGAACACGCCAGTTCATGCAACCCCGTTTTAGGGACTTAAGCATTTGAAGCGGTGTTAACCGAGTGTGTGAAAACGGTCAATTGTTTCTGGGAAAGTGAAAATTTGGGGGTGAGTTGTGGGGGGGGCGGAAGTTGGGCATTTTTTGGGGCTTGAGCGGCTGACTGCTCAAGCCCCAAATCAGTGCCATTACTGCCCCCCCCCCAACACCACCCCACCCCAAAGGTCAATACATTGAACTTGGTGATTCATTGAACTGACCACTATTCTTGGCTGCCATGAGTATTAGCGTCCAGAACTTGAGCGTGAGCTACGGCGCGAACACCGCGATTCGGAACATCAGCTTCACCCTCGACTCCCCCGGCATGCACGGCATCATCGGCCCCAACGGCTCAGGCAAATCCACCCTCATGAAGGCGATGCTCCAGATCCTGGACAAACACAACGTCCACGGCACAGGCCCCACCGGCGCCCCTGCCGGCTACCCCGTCACCCTCGACGGCAAGGCCCCCGCCGAGCAGCGCCGCGCAATCGCTTATATCGAGCAGCGCTCTGACCTCGACCGCAACTTCCCCACCAGCGTCTTCGACACCGTCCTGATGGGCACTTACCCGCGCCTGGGTCTTTTCCACCGCCCCGGCAAGGCCGAACGCGAAGCAGCCACCCAGGCTCTCAAGGACGTCGACATGTGGGACTTTCGCCACCGCCACATCAGCGAACTCTCGGGCGGACAGTTCCAGCGCGTCCTCTTTGCCCGCGCCATCGTCCAGGACGCGGAGTACATCTTCCTGGACGAGCCCTTCGTCGGCATCGACGTCCCCAGCGAGAAGACGATCGTGACCCTGCTGCGGCAGATGGCGGACGCGGGCAAGCACGTCGTCGTCGTGCACCACGACATGAACACGGTGCGCGGCTACTACAACGACCTCATCGTCCTCAACGGCGAGCTCGTCGCGGCGGGTCCCACCGAGGAGGTCTTCGTCCCCGACGTGCTGCAGAAGGCCTTCGGCGCGCTCGTCATCCGCGAGCCGTCAGCACCAGCCCACCCCACGCCACGGCAGGCAGCCCTCCAGGAGGAGACAGCATGATCGCGGAGTTCCTCGACTCACTACTCAGCCACGGCTACCTGCAAAAAGCGCTGATCACCTCGGTGATCGTGGGCGTGGCCTGCGGCATCGTCGGCAGCTTCATCGTGCTGCGCGGCATGGCCCTGATCGGCGACGCCATCTCGCACGCCGTACTACCGGGGGTCGCGGCCTCCTACCTGCTCGGCACGAACCTCTTCCTCGGGGCGGTGGTCGCGGGTCTACTCGCCACACTGGCGATCGGGCTGATCAGCGAACGCTCCACTGTGAAGAACGATTCGGCGATCGGCATCGTCTTTTCCACCTTCTTCGCGATCGGCGTGCTGCTCATGGCGAAAGCGCAGACGGCGACGGATCTGACGGAGATCCTCTTCGGCAACGTCCTGACCGTTCAGGACGCCGACCGCAACCTCTCGATCGGTATTGCCGCTGCCGTGCTGATTCTCACGCTGGTCTTTTACAAGGAGCTCAAGCTCAGCACCTTCGACCCCGTCATGGCGCAGTCGGCTGGCGTGCCCGTGCGGGCAATCCACTACGGGCTGATGGTGGTGCTCACGCTGGTGACGGTCATTTCCCTGCAGACGGTGGGCGTGATCCTGGTGGTCTCCCTGCTGATCACTCCGGCGTCGGCGGCGTACCTGCTGACGAACCGGCTGGGAGTGATGATCGGGCTTTCAGTGGCGATCTCGGCGCTCAGCTCCGTAGTGGGGCTGTTCCTGAGCTATAGCTACAACGTGTCCTCCGGCGTGACGATCGTGCTGACCGCCAGCGCGCTGTTCCTGCTGGCTTTCCTCTTCGCGCCAGGCAAGGGACTGATTGCTCGCTCGCTGGGCAATAAGCCACTGGCCGCGCTGTTGGCCCTCCTGGTGGGCGGTGCCCTCGTGTTCGGGGCCGTGACCTTCTCGACGGAGGAGAAGGCAGACGGTGAGCAGCTGAACGTCGTCACCACCTTCACGCTGCTGGCGGACCTGGTGGAGGAGATCGGCGGCGAGGCGGTGGACGTCCATAACCTCGTGCCGACCGGCACGGACCCGCACGACTACGACCCCCTGCCCGCGGACCTGGATGCGACGAGCGACGCCGACCTGCTGTTCTACAACGGGCTGAACCTCGAGGGCGGTGAGCACGGCTGGCTCGCGAAACTGAAAAACACCGCGGGCCTGGACGATTCCCAGATGGTCGAGGCCACCAAGGGCGTGGAACCGAAGTACCTCAAGGACGAAAAGGGCAATCAGGAGATCAACCCGCACGCCTTCCTGGACCCGACCGTCGGCATCGCGATGGCCGAGAACGTGACCGCGGCGCTGGCCGAGGCCCTGCCCGAGCGTGCCGAGCACATCGAGGAGAAGGGGGCGGAGTACAAGGCCATGCTGGAGAGCATCGACGCCGACTACCGCGAGCAGATCGGTGCGCTGCCGAAGGAGGATCGTGTGCTCGTGGCCAGTGAACATGCCTTCCAATACATGGTCGACACCTACGGCATGGAGCAGCTGTATATCTGGCAGATCGACACGGATGAAAACGGCTCCCCCGCGCAGATCGGACACCTCGTGCGCCAGCTGAAGGACAAGCGCCCGAAGCACCTGTTCGTGGAGTCGAACGTGGATACGCGCCCCATGAAGACCGTCTCGAAGGAGGCCGGGATTCCGATCTTCGACGAGCCACTGCACTCCGATGAGCTCGGCAAGCCGGGCACGGTCGCGGGAACCTACGAGGATTTCCTGCGCAGCAACTTGAAGACCATGATCGCGGGGCTGAAGCGCTAAAACGCGAATGCTCGAGGCCCACATGCGTTGGGCTTCCCCGGTCGCATTCCCGTTACCTTGTGAGTGTCCCCGATAATGGGGATAGTCGCTGGTCCCGGTATGGCTTACCTGCCCTGTAGTTTCCATAATCCGGGGGGGTGTTGCCGCCGGGTGCCAGGACTTTCGATGACAGCTGATAGGGACACGGCCAGTTTTAAACTAGGTCTCTTTGTAACGTGGGTGCTTGCA
Organism: Corynebacterium sp. MSK019; assembly: GCF_030232425.1. NCBI lineage: Bacteria > Bacillati > Actinomycetota > Actinomycetes > Mycobacteriales > Corynebacteriaceae > Corynebacterium > Corynebacterium sp. MSK019. Next base: position 70,180 of record NZ_JASPJT010000001.1, on the reverse strand, counting down.
ACGAAGGTCATGACACCAGCGACTGGAACAACGCCATACCCATCTCGTTTTCTAGGAGCTCATCATGTCTCCGGAGCATTCCATCGACATATTCCTTGGTCTAGACGTCGGCAAATCTGAACACCACGCCTGCGCCTTAGACCGTGATGGCAACAAGGTCTTCGACAAACCGTTGCCTCAACTCGAATCCGAACTAGCAGGCGTTTTTCACCAGCTTCAGAAGCTTGGCACCGTGCTCGTGATCGTCGACCAACCCAACACCATCGGCGCACTACCGATTGCTGTAGCCCGGGACTGCGGTTGCGAAGTCGGATACCTGCCAGGTCTTGCGATGCGCAAAGCTGCAGATCTCTATCCGGGACGTGCAAAAACAGACAAACGCGACGCATTCATCATCGCCGACACCGCCCGCACAATGCCCCACACGCTACGTGCCGTCGACCGCAATGATGAGGTACTCTCCGCCCTAAAGATGCTGTCCGGCTTCGATGATGACATCGCCCGCGATTGCACTCGCACTGTCAATCGGCTTCGCAGTGTCCTCACCCAGATCTACCCCAGCCTGGAACGAGTTTTTGCTGGTAGCACCCTGACTCGCACGCCGATCCTGGAATTATTGATCCATTACAAGGGACCGCAGGGGCTAAAAAGAGCCGGATACCAACGAGTGTTGAACTGGATGATCAAGCGCACACGTAAAGACCCCACCCCGCTGGTAGACGACATTTTTACAGCGCTGAAAGCTCAAACAGTCACCGTGCCTGGAAGCGATGCCGCCGAGTTAGTAATTCCTCAACTGGCTGCAAACATCCAGGCCCTCAAAGAGCAACGAAACACCATTGCTGAGCAGGTTGAAGAGATGCTCGCTGATTTCCCTCTTTGTGAGGTCTTGATGAGTATGCCCGGAGTCGGCATCAAGACCGCAGCGCAGATCCTTCTTGCGATCGGTGATGGCTCCGACTTCGATAGTGCTGGCCACTTAGCTGCTTATGCTGGAATAGCGCCCGTGACTAGACGATCCGGTTCGTCGATCAGAGGTGAGTTCCCGGCACGGTCAGGCAATAAACGACTGAAAAACGCCTTGTTCTACTCGGCATTCGCGGTTATCCGCAGCCACGAACCGTCACGGCGGTATTACGAACGCAAACGCGCTGAAGGAAAACGCCACAACGCAGCAGTCATATGCCTGGCACGACGGCGATGCAATGTCATCTACGCGATGCTGAAAAACAAGGAGTTCTTCCGCGAAATCCCGCCACGCCCCGTCGCCGCATAAAGCCCCAAAGACGAAGCCGACCAGCACACGCTGGCCGGCTCCTAGGCACGCCTAAGAAACTACTCCCAAGACTGTGCTCGTCAACATCGGTCTGGCACTTGACAAAAACATAGGGACACCCCCCGTTTACTAAACGAGCAGCATCCGCGTCCTACCCATGCAGGCGGTTAGCAGCGCAGACCAAAGCGGAGAGCACGGAAGCCTCCGGAGTCTGGCCGAAGCCCATGGTCCACACATGGTCATTGTTGTGACCTGCATAGACAAAGGTAGCGGTAGCTTCGAAGATTTCGAACTGGTGGAATTCCACGATTTCCACGCGGTAACCTGCATCAGCCAGCAGATTAGTGCAAGCCGACACCGGCCCCATAGCGGTAATCTCCTGGGTGAAAGTGTGGGTGTGGTCGTCCTTGTCGGTCAGTGTTAAGTCAGCGTTGAAATTCCAGCGCCCCAGGGTGCCGCGGGTTGCCTCGAAATTCTTGATCTGAACCGGGCCGCTCGTGGGGGAGTAGGTGTCCTTGAACTTCTGCCAGTTCATGCCACGAGCTTCTTGCCTTAAGCCTCGAGGCAGGCGATGTCCGAATCGAGCCCTAAATGGATCGTCGGAATAAGTTCGCACATTGCCGTCGTCCTGGTGCTCCAACGAAGGGCGCTTGCCCGTGAACGTCGTCGAAGTGGACATGTTCTTCTGGGTGCGAGTGGGAAACATTCTTTTCTGGTCCTTTGCTTAGTTGCTTTTGCTGTGAGTGGCGGACCAACCAAGTGCTTTGAGAAGTTGCGGCCAGAGACCCCGTGTGGAGGGGTCAGTCCTGTCGGCCTCCACCGGGGTTCGTAGCCTTCGCTACTCGAATAAGAATGTTCTGCTGCATGGGTGGAACCTTACTACAGGTAAAAGATGTGACACAAGTCATTCAATCAATATCTTTGGTGGATTCTTTGCTGTCCCCGTTAAATTCCGTTGACAGAGGCCAGGAAAACCGCCTCGCCAATAGCGATGTCGCGAATCTCGTTCGGGTCGACCGATTCATCAGCCGAGTGGATGCGAGCCTGTGGCTCCTCCACGCCGTAAAGCGCGATGTCAGCACCTGGTACGGCGTCCAGCAGGGTGGCGCACAGCGGAATTGAGGCGCCCTCGCCCATGCTTGCGGTCTCCTTGCCATAGGCGGCCGACAGGCTGTCAGCGACCAGTTGCACAACCTTGCCCTCAACGTTGGCCCGGAACGGGTTAGCCAGCTCGTCGCGTTCGACCGTCACCTTCACGCCCCACGGAGCATGTGCGCGCAGGTGATTTTCCAGCGCGTCCTGCGCCTCAGCCGGATCAACGCCGCCTGGGATGCGGAAGTTAATGTGCGCCATGGCGGTCGACGAAATCGCGTTGACAGCATTGGTTGCCGGTGGGCAGTCGATGCCGGTCACAATCACCGACGGGCGCGCCCAGGTCAGATCGGAGACGGAAGTGTCCTCGTTGCTAATCAGGCCCACTCCATTGAGCACGCCGGCGTCAGCGCGGAAAGTCTCTGGCGAGTAGTCCAGGCCCTCCCACCGCTGCGAGCAGTCCAGTCCATCAATAGAAGTAAAGCCATTTTCATCGCGCAGGCTGTCGAGCATGCGAATCAGTGCCGCCAGCGCATCCGGGGCTGCGCCGCCGAACATGCCCGAGTGAACCGGCTGCTCCAGCGCATCGACGCGTACTTCCACATCGGCGGTGCCGCGCAGAGTGGTCACGAGCGTCGGCTGGCCAACCTCGGCATTGCCGACATCCGCAATGAGGATGACGTCGGCGTCGAAAAGCTCTGGCTGTGTGGCGATGAGGTTGTTCAGGCCCGCCGACCCGCGCTCCTCGGAGCCCTCCACGATGAGTTTGATGTTTGGCATGTCGACGTGGCCCGCAAGAGCGTCGTCGCGCAGCGCGCGCAGCGCAGCCAGGTGCATGACCACGTTGCCCTTGCAGTCGGCAGTACCGCGGCCGTACCAGCGACCGTCGCGCTCGTCGAGTGTCCACGGATCTGCGGTCCAAGCGGACTCGTCGCCCGCCGGCTGGACGTCGTAATGGGAGTAGAGCAGTACGGTCTTCGCGCTTTCCGACGACGCGGGGACGAAACCCGACAGTGCAATCGAGCCGTCGACGGTGTGGTGCGCCTTCAGTTCGATGCCCAGCTCTGCGTACATCTTGGTAACCGCCTGAGCTGCGTCAATGCAAGCCTGTTTGGTTTCTTCGGTGCCGTGTACGGAAGGGAAAGCCACCAGCTCGGTCAGCTGGGTGCGGATGGTCTCGCGTTGGCTGGAGATGTGGTCTCGCAGGGCGTCCGTGAGTTCCTTATTAATAATGCTCATGTGCGACAGTGTAGGCGCACAACCATGATGACGTTGGGAGTGACGTCGGGAGTGGTATTGGCGTTGGGAGTTGCGGCGCTTAACCTTGCACTCGATGGGGTTGAGTGCTAAAAAAGTGAATTAGCACTTGCTCTAATTGAGTGCTAATAAAAACAACTTCACACCTTGTGTATGTGTGCGTTGTATGCGAGTTGCAGCAAACTGCAGCACATACTGCAGCGCAGGCTGAAACAAGTGTTGCAAAGTCGTTAAAAAGTACAGTGTTGACTCCGGTGATGGAGAGGGCGGCGCTTCCCTCGAATCACATGCCGTCGCGGGCGCCTGGGTCAACTTCCAATGTAAGTGCCACATAAATAGACGGAGGATTCTTCAAACCTCATGGCTAAGATGATTGCATTTGACGAGGAGGCCCGCCGCGGTCTCGAAACGGGTCTGAACACCCTGGCAGACGCTGTCAAGGTTACGCTGGGCCCGAAGGGTCGCAACGTAGTCCTCGAGCGCAAGTGGGGCGCACCGCTGATCACCAACGACGGTGTCTCCATTGCACGTGAAATCGAACTTGAGGATCCTTACGAGAAGATCGGCGCTGAGCTGGTCAAGGAAGTTGCCAAGAAGACCGACGATGTCGCTGGTGACGGTACTACTACCGCTACCGTTCTGGCTCAGGCTCTGGTTTCCGAGGGTCTGCGCAACGTTGCTGCTGGCTCCAACCCGATGGGCATCAAGCGCGGCATCGAGAAGGCTGTCACGGCTGTTACCGAGAAGCTCCTGGAGTCCGCTAAGGACATTGAGACCAAGGAGCAGATTGCTGCTACCGCTGGTATCTCCGCTGCTGACCCGGCTATCGGTGAGCTGATTGCCACCGCTATGGACAAGGTCGGCAAGGAAGGCGTCATTACCGTGGAAGAGGCCAACACCTTTGGTCTCGACCTGGAGCTGACCGAGGGTATGCGCTTCGACAAGGGCTACATCTCCGGTTACTTCGCCACTGACATGGAGCGCCAGGAGGCCGTTCTGGAGGATCCGTACATCCTCCTGGTTTCCGGCAAGATTTCCAACATCAAGGACCTGCTGCCGCTGCTGGAGAAGGTCATGCAGTCCGGCAAGCCGCTGCTGATCATTGCTGAGGACGTCGAGGGCGAGGCTCTGTCCACCCTGGTCGTCAACAAGATCCGCGGTACCTTCAAGTCTGTCGCTGTCAAGGCTCCGGGCTTCGGCGACCGTCGTAAGGCAATGCTGCAGGACATGGCTATCCTGACCGATGGCCAGGTCATCTCCGAGGAGGTCGGCCTGTCGCTCGAGACCGCTGACCTGCCGCTGCTGGGTCGCGCTCGCAAGGTGGTCGTCACCAAGGACGAGACCACTATCGTCGAGGGCGCTGGCGAGCAGTCCGCTATCGAGGGCCGCGTCAACCAAATCCGCGCTGAGATCGAGAACTCCGACTCCGACTACGACAAGGAGAAGCTGCAGGAGCGCCTGGCTAAGCTCGCCGGCGGTGTTGCAGTTATCAAGGCTGGCGCCGCAACTGAGGTCGAGCTCAAGGAGCGCAAGCACCGCATTGAGGATGCCGTCCGTAACGCAAAGGCTGCTGTGGAAGAGGGCATCGTCGCAGGTGGCGGTTCCGCACTGCTGCAGGTCTCGCACGTGCTTGACGACGAGCTGGGTCTGACCGGCGACGAGGCAACCGGTGTCCGCATCGTGCGTGCGGCTCTCGCAGCTCCGCTGCGCCAGATTGCTCTGAACGCTGGTTTCGAGGCCGGCGTCGTTACCGAGAAGGTTGCTTCCCTGCCGCAGGGTGAAGGCCTGAACGCTGCTACCGGCGAGTACATCGACCTGATGGAAGCTGGCATCAACGACCCGGTGAAGGTTACCCGCTCCGCACTGCAGAATGCCGCTTCCATTGCGGCTCTGTTCCTGACCACCGAGGCTGTTGTCGCTGACAAGCCGGAACCGGCTATGCCGGCAATGCCGGGTGGCGACGAGATGGGCGGCATGGGCTTCTAAAAGAGGTCCCGACTGCTTGAGTTAGCCTAAAAAGCGCCGCTGAGGGAAATCCTCAGCGGCGCTTTTTGCTGTGTAACTTGAGAAAGTTTTAAGTCCCCGAACCCACCCTCGTTGCATCAGACGCCTCAGCGCTTGGTAGTGAAAAATAACCGATGATCTGTACCCATGTACGCAATGACGAGGACTGTCTGTTATTAATCCTGCTGCCTCAGTACAGGTGAGATCTTTAGGTGTCCCTTTAAGGCCAGAGACAGGCCGTCGCGCTCGCCGACAATCTGGATGCAACTACCGACTTATCAAAATGTGAAATTCTTCTGGTTTCGCTACCGAACCCTGCCACTTTGCTATTCGGCCGGCTTATTCGCGGCCTCGATAAGCTCGGTTGACCAGTTCGCCTGCTGAATACGGGTATCCAAGTCCCGGTATTCCTTCGCCGCCTTGTCGGCTTTCTGGCGCAGCGACCGGATATCCACAGTGGCGACATAGCGAATCTCCGAAGCTGAGTATCGATCCCGCCGACCCGAGCCCTGATCGGCTGCGGAGGTGTAGAACCGCCGCCGTGTTAGCAGGTGGTCGCGCTTCGCAAGTGCGTCGCTAAGCGTTCCGTCCTCGAAGGCAGTAGCGGAATTCGTGGCATTAATCGAGCGCACCAGCCATTCGAAGCGCGCCATCAGACGCTCGGCTTCGGCAATAAGCGCTTGCGGATCTTCATCAGGCGTATCGCCTTCCTGCACCTGCGCCACCAGCGCGAGACGGCGATTAATCTCAGCCAGCCGGTCGGAAACTTCGGATCGTGCGGCAAGAGCCTCGGATAACAACATGGCATTTATTGTACGCGCAGTGCTTATCGACGGTCGCTGCGTGCAGTCCCACCCCCTCAATTTCGGTAAGACGGAACGTTAACTGCTGGGAAATTGCAGGTAAGGGCACCCGCATGGGGGACGTGTGGTAGAGAAATTCAGTAGGATAAGGGGTATGGCTGACAAGAATGAAGAGGAATTCCACATCGTCGATTTGGCGAAGACCGAAGGTTACGTCGTCGATGATTCTGATGAGGACGATCCGGTACTGGTCACTCCAGACGGTGAGCGGGTTGATACCTGGCGCGATGGCTACCCGTACGAGGAGCGCATGACGCGCAAGGAATACGAGTCTATTAAGAGGAAGCTGCAGATTGAGCTTCTGAAGTGGCAGAACTGGACCAAGGAAACTGGTCAGAAGCACATCATCCTCTTCGAAGGCCGTGACGCCGCTGGTAAGGGCGGTACCATTAAGCGCTTTAACGAGCACCTGAATCCGCGTGGTGCTCGAACTGTGGCTCTGGAAAAGCCGTCGCCGCGTGAGTCCACCTCGTGGTACTTCCAGCGCTATATTGAGCATTTTCCGTGCGCTGGCGAAATCGTCTTCTTCGACCGTTCTTGGTACAACCGTTCGGGCGTTGAGCGCGTGATGGGTTTCTGTACTGAGTCTCAGCATGCAGAGTTCCTGCGTGAGGTTCCGATGCTGGAGAACATGATTCTGGGCTCCGGTATTTCGCTGACCAAGCTGTGGTTCTCTGTGACCCAGAAGGAGCAGCGCACTCGCTTCGCAATTCGCCAGGTTGACCCGGTACGTCAGTGGAAGCTCTCTCCGATGGACCTCGCTTCGTTGGATCGTTGGGGTGACTACACCCGCGCAAAGGAAGAGCAGTTCCGCTACACGGATACGGATGAGTCCCCGTGGATTACCATTAAGTCCAACGACAAGAAGCGTGCCCGCATCAACGCAATGCGTTATGTGCTGAGCAAGTTCGAGTACACGGAGAAGGACCACGAGCTGGTTGGTACTCCGGACCCGAAGATTGTTAAGCGTGGCCGTGACCAGATTGGTGACTAGTTCGGTGGTCCGTGACTGACAAAGTTCTTGTCTAGAAGAAACGCCCGCAGGAGTGCTCAGGCACTCGGCGGGCGTTTTCTTATGGCTGGCGGCGGCGGGGCGATGCCCTTACGGCTGACGACGGCGGGCCAGTGCAAGTTAGTGACTGAGTTTATGTCAAAAACGGCCAGAAAATTGGCCCGAAAGTGTCATAAACTAGGTCAGTTTCACATTTGCAGCCCGTCAGCTTTTAGTCCGTCAGGCCTTAGCCCGCCAAGTCAGTTTTTCGCCGCCAGCTTGCAGCCTCTACCCCTCAATCAACTCCTGTCCCCAGTAAGAATCAGGGGTAGTGCCAGGGGCGATCCAATACACAGCGGAGCCGATGTGACGGTTCCACTCATTGAGCAAATCGCCGCGATCCAAACGGGCCTGGATTGCACTGAATTGGTTGTCCGGGTTCTTCTGGAATGCAACCCAGACCAGGCCAACGTTCGGTCCTTCGAACGGGAAGGCCGGCTCACCGGGCTGGTCTTCGTAGGCATAGGCGCGGCGACGCAGGGCGTCGTCAGGCTGACCATCCTGCTCACGGGAAAGCGCCAAGTGAGACTGGCGGTGGATGAGGTACTCGCCCTGGTCATCGACGGCGTCCATGTCCTCTTCATCGAACTCGTCATTGCCGCCGGAAAGAGGAGCACCGGTGTGGAAGTCACGACCGATAACGATGGAACGATCGTCGGTGCTGAGCTCATCCCAATTGTTCAAGTCGAGCGCAATACGGCGAACAACCATCACGCACGAGTTGTTAATCGCCTTGTCCTTGGAGTCAATCCACACCTGTTCGGACCATTCCTCCGGAGTGGACGGGTTGACGGTGCCGTCGAGCTGGCCCAGCGGGTTGCGTGGGGTAGCGCCGTGAGGCTGCGAACCCCAGGCGTAGGAAAAGCCCTTCTGGAACCACTTCACGCGAGCCCACGGAGCCGCCTTCTTTTCCAGTAGACGGGACGCGGCCGAAACGGTGACGAGGTCATCACCACACAACTGCAGAGCGAAGTCAGACTGACCCCACTCAGGGCGGAGCATGTCATGCTGGAATGACGGGATATCGTGCAGACCAGCCGGCTTGCGCCCTGGTTTGCCGAGGACGTCGAAGATGCGCTCACCGAAACCGGCTGTGATAGTCAGGTTTGCAGTGGCTGCAACCATTTCCGGTTCCAGATACCCCTCGATGTCCTGGCCTTGGGTGAGGCGGCGGGCAACGTCGGTAAGCGAGGAGAACAGTTCCTTCAAATCTGCTGCGTCGATGCCGTCCTTCAAATCGATTGCGACGAGGCGGAGATGTGCTTGGCCGGGCTGTTCAACGCCTGACTGGACCGGGCCATCGAACGGAATCTTGGCGCCCCTCAGGGAAGGTCCGGAAGCCTGTGTCACTCGAGGTCACTCCTTGAAAAGAGGTAGAATAAATAGCTTTTATGACTACGAGCTTAATCACTTTGGTCCCAGCAGGAGAGCATCAAAGCAAAGGCTCGGGGAGGGGGCTAAGTGAATGAGATATTTGTATATTGCGATATACTTCACATCCACAGCCGCCTCGAAGGTGTTCATTAAGGAAAGTGCTGCATATCGCACGTTTTCCGCGCAAGGTGTGTTTTGAGCCTAGCGCGCATAAGGCCTTCGAGTTATGCAGGGGAATCCCGGTGCAAGTCCGGAACTGTCCCGCAACGGTAAGCATCACTGCCAGAGCTTTGGTTTATCCGACGCGTTGATAACCAATCTTTTCAGTGATGACAAGTCCGAATGCCTGCCGGTTGTGCAATTTCATACCCGATGCTGATCACGACTGACGAGGAAATCACGAGATCATGGCAATTCACGCAACCCTCGCGGGCATTCCGCGGATAGGGCGTAATCGTGAGCTCAAAAGAGCTCTGGAAAACTACTGGCGCGACCCGGCGACCGGCGGCCTGCTGGCCGCGACGGCGCGCAACACTGTCAATAGCTACATTGGCGCAGCGCTGAAGGCAGGAATCGACTCGGTTCCGACAATTGGGCGCTCGTTCTACGACTCTATGCTGGATACATCGGCGCTGCTCGGAGTGCTTCCAGCCCGCTTCCAGAATGTCCCGAAAACGGACGGTTCCAACCTACCGGAATGGATCAACCACTACTTCGCCGCCGCTCGCGGTACGAAGACGCAACCGGCATCCGCAATGACCAAGTGGTTCGACACCAATTACCACTACATTGTTCCGGAGCTGTCAGCCGATACTGAATTTACCTCTGACCTCACTGACTGGTTGGATGATTCCTGCAGCTTAAACAATGGCGCCACCACCATGCTGCGCCCTCATTTGATTGGTCCTGTGACCTACTTGAGCCTGTCGCGTACCGACGATGATTCGAACCCACTTGGCCTTTTGGAAAAGTTGACCGATGCGTACGCGGAAATCATCGCTCAACTGGGGGATAAGGGCTTTGAGTGGATTCAGCTCGATGAGCCAGTATTGGTCACTGACCTCGATGAAGTGACTCTTGCTAGGACTCGCCAGGCCTACGAGAAGTTGGCCGGCGTGGCGGAGTCTGCGAATACCAAGTTGTGGGTGCAGACCTACTTTGGTGATGGTGATCAGGCGCTGGAAACCCTTTCTGGCACAGGCGTGCAGGCCATTGGTTGCGACCTGGTAGCAGGTAGCTTTGAGTTGCCGCATTGGACCGGCAAGGAACTGCTGGTTGCGGGCATTGTTGATGGGCGTAATGTGTGGCGCACCGACTTGGATGCAGCCCTGGCGACGCTGGAGAAGCTGGCAGTCCGAGGCCCCATCGCGGTGTCGACTAGCTGTTCGCTGCTACACGTCCCGTACTCCCTGGCCTCGGAAAACCCGAGCGAAGAAGATGCCGAGGTGCTGCAGTGGCTGGCCTTCGGGGATGAGAAAATCGGCGAGGTGACCCTCTTGGCGAGGGCGCTTGATGCCAGGTTGAATGACCGCCAACTCGATGCCGCGGATTTGAAGGCGTTGAGGGAGTCCCGGGCAGCACTGGCATCAAGGGCAGAATCGAAGCGGATTGTTAAGCCTGAAGTTCGTGAAGCTTTGGCAGCAATCGAGGAGAGCGACCGGACTCGTTCCTCGTTTGCAGCTCGCCAGGCGGCTCAGGCTGAGGCCCTTAACCTGCCTCCGCTGCCGACCACCACAATCGGTTCCTTCCCGCAGACCAATAGCATTCGTCGTGCACGTGCGCAGTTGCGCGCGGGAGAGCTCACCCCAGTCGACTACGAATCAGCAATGCTCGCTGAAATTCGATGCTCCATTGAGCAGCAGGAAGAATTGGGACTCGATGTGCTCGTTCACGGCGAACCTGAGCGCAATGACATGGTGCAGTACTTCTCGGAGCAGCTGGACGGCTACCTCGCGACCGCCAATGGCTGGGTCCAAAGCTATGGTTCCCGCTGCGTGCGGCCGCCGATTCTCTACGGTGATATCACCAGGCCAGAGCCAATGACGGTGCAGTGGTACAAGGCAGCGGCAAACATGACTGACCTTCCCGTCAAGGGAATGCTCACCGGGCCGGTGACCATGTTGGCATGGTCGTTTGTCCGTGATGACCAGCCCATCGGTGACACTGCGGATAACGTTGCGCTGGTTTTGCGCGATGAGATTGCAGATCTCGTGGCCGCTGGAGCGCAAATCGTGCAGGTCGATGAGCCAGCCATTCGCGAGTTGCTGCCCCTGAATGAAGCGGACCAGCCCGCCTACCTGAAGTGGGCCGTAGGTTCCTTCCGTCTGGCTACCTCTGGTGTGGCTGACGACATTCAGATTCACACGCATATGTGCTACTCGGACTTCAATGAGCTTATCGACACCGTCGATGATCTCAACGCCGATGTCACGTCCATCGAAGCAGCTCGCAACGGTATGCAGGTGCTCGCAGCGCTGAAAGATGAGGGATACGTTCGCGGGATTGGTCCAGGTGTCTGGGACATCCACTCGCCTCGCGTGCCGACGGACGGAGAAGTCAACCAGCTCGTGGAAGATGCGCTTGAAAGCGTTGACCCCAACCTGCTGTGGATTAATCCGGACTGTGGTCTAAAGACCCGAGGTTGGGAAGAGGTTACGGCTTCACTGAAAGTATTGGTAGCCGCAGCTCAGCAGGCTCGGTTGCAGCTAGCAGAGTAAGTCGCGAACTGCATAGCCGCAAAATAAATAGTGGGTTAAGTAGCAAAAAGTGTGTCCGCTCGGCGTGTCGCCGGGTGGGCACCTTTTGCTACTTAGCCCTACTTAGCCCCAATGCGAGTTAGTGACCTCGGTTATGGCTGGCAGCGGGCCAATGGAGTTACTGACCGCGTTTATAGCAAAAATTGTCCGAAAAATGGCTTGAAAGTGTCATAAACTCTCACAGTTTCACATTTGCAGCCCGTTGTGCCTACCAGGCTCCTACCTAAGCCCCCCCCCACTCAATCCGGGCTACTTCTTGGCCACCACTGGCTCAATTGGGTTACCTCGCCAGGAGGTGTGCGCAGGAACATGGTCACCGCGCATGACGAGAGAACCGGGTTCGACGCGGCAGCCGTCGTCAAGCACAGATGCCGGCAGTGCGACTGAGTGCGGTCCCAGCACGGAGCCGTGTCCGATGTGGACGGTGTCGAGCGTCATCACACGGTCGGTGAACAGGTGCGTCTGAACGACACAACCGCGGCCGACAGAGGCACCCCGCGCGATGGTGACCAGGTCGGTCTCGGGCAGCCAGTACGTCTCCAGCCACACGCCGTGGCCGACGTTTGCGCCGAGCAGACGCATCGCGCGTGCGATACCGCCGGTGGCCATCGCCGGGTTCAGGTACCACGGCGCGGCGACCATTTCGACGAATGCATCCTGCAGCTCGTTGAGCCAGACGAACTTGCTCCACAATGGGTGATCACCGGGCTTGTGCTTGCCGACGCACACCCACTTGGCCACGACCGTGACCAACAGCCCCAGCACACCAACAATCAGCAGCACGGCAGGGGAGAGCAGCCACGCGACCACCAGGCCGAGCAGGGCAGCGTTGACGCCACCTGCAGTGACCAACTCCGCGGTGAACATGCCAATTCCCTGCAGACTCAACAACGTGATTGTTGCCAGCATGAGAGAGACCATCGGCGCCAGGATGCGCAGCGTTTCGACAATGCCGCGGGCGACCTTCAATCCCGTAGTCGGACGGTAGGTCTGCGCTGACTCATCGCTGGAGACGGTGCCCACGCGGCGCATGCGCTCTGGCGGCGAACCCCACCAGTTGGAGCCGGACTTGGTCTTCTTCGGGGTAGAGGACAGCACGGCCACCAGCGAGTTCTTCGCCAGCTTGCGTTCCGGAAGCGTGATGCCGGAGTTGCCCAGGAAGGCGCGCTTGCCGATGCGGGAGTCGCCCACCAGCAGCCAACCACCGCCGAGCTCGTAGCTGCCGACCATGGTGTCGTCAGCCAAGAAGGACTCGTCCTTGACGTGCAAGAACTTCGGAATACCGATCGCGGTGGAGACTTCGCTGTCGTGACCAATTTGGGCGCCCAGTGCACGCAGCCACAGCGGCGTCAGCATGGAGGCGTAGATGAAAAATAGGTCGTGACGGGCAGCGTCCATCAGGCGAATTGTCGCCCAGGACTGCCAACCCACGCGCGAACGCACCGGGAACACTCCCGGCTTCAGACCGATGCTGAACAGGCGCACGAGAATCAGCGTCAGCAGGGCATACACCGCAACACCGACGAAGGTGGCGGGAATAGTCCACAGCACGGCACTGCCCAGCGTTGACCAGAGATTCGAGGTGGCTAGCTCGGTGGTGCCGTCGATAAGCCCCGTGCCCCAACCGATGACAGCAGCCATCGCGACCGCAGCGGACAGCGGCACCAATGTCAGCAAGACAGCGGTGAGACCGTAGATAGCCACCCAGTGGCGGCGAGCCGGCGGAACTTCCTCCGGGAAGCGGTGCTTGGACCGACCGACCTTGCGAGCCGGGGAACCCGACCAGCGCGCGCCAGCCTTGACCTTCTTCTCGCCGGTGACGGTGGAACCCGCCTCGATGTGAGCGTCATTGCCAATACGCGCGCCGGGCAGCAGCGTTGAACGGGCACCGATGCGGGCGTGCTTGCCAATAGTAACCTCGCCGACGTGGACGACATCGCCATCGACCCAGTATCCGGACAGGTCTACCTCCGGCTCGATCGAGCAGTAATCATCCAGTTTGACCAGACCCGTCACCGGCGGCAGCGCGTGCAGATTCACACCCTTACCAATGCGGGCACCCAGCATGCGGGCGTACCACAGCACGAACGGAGCGCCCGCCACAGAGTGGGCGCCAGAGCTCTCCGCCAGGCGTTCGGCCGCCCATAGCCGCAGGTGTACCGAACCGCCACGCGGGTAATCACCCGCGGTGATGTTGCGCGTGAGCAGGCGTGTCGTCGCCGCGTTGATGGGCATGACCCCCAGCGGGGTCAGGAACAGCACGGCCAGTACGGCCACCAACCAGCCTGGTAGCGCCAGCGGTCCGCCGATAACCCAGTTGATAATCGCAAGCCACGTTACCCAGCGCATGCCACGTGCCCACTGCAATGGCACCATGAGGCCCACCTGGGCCCAACGGGTCTTACGGGAGACAGGCGTCGGCTCGGGCACCTTTTCCAGGTGAGCGGTGGGGTCGCTGGTGTCGTCGGCAAGCATGTCGTCGCTGATGAAACCGCGCGCGACCAGCTCTTCAGCGAGATTTCCCAGGCGCGGGTGGTCGTAGAGATCGCGCACGGCGACCTGTGGGGCGCGCTGGCGAATGCGCGCAATGACGCTCGCCGCCGCCAAGGACGTGCCGCCCAGGGCGAAGAAGTCCGAGGCCGCGCCGGGCGCAGGTACGGACAGCACGTCCGCCCAGATGTCGGACAGCCACTTCTCCACAGGGCTCAGCTTGTCGACGTCGCCCTCACCCGCACGCGCAGGCAGGGGCCACGGCAACGCCGCCTTGTCGACCTTGCCGGAGGTACGAACCGGCAGCTCATCCATGATGTGCAGGCGTGGCACCATCGCGGCTGGCATGGCATCGCGGAGAGTATCCATGCACTTGTCGTAGTCCATGGCTGCGGCGTCGCCACCGGCGCCGACGTAGCCGACCAGGATGGAATCGCCAGCACCGGTCTTCTGCACCACGACAGTCGCCTGAGTAGCGCCGGGGAGGGCAGCCAGGTGCGCCTCGACCTCGCCGAGCTCAATTCGCCGACCGCCGATTTTCACCTGATCGTCGACGCGGCCGGTGAAGTACAGTCCGTCTTCGTCCATGATGACGTGGTCGCCGGTGCGGTACGCACGCTCCCAACCGAGGGCTGGCAGCGGTGCGTACTTCTCGGCGTCCTTCTCCGGATCCAGGTAGCGTGCGAGTCCCACGCCGCCGATGACCAGCTCGCCCTTGGTGCCCGGTGGGACGGGGTTGCCCTCCTCGTCGATGACGGTGAGGTCCCAGCCGTCCAGAGGAAAACCAATGGTCACGGGCTTGCCGGGCTTCAGCTCGATGCCGGAGGCCACGACGGTGGCCTCGGTGGGGCCGTAGGTGTTCCACATCTCGCGCTCTGGGGTGGACAGGCGCTCGACCAGCTCTTGCGGGCAGGCCTCGCCGCCGACGATGAGCAGGCGCACGCTGTCGAGCGCCTCGGCGGGCCACAGGCCGGCCAGTGTCGGAACTGTGGAAACAGCGGTGATGTGGCGGGAAATCAGCCATGGGCCCAGGTCCACGCCGGAGCGCACCAGCGAACGCGGGGCCGGCACCAGGCAGGCACCATTTCGCCAGGCCAGCCACATTTCCTCACAGGAGGCGTCGAAGGCGACGGATAAGCCGGCGAGAACGCGGTCATCCGGGCCGAGCGGTCCTTCCGGGTGGTTGGCCAAGAACCAGCGGGCCTCCGCATCGACAAAAGCGGCGGCGCTGCGGTGGGTGACCGCCACGCCCTTGGGCTTGCCGGTGGAGCCAGAGGTGAAAATAATCCAGCAGTCGTCGTCAGGAGTGGGCTCCTGCGAGATGATCTCGCGTGCGCTCGGCGGTGTCGGTTCCGTCTCTTCCTCGTCGGAGTCGGCATCGGAGTCCAGCGGACGGGGGCGATTACGTGCCGTGGAGCCAGCCAAATGCAGGCCTTCAGCATCGAAGTAACCGGCGATACCGGCCTCGCCGAAGACCATTTCTGCACGCTCGTCGGGGTCGTCCGCATCCACCGGAACGTAGGCGGCACCGGCTGCCATGATGGACAAAATTGCCAGGTAGAGCTCGCGGCTTCCCGACGGCATCCGCACACCAATGCGGTCGCCGCGACGGATGCCCTGTTCGTAGAGCCACGTAGCTGTGGAATCAATCTCGTTAATCAACTCCGCATACGTGACGACAACCTCGCCGTCATCGATGGCCTCAGCCTCGGGGAACCTTCGCGCGGTCGCCCGGACAATGTCAATGAGTGTGCGCTCAAGCGGCTGTTCCGTAGCGCGTAGGAACTTCGCTTCAGTGGTTGTCACTTAGAAGACCCCTTCTTATTCTTCTTCTTGCGCTTTTTCTTCTTCGATTTCTTACGTTTAGGACGCGGGGCATCGCTTGACGACGTCGCCTGCGTCTTATTCTCCGCCATGTCCTTGGTGTCTGTCTCAGTGGCCGTGACCTCTGGGGTAGCGGTCTCGGGGTTCTTCGCGCCGGCATCGGTTTCGGGGCTTGCAGCGGAGTCGTCGGCAAGCGATGCGAGCAACGCGCGTACCTCGGGTGCGCATTCGGCGACGGCGGCGCGCTCGGCTCTGCGGAGTGAGCGTCGCAGAGATGCGCGGGTGGTGTTGCCCGTTTCCGTCAGCGCGATGAGCTGGCGGCGACGATCCTTGGAGTCTCGGGTGCGCTCGACTAGATTTGCCGACTCCAGAGAGTCAATCAGGCGAACCATGTCAGAGCGGTCCATGCCGAGCAGCGCGCTCAGCTCGGTTTGAGCCATGTCGCCGCCATCGGCGATGACCTCCAGAACCCAATAACCGCGGATGGAAATCGACTCAATCTGAGTGCGGCCAAGAGCCGCGTTGACGCTGGCGCGGACAGCCGCATCGAGCTGTGCCAGGCACCAGGACGCGGATTTGCGCAGGGCGGCCGGTGCGACGGCGGGTTCGCTTGCGGAGCCGGGCTTGCACTTGGACTTAGCGCTGGCCTTGGTTTTGGCTTTCGCTCCCTTGCGGGCCTTCTTCGCCTTGGTGCTGCTCTGTGCGTCGACAGCAGGCACCTTCGCGTCTACGTCGGGTGCCACACCACCGCTGGTGTCGGCTGAGTCCGCCGAGGAAAGTACGGATGAATCAGACATACTTCCCATACTAGACAATCTGGGGAACCATCAATAATGGGACATGGCCAACTAATAATGCCCATGTTTGCCTGCGGATTGTTAGAAGGTCGGTGCTTTGGGGTGGGTAAATAAATGAAAAACTGCCCTGCAGGTAGGCAGGGCAGTTGTAGTTGATTTAGTTGGCCTTCTCCATTGGGCGGCCGAAGTGCTCCCAGTCGATCATGCCGCCGGTGATGACGATGGTGTCGATACCGTTCTTCTCCAACCAGGAAGAAACCTGAGCGGCGCGTCCACCGGAGCGGCACATCAGGTAAATGTCGGAATCCAAATCCAGCTCGCCGTAGCGGGACGGAATCTCTTCCATAGGGATGTGAACGGCGCCGGTGGCGTGGCCGTCATCCCACTCCATCTGTGAGCGGACGTCAATGATCTGTGCGTCTTCGGGTACTTCGGATACGTTTACGGTTTCCATAGTGCGCACTATACGCAATCTGGCCTTATCGCCGGAAGCACAAAGGCCGCCGGAGGAAAATTCCGACGGCCGTAGCGCTGAATCACAGGAATTGCGTCAAAGGTGTGAGCCCCAGGAAGGGGGATTGGCTAGCGCAATTCTTACTTGTGGCTCTTACTTGTGGCGCTCGATAGCCTCAGCCAGGATGCGCTCAGCCTCAGCCTTGTCGCCCCAGCCCGAACCGGAAACTTCCTTGCCCGGCTCCAGGTCCTTGTAGTGGACGAAGAAGTGCTCAATCTCGTCCTTGGTGAACTGGGAAACATCGTCGATGTCCTGGTAGTGGTCGAAGCGGACATCATCCAGGACGCACAGCAGCTTGTCGTCGCCGCCGGCCTCGTCGGTCATCTTGAAAACGCCGAGCGGACGAGCCTTGACAATAACGCCCGGGAAAACCGGCTCCGGCAGGATCACGAGAGCGTCCAACGGGTCGCCATCCTCGCCGAGGGTCTCATCGATGAAGCCGTAGTCGGCCGGGTAGGCCATTGGGGTGAACAGGTAGCGGTCGAGGTAGACCTTGCCGGTCTCGTGGTCGACTTCGTACTTGTTGCGCTGACCCTTCGGGATCTCAATAGTGACCTCAACGCTCACGGCGATGACTCCTTATAATCGGTGTACACTTCTCTGACGGCTATCTTATGCGAAACCCGCTCAAAACCGTTTATTTGTGCACCTTAAGTGAGGTTTTGTTTCCAGGAAGAAGGTGTTTGTGACCGTGGGCAGTACCGACTCTGACAGCTCCAAAACCGCCGCTAAGGGCACGGAAAAATCGCCCAGTTCCGTAAAATCCGGCAAATCCAAGAAGTCGCGCGGACTGAAAATCGGCGGTGCCATCGCCGGTGTTGTCGTTATCGCAGCGGGCAGCGGCGCAGCGGTTGTCGTCAATAACAATCGTCAGATTGTTGTCGATGCACCGCCCGCGGTCAGTCATGTCTCTGCTCCTGTGACGGCGGCGCAGTCTTCGCTTGACGACGGCGCTCTGGCCCAAAAAGTCAGCGCCATCATGGACGCTGCTGCGGCCGATCCAGCCTTCGGTGAGCTGCATGGAATTGTCAGCGATGCTTCGACCGGCCAGAAGCTGTGGGGGGTCAATGACACCGCGGTGGCCATGCCGGCGTCCAGCATGAAGATTCTCACTGCGGCTGCCGCACTGTTGGACTTAGGTGAAGATCATCGGGTTTCCACCCGCGTCTCCCGGGTTACGGGGACTAACGACATCGTTTTGCACGGCGGGGGTGACCCCACCTTAAGCAAGGACGGGGAAGGGTTCTTCCAGGACTCGGCTTCAATCGCTGAGTTGGCGAAAAAGATTTCCGTGGTCATTCCGGAGGGGGTCGGCAAGGTTTATCTCGACAACTCTCTATTCACCGAGAGTTTCCACGAGACCTGGGAGCGTGCGGGGCTGGAGGACGGCTACATCGCACCGGTGGAGTCGGTGATGATGGACGCCGGTCGTATCGATTCGACGAATGAAGAATCGCAGCGCAGCGCCACGCCCGCCGCGGATGCCGCTGATGCACTGGCCAAGGCGCTTGGTGCGGAAAACGGAGGCAGCCTGAGGGATGCGGCCAAGGATGGTCAGTCACTGCCTCTGGATCCAGACCCCGTCGCGCTCGTGCAGTCGGCACCGCTGGTTACCCGTGTGCACGAGATGATGAACTATAGCGACAACGTGCTTGCCGAGTCCATTGCCCGT
Source organism: Corynebacterium sp. MSK019 (assembly GCF_030232425.1). NCBI lineage: Bacteria > Bacillati > Actinomycetota > Actinomycetes > Mycobacteriales > Corynebacteriaceae > Corynebacterium > Corynebacterium sp. MSK019. The sequence continues at coordinate 51,210 of NZ_JASPJT010000001.1, read as the reverse complement.
GAGGTGGCTATCTCTCGCGGTCTGCCGCCGACCTTTGAGGGGGCCGCACGTGCCGTGCGTGACACTCTCTCGGAGCACGGTTTTCCTCTCGATCGCGCGGTGCTGTCGGACTCCAGCGGCCTGAGCACGGATAACCGTATTTCTCCGCAGCATCTCTCCGAGGTGCTTAATTCGGCCGCGGGTCCGGTGGAATCGGCCGAGCAGGGGGGACTGGCGGAGTCGCAGGAGTCGTCGGAAAGCACTGCGTTGCGGTTGCGCCCACTGTTGGACAGCCTGCCGGTGGCGGCAGTGTCCGGCACTCTGGCGACGCGCTTTGCTGGTCAGTCCGGGGCGGGCATCGTCCGTGCGAAGACAGGCACGCTGAATAAAGCCTCGGCGTTGGCGGGATATGTGGTGACGAAGTCGGGGCAGGTGCTGACGTTCGCACTGATTTCCAACGAGGCGAGCCTGTTGCCGGCAAGAGCTGCGTCCGATAAGGCAGCGAGCGCCCTTGCGGATATCTAAACTGAGATTCATTTGCCACTGAAAATAATTTGAGGAGATGAATCCGCAATGGCCTCTCACACTTCCGCGATTAGGAATTTGCCAACCGTTCGCGAGATTGCCGCACAGGTCCGCGAGGGAAAGCTAAGCCCCGTGGACAGCGTGCAGCGCAGTCTCGACGCTATCGCCAGACTGGATGGAGGGATTCATGCCTTCCGCGAAGTGTGGGCGGATAGGGCTCTGCAGGCTGCGCGGGAACTCGAGCAAAGCGAGAAACTCTCGGAGTTGCCGCTTGCAGGTGTGCCATTTGCGCTGAAGGAAAACACCGCTCTAGAGAACCCGTTTGTCCAGCAGTTGACTAGCGCCGGTGCAATCGCGGTGGGAACTACGGTGAATCCGCAGTTCTGTACGTGGGGGACGACGACGCTGCCGGGGCTGGCAGTCGATAATCCGATTCTGCCGGGGCACACTCCGGGTGGGTCCTCCGGTGGATCCGCAGCGGCTGTCGCCGCTGGGATGGTTCCGTTTGCGCAGGGCAACGACGGCATGGGGTCACTTCGTATCCCTGCAGCGTGCTGCGGGCTTTCGACTCTGAAGGCGACCCCGGGAACAATGCCGGGGCGCGTGGGCGGCAATGACTGGTACGGAATGTCTGTCCAAGGGGTGCTCACAGTCAATAACGATGACTTGCGCCTGATCACCAAGATCCTCACAAATGGCATGGTGGATGCGGAGGACCCGGCGAAGACCCTGCCTGAAAACTTCGCAGTCAGCGTGGACACCACTGCGCCCGTATTCGGTTTGAAGGCTGCACCGGAGTACGTCGATGCGGCACAACAGGCGGCGAGAGTATTCGCGGACAAGGGCTTTGCCGTCTCGGAAAAGAACATGCCGTACCCGCTGAACCCACTGCCGATGCTCGCGCGCTGGACTGCGGGGGTGGCGGATCAGCTTCGCGACGAGCCGCGCCCTGATCACCTGGAGTGGCGCAATCGAGTCCACGCCGGCATTGGTCGCTTGCTGCGTTTCACAATCAATGGCCGCCAAGTGGCACGCGATGGCGCTCGCATCGAGCGTGAGCTACCGGGTGACACCATCTTGATTACCCCGGCTCTGGCCAAGAACCCACCGCGAATCCGCGCGTGGCATCGCATGCCCTGGATTGTGAACCTGCTGTCCAATCTGCGTTTCACTCCCTACGTCTCGACGTGGAATTACCTGGGATTCCCGGCTGGCATCGTTGTGGAACCGACCTCTGGGTTGCCGGTGCAACTGATTGCGCGCCCGTCCCAGGAGCGAATTCTGCTTACCGCGATGGAAACCATCGCAAGTGGTGGGCGCGTTGGCTAGACCTTTTTGGCCGGACCGCAGCCCTCATTTCCTCATCATTCGGCACGCTGTCCGCGCGATAGTGCAGCAGGTGGGGCAGGAATTGGGCAGCGGTGTCGTCATTGGGCTTTCCGGTGGTGCGGATTCGCTGGCCCTGACCGCCGGGGCCTGTGCGGAAGCTCTCGGGCCCAAGGGTGCGCTGGCCGGCCGCAAAGTCCACGCCGTCGTAGTTAATCATCAGCTTCAGCAGGGCTCTGCAAAAGTTGCCGAGCGCGCCGCCCACATTGCTCGGGGGATGGGGGCTACGGCCGAGGTTATCGCGGTCGATATCAACAACAATTCCGACCGTGGTCCCGAATATGAGGCGCGTTTGGCACGACACGCAGTGCTACGGGAGGTCGCCCAATCTCGAGGTGCGGCGCTGATGCTCGCCCACACCTTGGACGACCAGGCGGAAACAGTTTTGCTGCGGCTGGCCAGGGGAGGCGGTCCGCAAGCGCTGTCCGCCATCCGCGACAACCTCACGTGGTCTGACGGGACTCGGATTCTGCGCCCGCTGCTCGGTGTGCGACGCTCAGATACTCAGCTCTGCTGCGAAGAGCTGGGCTTGAAGGTGTGGCACGACCCGCACAACCATGACGACCATTACGCCCGCGTCCGGGTTCGAAAGACGATTTTGCCGCTGCTGGAGCAGGAGCTGGGTCCGGGAGTTGCGGAAAATCTCGCTAAGACTGCGGCGATTGCAGCAGTCGACAATGACTTTTTGGACGCTCACGCCGATTCGGCTCTGCATGCGCTGCTGGGGGAGGAAGAGGCGTCGGCAAGCGGGAGCCTGTCTGTGCGAGGGGTGGCTGAGCTTGACGACGCCATCGCGGTGCGTGTCCTCGCACGTTGGTTGCGGCAGGCGGGTGCGGAGCCCAGCAGTAAACAGATCGACATGGTGATGGCGCTCGTGCACCGCTATCACGGCCAGGGCGAAGTGCCGGTGACCCGCGGTCGCGATGGTGCTGACAGAAATGCCAGGTTGGTCGTTGAGCGAAAAGATGGCACTCTACAATTGGTAATGAATCGTCCCGCGGTGCCTTAAGAAGGGTGCCGCAATCCAACTTCCGGCGGCTGAGAACAATCGGTTGCCATAACCCTGAACTTGCACTGGGGCAGTTACGCTCCATCGACACGCCGCCATAGAAGTGCGGAAAGGAAATGCGATGCATGATGTGAAGGATTTCAACGTCCCCGCAAACCCCTACGGCGATGAGGTAGAGGCAGTTCTCATTGGCGAAGAGGAGCTGCATGCTCGCATTGCCGAGATGGCGCATCGTGTGAATGAGAAGTACAAGGATGCCGACAGCGATCTGATTCTGGTCGCAGTGCTCAAGGGTGCGGTGTTCTTCCTGACTGACTTCGCTCGTCAGCTCAGCATTCCCAGCCAGATGGAGTTCATGGCGGTTTCCAGTTACGGAAACTCCACCTCGTCGTCAGGCGTGGTGCGTATTTTGAAGGACCTGGATCGCGATATTGAGGGACGCGATGTCGTGATTGTCGAGGACATCATTGACTCCGGCCTGACCCTGTCCTGGTTGATGAAGAACCTGCGCAACCGTAATCCGCGCTCCCTGGAGGTCATTACGCTGTTGCGTAAGCCAGAGGCTGTGCGCACCAGCCTGGATGTTGCGGATGTTGGCTTCGACATTCCGAACGAGTTCGTCATCGGTTACGGCCTGGATTACGCCGAGCGCTACCGCGATTTGCCGTACGTCGGCACGCTTCACCCGCGCGTTTACCAGGGCTAGGTCTGTCTTCGGCGCTTATTGCACAGTGCCGATGCTTGACGACGGGCATTGCGCGCTTACCCTCCCGCAGTTCTAGCTGTCTTCTAGCTGTGAAAAGTAGGAGTTGGAAACTTTTTTCGGTTGCGATGCGTTATGCCTACTGTGGGGTCAGGTGCCATGAGCCCTGGCCCCACGTTGTGTCATTGATGTGTCTTCGAGAAGAACTCGTTGATGCGTACAATTAATAAAAGCAACTAATAGATGTAGAGAGCGAAAAGCGAACCCACTGTATGGACAAGAAAAAGGTGTTCCGGTTTGCCACCGTTGCCGGCATCATCCTGATTATCCTCTTTGCTATTACTCAGCTGGCGGATGATTCCCGGGAATACCGCGAGGTGGATACGTCCGTTGCCCTGACCCAGTTGGATAAGGGCAATGTCACGGAAGCTCAGATTGACGATCGTGAACAGCGAATTCGCCTCACCCTGAAGAAGGGCGTGGAGGTCGAAGGTACTGAGGACGTCACGAAGGTGATGACCAAGTACCCAGCGCGTGCGACCGACCAAGTCTTTGACAAGGTCACCGCCGCCAAGGGTATGGAGAAGTTCGATACCAAGGTCACGCAGGATTCCTTCCTGATGTCCACCTTGGGCTTCCTGCTGCCGATGGTGATCTTCTTCTTCGTCATCATGTACTTCTTCAGCCGCATGCAAGGCGGCAAGAACGGCATGTTCGGCTTTGGTGGCAACCGCGCCAAGCTGCTGAACAAGGAGACCCCGACCAATACGTTCGAGGATGTTGCTGGTGCCGATGAGGCCGTCCAGGAGCTCGACGAGATTAGGGATTTCCTGCAGCACCCAGCTCGCTACGAAGAGCTCGGCGCGAAGATTCCGCGTGGTGTTCTGCTCTACGGTCCTCCCGGTACCGGTAAGACCTTGCTGGCCCGCGCCGTCGCTGGTGAGGCAGGAGTGCCTTTCTACACCATCTCGGGTTCGGACTTCGTTGAAATGTTCGTCGGTGTCGGTGCCTCTCGTGTCCGTGACCTGTTTAATCAGGCCAAGGAAAACAGCCCGTGCATTATCTTCATCGACGAGATTGACGCCGTCGGTCGCCAGCGTGGTGCCGGTATGGGCGGCGGCCATGATGAGCGTGAGCAAACCCTGAACCAGCTGCTGGTGGAGATGGATGGTTTTGGTGATCGTCAGGGTGTGATCATCATGGCTGCGACCAACCGTCCGGATATTCTCGACCCGGCGCTGCTGCGTCCGGGCCGTTTTGACCGACAGATTCCGGTGGGCGCACCAGACCTGAAGGGCCGCGAGGCAATTCTGAAGGTCCACGCCCGGAACAAGCCGCTTGGACCGGATGCGGATCTGACGTCGCTGGCGAAGCGCACCGCCGGTATGAGCGGTGCTGATCTGCAGAACGTGCTGAATGAAGCTGCGCTGCTGACCGCTCGCGTCAACGGCAACATCATTACTGCGGATGCGCTGGAAGAGGCAGTCGACCGAGTTATCGGCGGTCCGCGCCGTACCTCCAAGGTGATTTCCGAGCAGGAGAAGAAGGTCACCGCCTACCACGAGGGTGGCCACACCCTGGCTGCGTGGGCGCTGAAGGACATTGAGCGTGTTTACAAGGTCACCATCTTGGCTCGCGGTCGCACTGGTGGACATGCGCTGACCGTCCCCGAGGACGACAAGGGCATGTATAACCTGCCAGAGCTCTTTGCCCGTCTGGTCTTCGCCATGGGTGGTCGCGCTGCCGAGGAGCTGGTTTTCGGACTGCCGACTACCGGTGCTTCTGCCGATATTGAGCAGGCCACCAAGATTGCTCGCGCCATGGTGACCGAGTACGGCATGTCGCCGGAGCTCGGCCCGGTGAAGTACGGGGAGGAGCAGGGCGACCCGTTCGTTGGCCGCGGTGGCAGCGGCTCTCTGGACTACTCTCCGGAGGTGGCAGCAACCATTGATCAGCAGGTTCGTTTGCTGATCAATAAGGCTCATGACGAGGCCTACGCCATCTTGAAGGAAAACCGCGACACTCTCGATGTTCTGGCTGAGAAACTGCTGGAGAAGGAGACTCTGCGTCGTCCGGATCTGGAAGTTATCTTCACCGATGTCGTTCCCCGTGAGCGCCTGAACTTCTTCGATAGCGACACTAAGCACCCGGCCGATGGCCGCGAGCCGGTGAAGACACCGGTGGAGTTGGCAATCGAGCGCGGCGAGGAACCGCCGAAGCGTGTCAACATCTTCGCGCCGGTGCGCCGCCGCGAACCAGAGAACCAGGACGCGGGCAACAACGGCAATGGTCAGGGGCCGGCAGGCTCCGCTGGTGCCGGTAATGCTAGTGTCCCGGGTCTGCCGGGCGCCCAGCAGGACCGACCGAATGTTCCGGTTTACGGTGGCACCCCACCGCCGGCTGGTTGGACCGCTCCAGGTTGGCCGCCGAAGGATACCGGCAGCACGCACGGTTCGGCTCCCGCACCGGCACCGGCGCCTGCGCCGACTCCTCGCCCGGAGGGGCAGAACCAGCCGGGTTCGCAGGAAGGCCAGGGCAACGCGCGTGGCCAGCACCCGGGCACTGCTAACTACCCGGCAGGTGCGCCGGACTTCGGCTCGAAGGCAACCGGTACTGGTAGCAGCGGTGGCAACGGCCCCGCGAATATCCCTGCCCCTCCGAAGATGCCGTGGGACAGGCAGGGCGGACGTCACCGCCAGGACAACTCTGGCAGCGATGCCACCCCGACTACGGTGATGCCGTCGGCAGGACAACAGCAGGAGCTGCGCGGATTCCGCCTGCCGGATAACGAGCAGCCGGAACACACAGAACGTCCGGAAAACCCGAAGAACGCCGACAACTCCGATGACAAGGGGGCACAGATGCACGATTCGGATAAGGACGGCGTCGTCAAGCGAAACGAAGACAACAGCGCCTGGCAGGACAAGCCGGACACCAACGAGGAGCGATAAGTACACATCATGGAGCGCGAATTCGATCAGGGGCGGGCCGAGGCTGCGGTTCGTGAACTGTTGATTGCCGTCGGTGAGGATCCCGACAGGGAAGGCCTGAAGGAGACACCGGCGCGAGTGGCGCGAGCCTACCGTGAGGTTTTCGCGGGCCTGTTTGAAGATCCGTCTGAGGTGCTGGCAAAGACCTTCAACGAGGATCATCAAGAACTCGTTTTGGTGAAGGACATCCCGATTTACTCCACCTGTGAGCACCATTTGGTGCCGTTCTTCGGCGTTGCCCACATTGGTTACATCCCGGGCAAGGACGGTCGTGTGACGGGCTTGTCCAAGCTCGCTCGTCTGGTCGATGGCTATGCGAAGCGCCCGCAGGTGCAGGAGCGTCTGACCAGTCAGGTTGCGGATGCCTTGGTGGAGCGGCTGGATCCGGCCTCGGCGATCGTCGTCATTGAAGCGGAGCATCTCTGCATGGCCATGCGCGGTATCCGCAAACCGGGTGCGCGCACGGTGACCTCAGCCGTCCGCGGTGGCTTCAAGACGGATGCCCGTTCGCGCGCAGAGGCAATGGCGCTCATCCGCAAGAGCTAACGCAACAGTTAAATGGTCGATTGGAAAGGCTGGACAACAAGGTGACTGAATCCCCCTTGCAAGCGCAGGCAGGACAGCAGGCGGAGATGGGTGTCGAGAATCAGCTCTGCAAGGTGATGGGCATTGTCAACGTCACCGAGGACAGCTTTTCCGATGGCGGCCTGTACAAGACCTTCGACGCGGCGATTGCCCATGCGCACGAGCTGCTCGCTGAAGGCGCACATATTCTCGACATCGGTGGCGAGTCCACTCGCCCTGGCGCACACCGCGTTTCCGAGGATGAGGAAATTGCCCGGGTCGTGCCGGTGGTCCGCGAACTCGCGGCAGACGGGCACCTGATCAGCGTCGATACAATGCGCGCAAGTGTCGCAGAGGCAGCAATCGCCGAGGGTGCAGTATTCATCAACGATGTCTCCGGCGGTCTCGCAGACCCCAACATGTACGCAGTCTGCGCCGATGCCGATGTGCCCATCTGTCTGATGCACTGGAAGACCGATCGCTTTGGCTCCGCTTCTGGGCGCGCCGAAACTCACCCGGACGGCATTGTCGCCGATGTCCGTGAGCACCTGCTTCAGCTTGTCGACGGTGCCATGGGCGCCGGAATCGTCGAGGAAAATATTGTCCTCGACCCAGGCTTGGGCTTTGCCAAAAACGCCGATGACAATTGGGCGCTCCTCCACGACCTGCCGGAGCTTATTGACCTCGGTTTCCCCGTGTTGGTCGGTGCTTCCCGCAAGCGTTTCGTCGCCGCCGTTGGCAGTGAGGCACGCGCACCAAAGCAGGCTGATGCCGCGACTACCGCAATTTCCGCGCTGTCCGCAGCGGCGGGCGCATGGGCGGTTCGAGTTCACAATGTGGCCGACAACCTCGACGCAGTGCGTGTGGCGCAGGCATGGAACCTTGGACGTTCACTGACCGGTTACACAGCGGCCGGCGACTATCCGGAAGGTGGGGCTAACCGCGCTGCGCAGCACGACGAGTCGGCTGCGGAATCGCCAGCCGAGTCGACTCTGGAAGGAGACGCGTAAACACAGTGGCTGATCGCATTGAACTCAAAGGTCTGAAAGCCCACGGCTACCACGGTTGTCTCGACTTCGAGCGCCGGGATGGCCAGGACTTCATCTGTGATGTCACCCTGTGGCTGGATTTCTCCGGTGCTGCTGCGAGCGATGAGCTGGACGACACCGTCAACTACGCCGACATTGCAGCCACAGCGCACGGGATTTTGACCGGCACTCCTCGCAACCTCATCGAAACAGTCGCGACCGAGATCGCCGAAGCAGTGCTTGCCGACGACGACGCCCGCGCCGAACGCGGATTGTCCCCACTGTTGCATGCGGTGGAAGTGACCATTCACAAACCACATGCGCCCATTCCGCTCGACTTCGATGACGCTGCGGTGACAGCCCGCCGTTCGCGGAAGAAGCGGTTGGCATGATTCGCGCAGTTCTTTCTATCGGCGCGAACATGGATCGCGCGCGAGAAAACCTAACAGGTGTGCAGGACTTCTTCGCCGATGAATTGGTCGCAGCCTCAAAAATTTATGCCACCCCGCCTTGGGGTGGGGTAGAGCAGGGCGACTTCCTCAACGCCGTACTCATTGTCGATACGTCCCGGACACCAATGGAGCTACTGGAAGCTGGTTGGAAACTGGAAAATGATGCTGGTCGAGTACGTGAAATTCACTGGGGACCACGGGCGCTCGACGTGGACATTGTGCAGGTCATTGACAAGAACTCCGGCGAGGAGATCATCTCTGACGATTCGACTCTGACCCTGCCGCATCCGTGGGCAACCGAGCGTGCCTTTGTACTGGTGCCGTGGCTCGATGCCGACCCGGATGCCGAATTGGGGGGAGTTCGGGTCGCAGCACTCGTCGATAAGCTGGCACCTGAAGACGTAAACGCAGTGCGTCTAGCAGACAGCGCGGATGGAGAAGAGGCCTAGAGATGAAACCGACCTCACCGATTACGTTGGCTGCATCTGCGCTGGTTCTCGCGCTGGCGTCATGGATGATCGTGGCACAGTTTTTCGGTGCGCTCGGGCCACGAAGTTGGTGGGACCTGGGGTTTCCCTGGTTGCTCACAGCTGTCTGTGTGGCGGCAGCGCGGTGGATTAAGTCGGTGCTGAAAGAGGGGAAGGTCGGGCAGGATCGCAGCCAGGTGCAGCCGTTAACGTTGTCGCGATGGCTGGTGGTCGGTACGGCATCCGCATGGTTGGGGGCGATTCTCGGAGGTTTGTACGCCGGTGGCGTGCTGTGGGCTTTGCCGAAGTGGACGGAGCTTGCGGCTGCACAGGCCGACGGGCCGATCATGATTGTCGGCACAGTATCCGGCATTTTGCTCGCTGCGGCGGGGCTGTGGCTGGAAAAAGTTTGCCAATTGCCAACTGATGGCGAAAATTCTTCGCCTCCTAGCGGGGAAATGGGAACTAACTCGGTAGGGTGGGAGTTATGACTGACCTCTCCAACGCCGGTAATGACCCGAAGCGCTCGGGTGATGCCGCATATTTTCAGGGCGACGCGGCAGCTACTTCGTCGGATATGGCCGAGTCTCCGTCTCCGTCGCCTTCTTCGGCTTTCGAAAGCTACTCCGCTGGGGCTAACTCCGGGGCTGATGCGGCATATGCAGATGAGCAGAGCAATGATGTGACGAAATTCAGTTCTACCGATGGTATGACGGAGAAAACCGCCGTCATTCTCATGGTTGTGCTGCTGGTGCTCGCGGTGATTGCCAGTATCGTCATGCTCTTTGCCTCCTCTGCCGGGTGGATGAAGGTTGCCGTGCTGCTGGCGTTGTGGTCGGCAGTTATCGGGGCTGTGCTGGTGACTCGATACCGCAAGACCATTGCGCTGGAGCGCAAGCGGTTGGAGACAATCGAGGAACTGCACAAGGTGGAGCTTGACCGCGAGCTGGCTACTCACCGTGAGCAGGAGCTGATTCTCGAGCAGAACTACCTGGACTCGCTTGAGGGTAACAACGATGACAACATTGCGGCGCTGCGCGCTGAGGTCTTTGCACTGCGTGCCCAGCTTGCTGAGTTCATGGGGGAGGATTTCGACGACGAGCAGGTTGCTCTTCGCGCCCAGGCCGAGCGTCTGCGTGAGCTCGACTCGCCACAGCAGGCCTCGCCGATGAAGGATCCGACCGGTCACGACCGGCCGACACCACGCGCGACTTCCCACCGCGCTGAGATGACCGCTAACGGCACTGTTGGCGTTCATACCCAGCACGGCGGCACGGGCTCCGCTTCCTCCGCTTCGCCGGTTGAAGACGCCGAGGCCACCGACATGCGCCGTACATTCTCGCCGTCTGGCCAGCCGGTTGACGTCCACGAAGTCGCCGATTCCAAGGATGACGAAGCCGTTTCCAAGGAGAAGTTCTCCACTAACTCTTTCCGCGCCATCAACTGGCAGGAAACCCCGGCCGAGGACGCCGCAGAGGATGATTCTCAGGGCGGTGCTCACGAGGCACACGGTGCACGGCACCCATTCGCTGCGCCGGAATCGGACGATGCCTCGGACTCTCCGACTCGCCAGCTGCAGGCCATTCGCGATGAGGACCTCGCAGAAGAGCCAGCTCAGAAACCGGCTCAGGCTCCTGAGCAGGAGCCTGCAAGCCACGGTCGGCGCCGTGCTGAGGACAACAAGGGCAGCCTGACGGTTGCCGAGCTGATGGCGCAGATGCGCAAGAAGAGGGAGCAGCGCGAGGACGAAGAGGCCTAGTCGCTTACCGAGTATGCGCGGCCTACTCACTGCACATAGCTGGTTTGGTCTAACCTAGTCAGTCATGACGCAAAGCCAGCATGATTCCCATCCCCATCGGACAACCGCTCCGCGGTTGGCGGTGGGGATTATTTCTGCCGGAAAAGTCGGGGTCGCGCTCGGCCAGGCGTTAGAGCACTGTGGGCATCGTGTCACTCACGTGGTCGCGCGCTCACCAGAATCTGTCACACGAGCGCATCTACGTCTCCCGAACGCACAGGTTAGTAGCATTGCCGACACAGCTTCCACCTGCGAGCTCATCGTCATCGCCGTGCCGGATCGCGCCATCGCAGAGGTCGCGGAGGAAGTCGCCCGCCATGTCGGCCCCGGACGCATCGTCATGCATACTTCTGGTTCCCTCGGGCGTGCCGTGCTCAATCCGGTCGCACTCACCGGCGCGCTGACCATCGCCGCCCATCCCGCAATGACATTCGCAGGGCTTGACGACGACTCCGAGCTCCTGACCGGCTGTCCATGGGGCATCACTGTTGGGGATGAGCTCGCGAAAACAGTCAGTGAACTGCTCATTGGTGAACTCGGCGGTCGTCCGGTGTTCATCAACGAACGTCACCGCGGTCTCTATCACGCGGCTATGGCCCATGGCTCAAACGGTCTGGGCGCAGTTGTGGTCGATGCAGTAGAAATGCTGGCAACCACTATCGGCGGAGATACAGCAGCCGAAGACACCGACCTAGCTGAGCTGCGTCGAGGCCAGGCCGCCGAGCTGCTCCGCCCACTGCTGGAAGCTTCATTGGACAATGCCTTGAGGTGGGGTTCCCGGGGGCTGACTGGCCCGGTGACGCGGGACGACCTTGGGACCGTCGTCAAGCACGAACGTGAAATTGAAGCGGTGGCACCGGAAATGGGAACCGCCTACCTGGCCCTTGCCGAGCGCATCGCCGAGCTGCGCGGCGCCAACGAGGTTTTGCGGTACCTACGCCGATGAGCTGAGCGGACTGGCTGTTCTGGTCATCCGGGATGTGGCGTAAGGTATTGCCGTCGGGCGAAAAGTTTGGTCCGGTAGATCTGAACGCGGAGGAAACATGACGGGTTATACCGCCGGAGAGACAACTGTTCACAAGACTATTGCGGGAATCGCGCAGGTCACCCGTGCGTTGCGGAAGACCGGGCGGCCGGTGGTGCTCGTACCTACGATGGGTGCGCTACACCAGGGGCACCTTGAACTAGTACAGGCCGCGAAGACGCTGCCGCGCGCTGTTGTGGTGGTGTCGATTTTCGTCAATCCTCTGCAGTTCGGTGAGGGGGAGGACTTTGACGCCTACCCGCGGACTCTGGAGGAAGACGTTGAGAAGCTCCGCGCTGTCGGTGCTGAGCTGGTCTTTGCGCCGAACGCGAAGGAGATGTACCCCAACGGTTTCCGCACGACGGTGCAGCCGGGGCCGCTGGCTTCGGAGCTCGAAGGTGCTACTCGCCCGGGGCACTTTGCCGGTGCGTTGACGGTGGTCAACAAGCTTTTCAACATCACCAACTGCACTGATGCCGTTTTTGGTGAGAAGGACTACCAGCAGCTGTGCCTGATGCAGCAGATGGTCACTGACCTGAATATGCCGGTGCAGTTGCACGGTGTACCGGTGATTCGCGAGGCCGACGGGTTGGCTATGAGCTCCCGCAACCGCTATCTGTCCGAGGAGCAGCGCAATCTCGCAGTAACCCTGTCCGCCGCGCTGACTGCTGGTGCTTTTGTCGCGGACCGTGGTGCGGATGCTGTGCTGGAAACCGCGCGTGGTGTGCTCGCCAGCCAGCCTGAAGTCGAGTTGGATTACTTGGAGCTGCGTGACGCTGCGCTCGCCCCGCTTTCCGACGAGGCGTTGCGCGGCGACGGCCAGGAGACTGAAGCTCGCCTGCTGGTTGCTGCGAAGGTCGGCACTACTCGTCTCATTGATAATGTTGGCTTGATTCTGGGTGCGCCGCGCCCGGATTCGGCAAACGGTTTCGGGCAGCTCGGGCAGAAGGACGCCGAAATTGCGTCAGCGGCCCTGTCGGCTGCGGGGCTGGACGGCGAGCTGACTGAGCAAGAGGCTGCTGAGTTGGCTGAGCTGCAGGAAAAGGTCCGCGCTGCTCGGGATGCCCGCCTGAAAGATGAGTCCAGCAAAGAAAACCTGAAGAACGCCGGCTTTGGCGTTGAGCAGGACAGCGAGTAGGACGGCTTTTCGAAGTAGTTTTTCGTGGCTGGGAAGTTGTCGTATTATAGTGTGCCGACTAACAACCTGCCACGCTAAGGGGTGCCGCGGTAGGCAAGCATCCAGGGGACGAATCCAGGAAGGGACCTACCTTTTTCATGTTTCGCACTATGTTGAAGTCCAAGATTCACCGTGCCACGGTGACTCAGGCTGATCTTCACTACGTTGGATCGTGCACGATTGACGCTGATTTGATGGAAGCGGCCGACCTGCTTGAAGGTGAAGCCGTCGACATCGTCGATATCAATAATGGCAACCGGCTTACTACTTACTGCATTACCGGAGAGCGCGGCTCGGGCATCATTTCTATCAATGGTGCCGCCGCTCGTCTGATATCGCCGGGTGATCTGGTTATTATCATCGGCTACGGAATGATGGATGACGCTGAGGCGCGTACGTACAAGCCGAATGTCATCTTCGTCGATGAGGACAACAAGATTCTGGAAAGTGGCAATGACCCGGCGGATGTGCCGGAGGGTTCTGATTTGAAGAATCCGCGTAGCCCGGAGAACCAGGGCTAGTCCACGTAGCCCGCAGAGCTGGGGCTCGACTGCGTAGTTGGAGAGAAGAGTCGAGCCGGAGAACCGCAACACCAGGGTGTTCACTTTGCGTTAAAGCGCAAGTCATTAGACCGTCAGCTAAAGCTCATTGGCGAGTTGATTTTTAGAAACCGAAAGGTAACGCAACGTCCTTAGCTTCTTAGAGGATCTAAAAGTTTTAGTTTTCCATTTCCTCACCTAGTCGAAGCTATACAAAGGCGGTCTCCCCGTGGTTCGTATTGGCAAGAATCTGCTGACAAATCCTTTTGCTACCTCTCGCAGCTCTCTGACCTGCACTTACAAGTGTGGTAATGCCTGTGCTGACGATGCTCCGAACGAGTTCTCGGACAACCAGTACTTCGGTGATGTTGCGAAGGAGGCGTTCTCCCAGCGCGCATTCTCCCGTCGCGCGGCACTGAAGGTCACTGGTGCTAGTGCTCTTGCGGTCGGCGGTGGCGCCGTGCTGGCCGCTTGCTCCTCTGATGATTCGGGCAGCGCCGCAGGTGGCTCCGACGCCTCCGGTACCGCTGCTGCCGGTGACGGTAGCAAGGACGAATCGCCGGAGGGTATGCGTTTCGAAGCCGTCAAGCCGAACACGGAAGACGCAGTCGTTATCCCGGACGGCTACGAGCAGAATGTTCTGATTCGCTGGGGCGACCCAATCCACGAGGGTGGCCCGGAGTTCGACTTTGACAAGCAGACTCCGGAAAACCAGCTGAAGCAGTTCGGCTTCAACAATGACTTCGCTGGCCTGATTAAGGCTGAAGACGGCACACTGCTGTACGTTTGCTCGCACGAGTACACCACCGAGCCGATGATGTTCCGTGCCTACAAGAAAGAAGATGCCACTAAGGAGCAGGTCGACATCGGACTGGCTGCCCACGGCCAGACCATCCTTGCTGTGGAAGAGGATGACAAGGGATTCCTGAAGCCAATTCTCAGCGACAAGCGTAACCGTCGCATCACTGGCTTCACCGAATTCACAGTTGACGGCCCGGCTGCTGGTCACGATCTGCTGAAGACCAAGGCTGACCCGACCGGTATGAAGGTCGAGGGAACTTTGAACAACTGCTCCGGTGGTGTTACTCCGTGGGGTACCTACCTGTCCGGTGAGGAGAACGTTGACCAGTACTTCGGCAACGTTGGCAAGCTCAAGGACGAGGACGCAGTTAAGAAGCTCAAGCGCTACTCGGTCAAGAATGAAGAGCTGTCCGACCGCGCGTGGGAGAAGTACTACGACCGCTTCGATGTCTCCAAGGAGCCGAACGAGCCGAACCGCTTCTTCTGGCTGGTAGAGATTGACCCATCTGACCCGAACTCCACCCCGGTCAAGCACACCGCAGTGGGCCGTTTCAAGCATGAAGCCGGTCAGATTTACGTCACCGACGACGGCACGGTCGTGTGCTACTCCGGCGACGACGAGCGTTTCGAATACATCTACAAGTTCGTCTCCTCCCGCAAGATTAAGGAGGGGGACCTCAAGCACAACATGGGCATTCTGTCCGAGGGCACTCTCTACGTCGGTAAGTTCAACGGTAATTCCGAGTCCGAGATTGACGGCTCCGGTGAGCTGCCGAAGGACGGCCGTTTCGACGGTGACATTGAGTGGCTTCCGCTGATGACCGCCAAGGCAGACGGCAAGCACGAGTCCCACGTTGATGGCATGACCGCCGAAGAGGTCTGCATCTACACCCGCATCGCCGGTGACAAGGTCGGTGCGACCCGTATGGACCGCCCGGAGGATATCGAGCCGTCTCCGAAGACCGGTAAGGTCTACGCGGCGCTGACCAACAACAAGTACCGCGGTAAGGCGGGCGCGAAGGACGACAAGGGCAAGGAACGCAAGGATGGTGCAGGGCGCCCGCTTGCCGACGCCGTCGAGGTCGCACCAATCACCGAGAACAAGAATGGCCTTGTTCTGGAGATGGAAGATGACCACGCCGGTACCAAGGGCAAGTGGAACCTCCTGCTGGTCTGTGGTGACCCGAACGAGGCTTACACCTACTTCGGTGGCTTCGACAAGGAATCGGTCTCGCCAATTTCCTGCCCGGACAACGTCGCCTTTGACGAGTACGGCAACCTGTGGGTTTCCACCGACGGCAACGCGCTGGACTCCAACGACGGCCTTTTCGCCGTTGCCGTCGAAGGCGAGCGTCGTGGTGAGACCAAGTGCTTCCTGACTGTTCCGGTTGCTGCAGAGACCTGTGGTCCGCAGATCTTCTCCAACCGCGTGATGGTCAACGTCCAGCACCCGGGCGAAATCGAGACGGATCAGGGTCATCCAGTCGGCGACAACCCGGACCCGACCACCAACCCGACCTCGCACTGGCCGGACGGCGGCAAGGAGCAGCCACGCCCGGCCGTCGTTCAGGTTGTACGCACTGATGGCAAGAAGATTGGCGTCTAAAGGGCACTCAACTAGCAGGTCGGCGGTGTAGTCGGCTAACCTTTATAGCCGTGACTGACGCGAAGAAGACCCCTGAAAACACCGCCACCGTTCCTGAGCAGCTGCGCATTCGCCGCGAGAAGCGTGACCGCCTGCTCGAGGCTGGAATTCAGCCGTACCCGGTTGAGGTTCCCCGTACTCACTCTCTCAAGGATGTCCGTGAAGAGTGGGGCCACCTCGAGGCTGGCGAGGAGACTCAGGATGTCGTGACCGTCATTGGTCGTGTCATGTTTATTCGTAACACCGGCAAGCTCTGCTTTGCCGCTCTGCAGGAGGGTGACGGCACGACCCTGCAGGCCATGCTTTCCAAGGCTGAGGTCGGCGAGGACGCCCTGGCTGCTTGGAAGTCGGACGTAGATATGGGCGACTTCGTCCTCATTACTGGCCGCGTAATTTCTTCGCGCCGCGGCGAGTTGTCTGTGATGGCTACCGAGTGGCAGATGGCCTCGAAGGCTCTGCGTCCGCTGCCGGTGTCGTTCGCTGATCTGTCCGAGGACAGCCGCGTGCGTCACCGCTACACGGACCTGATTATGCGTGAGCAGGCTCGTACTAACGCACTGACTCGCATCAAGGTCATCCGCGAGCTGCGCCACGCACTTGAGCGTCGCGGTTTCCTCGAGGTCGAAACCCCGATGCTGCAGACTCTGCACGGCGGTGCAGCTGCACGTCCGTTCGTGACTCATTCCAACGCTTTGGACATCGATCTCTACCTGCGTATCGCGCCGGAGCTTTTCCTCAAGCGCTGCGTCGTCGGCGGTATGGAGCGAGTCTTTGAGATCAACCGTAACTTCCGCAACGAGGGTATCGACTCCTCGCACAGCCCGGAGTTCGCGATGCTGGAGTACTACGAGGCATTCGGCACCTACGATGACTCCGCCCGCACCGTCCGCGAGGTCATTCAGGAAATCTGCGTCGCGGTCTTCGGTTCGACGACTGTTACGCTTGCCGACGGTACGGAGTTCGACTTTGGCGGCGAGTGGAAGCAGATTGAGATGTACCCGTCGCTGAACGAGGCACTTGCTCGCAAGTTCCCTGGTCAGCCGGAAGTCACTATTGACTCGACCGTCGAGGAGCTCAAGGCAATCGCCGATGTGATTGGCCTTGAGGTTCCGGAGAAGGGCGGCTGGGGCCACGGCAAGCTGGTTGAGGAAATCTGGGAGCTGCTCTGTGAAGACCAGCTCGACGGTCCTATCTTTGTCCGCGACTTCCCGGTCGAGACCTCTCCGCTGACTCGTCAGCACCGCTCCAAGCCTGGCGTGACCGAGAAGTGGGATCTTTACGTCCGTGGCTTCGAGCTGGCTACCGGCTACTCCGAGCTGGTTGACCCGGTTGTCCAGCGTGAGCGCTTTGAGGATCAGGCGCGACTGGCCGCTGGCGGCGACGACGAGGCCATGGTTCTGGATGAGGACTTCCTGCACGCAATGGAGCAGGGCATGCCGCCGACGACCGGTGTGGGCATGGGCATTGACCGCCTGCTGATGGCCCTGACCGGCCTTGGCATTCGCGAAACCGTGCTGTTCCCGATCGTGAAGCCGGAAGCGTAAGCGACTGAATTCATGTGTAGTTATCCCGGTGTTATCACCGGGATTATTTTTATCCCGTAATTTCTTCACCCGTGAATTCGGTAAATGGGAATAAGAAAATTGATCGGCGATCCGTATTGCGCTTGGGAGCAGTAGCGGGTGCGGGGGCTGTAGCGGTTGCCGTCAATAGCGTCGGGACGCGAGCAGTTGCATCGGCGGCCCCGAACCAGTCGCCGTTTCCATTCACCGGGTTGACCAGCGGCCTTGTTGTGACGGACCTGGAAGTCGTGACCGTGACCGATACGTCGGTGACATTTTCGTGGGCGACGTATGCAGGCCCACATCCAGCGTGGGGGAAGCTGGCTCCACTGGCGCCGGCCGACACTGAAGTTGCGCTAGTGCCAGTCGATGCCGATGAGGGCGGCGAGCTACCCGTGGTACATAAGGACGAGACGCAGGTTGGCTACCACTTTGTGACCGTCGATAAGCTGCGCCCTGGAACCACGTACCGTTTCGAATGTCGATCGAATGGACTGGTCGCCGAGCCGGGATTAATTACCCGAAACCTCCCCAATGCACCCGAGCAAACTGGACAGTTCACGACGTTGGTCGCTCCGGAAGGGGAGTACCTGACCACGATTGCCATCCTTAATGACGCGCATATTGGCGAAAATGGGCACGGTATTATCACCGGCGATTTCCCCGCTCCTGTCTTTTCTGAACCGGGTGCCGCGCCGTATCCCGAGGTCATGCTGACGGCTGCGCTCGCCGAGCTGCGGGGGATGGGGATTGAAAAGGTTTTCGTCAACGGTGATGCCACGTCGGAAGCACGTCCGGCGGAGGTGCGTCGATTTGCCGAGATTATGAATACTTTTGGTGCTCAGGAGCGGCAGTGGTTTGTCACCCGCGGCAATCATGATCGTCCGCATAAGCCGGATGCCGATCCATCTGCTGGCTACGACGAATTCCCGGTTTTGGAGGGTACCGAGAATCATCGCGATCCCTTCGGTGTTCTCCTGGGGCGTCCGCGGCAGGAACTGTGGGTCACTCAGCAGGGGCCGGTCCGTGTCATAGGGCTGGATTCATCGAAGTTGGATGAGTCCGGCGGCGAAATTAGCCCGGAACAGTTCGATGCACTGGAGCGGGAATTGCAGCGTGACCCAAGTAAGCCGACAGTTGTGCTGGCTCATCACCCAATTACCTCCGAGGCTGGTTGGACACATGCTGCCGGGCCCACCTTCATTCTCAACAGCGCTGATGCACGACGCTTGCAGCAGATGCTTAACGACGCTCCGGGTGTATTCTTTGCGGGGGCAGGTCACACCCACCGTGCAAAGCGTACTCGCGGTGATGTTGGGGCCGGCGTTGATTATTTGGAGACCGGCGCGTGCAAAGCATACCCCGGTGGCTACACACTGCTGCATGTCTACTCCGGTGGCTACCAGGTTAACTTTCACCGTTTGAGCAGCGAAGATGCGCTTGCGTGGACTGCGCGTGCCCGTTGGGCGATGTACGGTTTCGAGCCCGAGGCTCTGCTTGGTGAGCTCTCTGATCGCAACTACGTTGTTAACCGCGTTATCGCCTGACAAGTTAGAAGCCTGAAAGTTTTCTGTTACTTGGCAATGTTTTTTCAATTCTTGTGACAACGGTCACGTGATTGTTTTATTGTTATGCCAGTAATAGTTCTGACTCGAAAGGCCATGATCACATGAGCGAGAAGAAGAACCGCGAAGATTCGACTGTCGGCCGCAATAACCCTGGTCGCGACGCTATCGGAGCGGCAATGCGGTTCATCACGTCGATTACTGGTTCGGACTTCGCCCAGAAGTACGACCTTCAGCCAAAGATCGACCGCGTGGTGTACCAGTCCACCAAGTCCGGTTTTAAGACCCTTGGTGCCGCGAACCGTCAGTTTAAGAAGATTTCCGGTTCCGGTAAGCCGGAGCGTCCGGCTGAGGAAGCCCAGGCTGCACAGGAGGCCGCAGCCGAGGAGAAGGCAAAGAAGCTCTTCGACCTCACCCCGACCGAGGATCAGCAGATGATCGTCGAGACGGTTAAGGAGTTTGCTGAGTCGCGCTTGCGCGAGGCTGCTTACAAGTCCGACCACGAGGCAACTCCCCCGGAGAATCTCGTCTCTGAGGCTTCTGAGCTGGGCGTCACTATGATCAACGTCCCGGAGGCTTTCGAGGGCATCGCTACCGGCGAGGACGTCACCACCAACGCGCTGGTCGCGGAGGCTCTGTCCTACGGTGACATGGGTCTGGCTCTGGCAGTGCTGGCTCCGGCCGGTGTCGCTGCCACCCTGACCGCTCACGGCTCCGACTCGCAGCAGAAGACCTACCTGCCGGCATTCGCTGGCGAGAACGTCCCGGCCGCCGCTGTTGTTCTCGCAGAGCCGCGCCCGCTTTTCGACGCACGCAAGCCTGAAACCACCGCAAAGCGCGAGGGCGATTCGCTGGTCCTCAACGGTGTTAAGTCCTTCGTTCCGAACGCCGGCGCAGCTGAGCTGTTCATCATCGGTGTTGAGCTCGAGGGTAAGCCGGCTCTGGTTATCGTTGAGTCCGACACTGAAGGTCTCCACGTTGAGGCTGACCCGTCCATGGGTCTGCGCGGTGCCGCAATGGGTCGCGTCATCCTGAAGGATGTCAAGGTTCCGGCCGAGAACATTCTCGGCGGCGCTAGCACCTCGGCTGCAGACCGTGAAGAGGCATACCTCGACATTCTGCGTCGTTCCCGCCTCGGCTGGGCAGCTCTTGCAATGGGTACTTCTCAGGCAGTTCTCGACTACGTCATTCCTTACGTCAATGAGCGTCAGGCATTCGGCGAGCCGATTTCCCACCGCCAGGCAGTGGCCTTCATGGTCGCCGACATCAAGATTGAGCTCGATGGTCTCCGCATGATTACTCTCCGCGGTGCTTCCCGCGCTGACCAGGGTCGCGGCTTCGCTCGCGAGGCAGCTCTGGCTAAGACCTTCGCCACTGAAAAGGGTATGAAGATTGGTTCCGACGGTGTGCAGCTGCTCGGTGGCCACGGCTTCACCAAGGAGCACCCGGTTGAGCGTTGGTACCGTGACCTCCGCGCAATTGGTGTCGCCGAAGGCATCGTCGTTCTGTAAACCGCTAGATACTTCAGCCGAAAAGAATTAAGAGGAAAGAAAATGATTAACCTCGAACTGCCGAAGTTCCTCAAGGCGGGCGCGTCCCAGTCGCATCAGGCCGCCGCTGAGATCTTCCGACCGATTTCCCGTAAGTACGATCTCGCTGAGCACGAGTACCCGAAGGAACTCGACACCCTTGCCTCCATGATGGACGGCATGGCAGATGGTGGCCGTGGCTTCTCCGGTGCTTCCGGTGGACGTGGTGACGATAAGAAGCCGAAGCGCACCGGTGTAAAAAACGGTGGCAACATGGCTTCGCTGCTCAACGTTATTGAGACCTGCTGGGGTGACGTGGGTCTGACCCTGTCCCTGCCGTACCAGGGTCTAGGTAACGCAGCTATCGCAGCTGTTGCTACCGATGAGCAGCTGGAGGCTTTCGGTAAGACCTGGGCTTCCATGGCAATTACCGAGCCGTCCTTCGGTTCTGACTCCTCCGCAGTTTCCACCACCGCCAAGCTCGATGGTGATGAGTACGTCATCAACGGTGAGAAGATCTTCGTCACTGCTGGTGAGCGTTCCGACTCCGTCGTTGTGTGGGCGACCCTGGACAAGTCCAAGGGCCGTGCTGCCATCAAGTCCTTCCTGGTGAAGAAGGGCACTCCGGGCTTCACCGTTGAGCGCCTGGAGGAGAAGCTGGGTATTCGTTCCTCGGATACCGCAGTGCTCCGCCTGGACAATGTCCGCGTTCCGAAGGAGAACCTGCTGGGTTCCCCGGACATTGATGTTAAGAAGTCCTTCGCCGGCGCAATGGCGACCTTCGACAACACTCGTCCGCTGGTTGCGGGTATGGCCATCGGCGTCTCCCGTGCTTCGCTGGAAGAGCTGCGTCGCATCCTGGAAGAGGCTGGCATCGAGATTGACTACGATGCACCGGCACACACCCAGAGCGCTGCTGCAGCTGAGTACCTGAAGCTGGAGTCCGATTGGGAGGCTGCATACCTCCTGGCTCTGCGCGCTGCGTGGATGGCTGACAACAAGCAGCCGAACACTCTGGAAGCTTCCGAGTGTAAGGCCAAGGCCGGCCGTGCAGGCACCGAGATTTGCCTCCGTGCCGTTCAGCTGGCAGGTACCTTCGGTTACTCTGAGCGTAATCTGCTGGAGAAGTGGTCCCGCGACGTCAAGATCCTGGACATCTTCGAAGGTACCCAGCAGATTCAGCAGCTGGTCGTTGCTCGCCGCACCCTGGGCCTGTCCTCCAAGGAACTGAAGTAGTTACAGTTTCAGAGCAATCTACATACTGGTGAGCCGGTAAAAGCTCACAAAGATGCTCAAGCCACATTTTCCTAAAACACCGTCCTGCCATGACTTGGTAGGCGGTGTTTTATTTTGCGCTGTTTTGGCCGTGTGTCTCTTGTCGTTGCGTTCCTATTTTTCTGAGATTAGAGGGAGAGTTCATCTAGTTTTCATCTTTAGGTTCTAGGCTTATTTGCCATGAGCATTTCCCGCCGGGCCTACCTCTCTGTTGCAACTCTTGCTGCAAGTTCAATGGCCGTCGCGAAAACCTCGGGAGCGTACGGCCTTGAGTACGTCACGTCGGGTCTGGGGCTTACCCAGTCGGATTCCAAGTCGTGGCAGGTACTGGCTAGCGACTTGGAGGTCATCACTGTCACAGACACGTCAGTGGCATTTACATGGGCAACATATGCTCCGGGAGTGCAGACAGCGTATGGCTTCATTAAGCCGACCGTTCCTTCGGATGAGCGGGTGCTGCTTGGTCCTGCGGATTCAACGCAGTTAGAGCTCGTGCACGAGGGGTACTCAGAGTCGGGCTACCACCATGTGGTCATTGACGGGTTGGAGCCGGGACGGGAGTACCGCTTTGAGTGCTGGTCACACAACTGTCGCGCGGTTCCGTCGCTGAATATCACCATGAGCAAAACGGCACCGGAGAAGACAGGCGTCGTAAGCACTCTGCCAGCGCTGGAGGGTGCACATTTGGCGACGTTCGCGCTGACGAATGACACACACATTGGTAAGCCCAATCATGACGGCATTCGCATTGGCAACCTCGGTCTTTCCTCCGGTCCGGGAGAGCAGCCTTTTGCCTCTATGCAATTGCAGGGTCTGGTGGACACGGTAAAGGCTGCCGGGTTAGACACTCTCGTCATCAATGGCGATTGCACGGATAGCAACCGCCCTGAGGAGTATGACGAACTCATCAGGGTTTTGGATACTTTCGGTGAGTTTGGGAAAAACTGGTTTGTCACCCGTGGTAATCACGATGTGCACCCGCCCGGGCTACCCAATATCAATGGTTTCCGGGGACGCGGAATCCGCAAAGGCAAGACCGCGGTTCCGGATTACTTCAGCCAGCGTCTTGTGCCGACGCAGCAGCACTGGTCGACTCGCGTCGGCGAAGTGCGCCTCATCGGTGTTGATACCGCCGAGTTTGGTTATGCAGGTGGACGTATTAATGAGCGGCAGATGCGTGCATTGCGTGCCGAACTCGCAGACGATCCAGAGCGTCCGACAATTTTGTTTGCGCATCACCCGTTTACTCAGGATGCGGTGCGTTCGCATTTCGGTGGTGAGGCATTCATGGTCGAGGCGCAGCAGGCCAAGATTTTTCAGGAGATTCTGGCCGCCACGCCGGGTGCCAAAGGCGTGTTCGCTGGTCATACGCACCGCAGCCGCCGTGGTATCGCTGACTACGGGGATACGGACTTCTGTGAGCGGGGTGCGGCACTCGGCTATCCGGGTGGATACACACAGATTCGAGTTCACACTGACGGTTACCAAATTAGCTACCACCGCACTACGACACCTCAGTCTCTGTCCTGGTCAACGAAGACTCGTTGGTCGATGTTCGGGTTGGAGCCAGAGTTTATGCTGGGAAAGATCTCCGATCGGAACTACGTCAATTTCTTCAAGAACAAAGTGCCACTCTGAGCTAGTGCTAGCTTCTAGCAGGGTACGCTGGGCAACGCATAGTGTTAATGGAAAATACGTAGTGGCAAGTTCCGCTGTGGGCGAAGTCGCAAGCCACCACGTTATTGGCCGAGCACAAGTGTGGCTCTGAAGTAATAAGGAATTTAGCGATGACCGACCAGTACAACCCGCGTTCGTCCTCCCCGCAGGATTGGGAGCAGGACGGTTATGCAACATCTGCCTGGGAGCAGCCGCAGGGTGGGGCTCAAGACGAGTACCAGCCTCAGTACCAGTACCAGTCGCAGGGGCCGAACCAGGGAGGTTCACCCCAGCAGTATCCGGCTTATCAGCAGGCTCCGGTACCTGAGCAGAAGAGCAACAACGGTCTGTACGTGGTTTTGGGCATCGTCGGTGTCGCACTTGCAGCGGTCGCCGGTATCGGTGGCGCGTACTACCTGAATAATTCCTCCGATAATTCCCCGCAGTCTCCCGATACGGTTGCGGCAGGGGACTCGTCGTCAAGCACTGCGTCCCCGGCGCCGGTGGAGACGTACACGGAAACCTATACCCAGACCGTCGAGCCGGAAACGACGAAGCAGCCGGAGAGCAGCGCTCCTACCACTACGCAGCGGGGAAATTTTGGTCTTCGCGCGTTCGGTATGAATCGCGATGATATCGATGCCAAAGGTTGGGTTGGCAGTACCGCTCGCTGCTCGGGTGGGTATTACGCGCGTGTGTTGGCGGAGACTTCTTCGGGTAAGGCCGTGATTTGTGAGAATTCCAATAACCGCCAGCAGCGCCATTACATTGGTGACTTCGGTGAGATTTCGGATACCCCGGATGCGTACACAGTAGATAGTTTCTCCGGGAACCGTGCTGTCGCGAAAAATGGTGGCTACACGTATACCGTCACTCCGAATGCGGTAACCGTGACTCAGGACGGCGAAGAGATTTTCCGTGAGCCCGTCACGGACTACGGTGTTTTGAACGCTGGCTAATCACTCTAGTTCTTCCTAGGGCACGCAAAAAGGACGCGGTAACTTCCACAATGGAAGTTTTTACCGCGTCCTTTTCGTGTCTGCCGTTCGCTTTACGACGGTCCCTGCGCCCTAAGCCACCTTCTCCTCGGCGACATTCTCCCACGGTTTCGGCAGGTGGCGAGGAACCACCTTGCCGACTGCATTGCGTGGCAGTTCATCGAGGAACACGGTCTCGCGCGGCACGGCGAATCGGCTGAGGTGCTGCTTGACATATGTGCGAATCTGCTCATTAGTCAGGGCACGGCCCTCAGGGGAGTCGTCGCGGACAACCCAGGCGACCAGGGCCTGACCGAAGCGCTCATCCGGAACACCTGCGACTGCGCACTCGCGGACACCCTCGAGCTGGCTGAGTGCATCTTCGGTCTGACGTGGGAAGACGTTCTCGCCACCGGAGACAATCATGTCGTCCTCGCGACCGGAGATGTAGAGCAGGCCATTTTCCATGCGACCCAGGTCACCGGTACAGACCATGCCGTCAATGACCTGCTTGTCCGCGCCGGGGCGGGTGTAGCCCTCGTACAACATGTTGTTGCCCACGAAGATTCGACCGGTCTCGCCGTCGGCAACGCGGTTGCCGTCTTCGTCGAGAATCTGGACACGAGTGCCCAGCGGTGCGCGACCTGCCGTGGTCGGGTTTGCCTTGAGCTCATCCGGGGTAGCAATAGTTGCCCAGCTGACCTCGGTGGAGCCGTACTGGTTGTAGAGAACCGGCCCGAAACGCTCGAGGGTCTTAGTGACAATTCCCTCCGGAATGGCCGAGCCACAGGATGCGATGACCTTCAGCGATGTCGCGCCGATATCGTAGTTCTCCGGGAGAATCTCAATCATGCGCTGCAGCATGGTCGGCACCAGGAAGATGGTGTGCGGAGAGTGCTGCTCGATAATGCGGAGACTGTCGGCCGGATCGAACTTGCGGCGCATGATCATGGTGGAACGCAGTGCGATGCACAGCTGTGCAGTTGCGAATCCCCAGGTGTGGAACAGCGGAGCCGCAAGGTAAGCCGGGCGACGCTGGCGCAGCGGAATGCGGCTCATGATGGACGATGCCGGCATCCAGCTGCGCGGCTCCGGACGCTTGGCACCCTTTGGCGTGCCGGTGGTTCCGGAAGTCAGAATAATAACGCGGCCACGGCGTGGACGGCTTGGCAGCTCGGCGGTTGGCCACTTTGCCGGCGGTGCCGTCTTCAGCATCTCCTGCATGGAGGTCCAGCCCTCGCGAACACAGGAGGTGTCACCGTAGTTTTCGAACCACGACACTGCGACCGGGCACTCATCGAAGTCCTCCGGCAACATGTGAGTGAATTCCTCATCAATGAACAGGAAGTCAATCTTCTGCTCACGAATCACGGCCAGAGTCTGCTCGGCAGAGGCGCCGGTGTTGAGCAGTACCAGGTCGGTGCCGAGGCGACCGTGGGCACACAGCGCCATAATGAAACCGCGGTGGTTGCGAGACAGCACGCCGATGCGGTCGCGCTGCTGAATATCACCGTGGCGGAGTGCTCGAGCCAGGGCAGTGGAGCGCTCGTGCAGTTCTTCGTAGGTCAGCGAGCCGCCGTCATCAATAATCGCGGTGTGGTGCGGGTCGCGGCCGGCTGCAATGCCGAGGAGACCAGCTGGCAGGAAGTCCCAACGGTAGATGGAATTCAATGCCTTTCCAGCAGCGCCAGGTCCCATCGAGCCGAGGACGCCAGCCTGCGTCACCGGTGCGAGTCCGAGAACGAGGTCCGAGGTAGCTCGCGAAGCTTTGCGCACCTTATTGAAAATCGAGGTCTGTGGATTAGATGTCATAGTCACTCATCTTCCGTGGTTCATGTCCTGCGGTCTTCGGAGAGGCCTAATCAGGCGAAACCTCATCGGTAGGACCGCCGATTTAGTTTCTTTTACAGTAAGAATAAGTGTCCTAGGTCACTTTTGTGTAGCTTTTTGCAAAATTTTTTTATCAGAAACGAATAGTTGTGAAGACCTGAGGCGTGACCAGGGAGTACGTTCAAAAGTGCGGGGCTTTTTCTGTCTCGAGAAATGTTGTCGCCGCACTTAGGGTCTCCGTTTTGAGGTAATTTCTCTAGGAAAAGTTCTTGAAAGATGTTCCAATCCAACTGCGCTCTCGTCGCAGTAGTGGAGGGTGAGGCCATCCGATATGACTTAGGGGAACCCATGAAGTCCAGTCTCAAGCATCAAACTTTCCTACGTATTTCGGCGACCCGAGTCGCCGTAGTCGGAGCAGTCGCAACCGGTGCGGCCTTCGGTCTTGCAGCTTGTGGCGATAGCGATGACGTCGATCCGGCACCTGTCGAGACCACTCCGGTGACGCCGACTGAGGAGCTGGACGATGATCGCGATGATCGCGATGATGACGACCGGGATGATGACGACCGGGGTGATGATCGTGACGTCCACGATGACGACGATGATGACGACGAATGGGATGACAATCGTGACAATCGCGATGATGGCGACCGGGATGATGGCCACGACGATTGCGTGAACAACTAGGCGTCCGTTCCAGGATGAAACTGCCGTTGTACCTCTCTCGACCAGGCTGTTCGCTACTGGCGTACGGCTATAGGGATTAATCTGTGTCGCGTCGCGTTTAAGCTAGGTGAAACAACCTTTATTGAATTACGGCAAAAATAGACACTTGAAAGGGCAGTGATGTTCGAGAGGTTTACGGACCGAGCACGTCGCGTTGTCGTCCTGGCACAGGATGAGGCACGCGAGCTCAATCACAATTACATCGGCACGGAGCACATCCTGCTCGGCCTGATTAGTGAAGGCGACGGTGTGGCTGCCAAGGCGCTGGAGTCCATGGGTATTTCCCTGGACGCTGTGCGCTCTGAGGTGGTCGACATTATTGGTCGTGGCTCCCAGCCGCCGAGCGGTCACGTGCCGTTTACCCCGCGTGCAAAGAAGGTGCTGGAGTACTCTCTGCGCGAGGCTCTGCAGCTGGGTCACAAGTACATCGGTACGGAGCACCTGCTGCTCGGCCTGATTCGTGAGGGCGAAGGTGTTGCTGCTCAGGTCCTGGTTAAGCTCGGCGCTGACCTGCCGCGCGTACGTCAGCAGGTTATTCAGCTGCTCAGCGGTTTCCAGGGCGATGAGTCCGATGGTTCTCCGGAGCAGCGCCCGGTCGGCGCCACCTCCGGCGCTCGTGTGCAGGAAGGCAACCACCAGTCCGGTTCGCTGGTGCTCGATCAGTTCGGTCGTAACCTGACCGTGGCTGCACGCGAGGGCAAGCTGGATCCGGTTATTGGCCGTGAGAAGGAAATCGAGCGCATTATGCAGGTCCTTTCTCGCCGTACCAAGAACAACCCTGTTCTGATTGGTGAGCCGGGCGTCGGTAAGACCGCCGTTGTGGAGGGTCTCGCTCTGGACATTGTCAACGGCCGCGTGCCGGAAACGCTGAAGGATAAGCAGCTTTACTCCCTCGACCTGGGCTCGCTGGTTGCGGGCTCCCGTTACCGCGGTGACTTCGAGGAGCGTCTGAAGAAGGTGCTCAAGGAGATTAACCAGCGCGGTGACATCATCCTGTTTATTGACGAGATTCACACGCTGGTCGGTGCCGGTGCTGCAGAGGGCGCAATTGACGCGGCCTCGATTCTGAAGCCGAAGCTGGCTCGCGGTGAGCTGCAGACCATCGGTGCTACCACTTTGGATGAGTACCGTAAGCACATCGAGAAGGACGCCGCTCTTGAGCGTCGTTTCCAGCCGGTGAACGTGCCGGAGCCGAGCGTGGATCTCACTATCGATATTCTGCGCGGTGTCCGAGATAAGTACGAGGCTCACCACCGTGTCTCCATCTCGGATAAGGCACTGGTTGCCGCAGCTACCCTCTCGGATCGCTACATCAACGACCGCTTCCTTCCGGATAAGGCTGTTGACCTGATCGATGAGGCCGGTGCTCGTATGCGCATCAAGCGCATGACTGCCCCGGCTGACCTGCAGGAGATTGACTCCAAGATTGCCGATGTGCGTCGCCAGAAGGAAGCCGCCATCGACGAGCAGGACTTCGAGAAGGCAGCTGGTCTGCGCGACAAGGAGCGCAAGCTGGGCGAAGAGCGCCGCGAGCGCGAGAAGAAGTGGCGTGCGGGCGAGTCCGATACCATCGCTGAGATTGGTGAGGAGCAGATTGCGGAGGTCCTGGCTTCGTGGACTGGCATTCCGGTGTTCAAGCTCACCGAGGAAGAGTCCTCACGTCTGCTGCGCATGGAGGATGAGCTGCACAAGCGCATCATCGGTCAGGAAGAGGCCGTCAGTGCTGTCTCCCGCGCTATTCGTCGTACCCGCGCTGGTCTGAAGGACCCGAAGCGTCCGTCCGGTTCGTTTATCTTCGCCGGCCCGTCCGGTGTTGGTAAGACCGAGTTGTCGAAGGCCCTGGCCGAGTTCCTCTTTGGCGAGGAAGACGCACTCATTCAGATCGACATGGGTGAGTTCCACGACCGCTTCACCGCTTCGCGCCTCTTCGGTGCTCCTCCCGGATACGTCGGCTACGAAGAGGGCGGCCAGCTCACCGAGAAGGTGCGCCGCAAGCCGTTCTCCGTCGTGCTTTTCGACGAGATTGAGAAGGCTCACAAGGAGATTTACAACACCTTGCTGCAGGTCCTGGAAGACGGTCGTCTGACTGACTCTCAGGGGCGAGTGGTGGACTTTAAGAACACGGTTCTGATCTTCACCTCGAACCTGGGCACCAGCGACATTTCCAAGGCTGTTGGTATGGGCTTCTCGGGCGTCGGCGAGGCCGATGAAGACGGCAAGTACGAGCGGATGAAGGACAAGGTCCACGACGAGCTGAAGAAGCACTTCCGTCCGGAGTTCCTGAACCGTATTGATGAGATTGTGGTCTTCAAGCAGCTGAGCCAGGCCGAGATTGTTCAGATGGTCGACCTCATGCTGGCCCGCGTCAGCGACCAGCTCGGCGAGAAGCGCATCACCATGGAGATTTCCGACCGCGCCAAGAACCTGCTGGCTAAGCGCGGCTTCGATCCGGTGCTCGGTGCCCGTCCGCTGCGTCGTACCATCCAGCGCGAGATTGAGGATCAGCTCTCCGAGAAGATTCTCTACGGTGAGGTTGGTCTCGGCGAGACCGTCTTCATCGATGTCGAAGGCTGGGATGGCGAGTCCAAGGACGTCGACAAGGCGAAGTTCACCTTCACCAACAAGGGCAAGGCCGGTAACGTTGATGCCGACGGCGGTGCTCTGGCTGACTCCGAGGAAGACAAGGACGTTCTCGGAAATGCTGACGGCACCCTGAGCGTTGAAGCCGACGACATCGAAGGTGCTGCTGACCAAGCCGCTGCCGAGGCAGAGGTCGACTCCGATGACGACGGCCACAACCCGCCACCGGCTGGTGCGGGTGCTGGCCAGCCGCTCTAAGAGGTTTAGCCGCTAGCAGTACCAACGAACACTGCCGCCCCAGTTCCGACTCCATTATGGGAGGAACTGGGGCGGCAGTGTGTCTATATGCGGTCTTTCCTAAAAGCGCGGAGAGTTGTAGATCTACTTGGCCACGCCGAGGTCGACCAATGCTTTCTTTGCTACTTCAGGGTCATCATTTTTGATCATGTACTCAACGATTCCCTGGTCCTCTGGGAGGATTTCCGCAACTGTGATGAGGGACTCCACTCGCTGCGCCTTGAATGTGGAACCGCGCGTTGATTCTGCCGGAATCTCAACGGCATCCAAGACGGGCTTGCCGTCACGAACGGCGGCGGTGGCGGCAGGGTCATCGGTGAAGACTACGTAACCAACGTCGGGTGCCTTCGTAGTATCCACGGAACAGTTGGTACCCATTGCCTGTGGGGCGGGGGCATTATCCGCACCATAGTAGCTAAACACCACTTCATAGTCTGTGCAGGCCCGCACGAAACTAGCAATCGGTTCGGGTGCGTGGTCGGCAGGGGTGAGGCCGCCAGCGGTATCCCCACCAGTGGCACCGGTAGCGCCACCGTTGGAAGCGCCGGGATCGGCAGGTGCTTCAGCGGCGGACTGTGCGGGAGCAGCGGACTCGTCTGACTTGTCACTAAAGAGCGCGTCTTTAGCTGCAACGTAGGCAATCGCTAGCACCACGATGCCCGCTATCACTAAGGGAAGGAGTAATAGCTGCTTCTTTACACTGAGACCTTTCGATGCGCCGCTGGCCTGAGCACCTGTCGTGCCCGCACTGGAGTTTGACCTGGAGATAGCAGTCGTATTTGCCGGAGATGCTCCAGTTTCTAGTAACGAGCCATGCTTGATGTAATGGCGATAGCCATTTTCCGCAATAGCCAGGTTTTGCTCGATGTGTGATGTGTCTTCTGCCCCATTAAATCGGTCGGGCGAACCCGGGTATGCAAGTCGAATCATTATTCAGTCCACCACCGTGAATCAATGTCGGAATACAGGGAGCGCATCGACTCTGCAAGCTCTTCCAAACTATTGCGATTGAGACGGTGCTTGTTTTCTTTCCATCGCTCAAAAAGCTCCGTCGACGACACTGCACGCGAGGCCTCCGTTCGTGCCTCTCGGCCTGCGGTCAGGGCCCACTGGGCGGCAAATTGCACACGTTTCGCAGCTTTTTCTGTGAAACCGCTCCACACTTTATATGTGTTGTAGAGCTGGGCCACGACGGCCCAGCCGCCCTTGTAAGGCAGAACTGTGACGTTGCCCAGGTTGTCAAGTTCAAGGAACTCAAAATGGGATGGATCCTTCTTATCGGCGGTCACGAGGATCCTGCGGTTGGTGACAAACGCGGCACCGTCCACCCCGCTAGCTTTCGTGGCGGCGGCTTCCAGCACAATCTCGTCGACACCAAGGCCTTCTATAACGGCTTCGGCGGCAGCGTGCACAATCTCGGAATCGCCAGCACGCTTAAGCGCAGCACCGAGATCTGGCCGGTCTGTCAATGCAATTTGGGATCCTGTCATGCACACGAGACTAACAACACATCAAAAACTGTGACTGGGTGTGCTGAATTATGGCGTAGATCATTCCCCAGCATAGGGGTGATGGATGGGGCACCGCGGAACCGCGCCAGAAACCTCGGTACGTTGTGTGGATATGAGCTCAACGTTCACGCCAGCAAAGTTTGATGATACTTGGATTTACCGCCTTACAAAGTTCCCATGGCCGGAACCGGCGCCGAGCAAAGATGAGGTGCGCCGCCACTCTTGGGCAATGGTGTACAAGAGCAATAAGGCGTTTGCGACCCCGCTAGGGGTTGAGGCCATCAACGCAAGGGCGGCCAAGTACTACAAAACTTCTCTCGAGCAAAACTGGGGGGTCACTGGTGCACAGGAAGCGTATCAGGTTATTGATGCTCTGCTCGAAGGTGGCCAGCACGTGGAAGATGACCTGGTTTTACCCCTCGCATACGCCGTGAAGGACGTCCCCGAGCGCGAGCTAGATGTGGAAGTGGAGGAAAAGGTCGAGTTCCTCAAAGACTTCTTTATTGCCCAAGGCGCGGATCCGCGTCGTGGAGAACGTAAGTTCCGCTACCTCGTAAGGATGTTGCGCTCGGAGGGCTTTGCCAAAGCAGCGGCCCCGGCACTGCCCGCCACTACTCGCGCATGGGACATAATCCGTGTTCACAACGTTGGTGGCCCGGCAACGGAGCTGGGGTGGATCTCTCCAGAAGAGTTCCTTCAGATTTCAGACAAGGCCGTGGCGGCGCTGCAGCGCTACTTCGTGTCGTGGGCTGACGTAGCCGCAAGTTTCTGGTGGGGTCGAATGATTTGGGCGAGTGATGGTGAGCCCGACGTCACCGCTGCGATGAAGGATCAATCGCAACGGCTCACCGAGCTGCTCGCACACAGTGATTCGCCTTGGGTGCGCGTGCCCTTGCACGACATCCAGGCCGAGGAGCCATTCGCATCCTTGGGTGGTTTGCACTAACTAGCTGTCGTCATTGTTCGGCACGCTGTGGCGGTGGCCGGTTTCATGAGCTCACTAGGGGCGGTCACAAATAACGGATTGAGGCATCTATGGCGCAGGGACGGCGAGTTCAATGACATCTGCAAGGCGAAGTTATCTTCACCAATATGAGGCAAGGTCGGTAACGTTGATGCCGATGAGCGGTGCCTTGGCCGATTCTGAGGAAGATGACGGGCGTTCTCGGCAGTGCTGACGGTATCCTGAGCGTTTGTATCTGGCGACATCAAAGGTACTGCCAATCAAGATACTGCCGAGGCAGAGACCGAATCTGATAACTCCGAGGGAGAGAACTAAATGGGGATTCAATTTCGCAAGAAGCAGAACCTGGACAAGGACACGTGGCTGAACTACTCGGGTTCGGGAGTCTCTGGTTCTAAGCGTATCGGTCCAGTGACCATTAACAGCCGTGGCGGTTAC
This sequence comes from Corynebacterium sp. MSK019, assembly GCF_030232425.1. Lineage (NCBI taxonomy): Bacteria > Bacillati > Actinomycetota > Actinomycetes > Mycobacteriales > Corynebacteriaceae > Corynebacterium > Corynebacterium sp. MSK019. The sequence continues at coordinate 18,213 of NZ_JASPJT010000001.1, read as the reverse complement.
ACCGTCCGACTGGGCAAAGGCTTGACCTTCCGTGGTCGCTGGAAGAAAAAGTAGCTGTATTTGCTAGATGGAGGAAAGTGGCGAATGTCGCCGCTAGTACCCCATTTTCTGATTCACCCACGCAAGCATCTCTTCGTGGGTGAGCACGTAGGCAAGGCCGTGCGTCCCATCACCGAGGTCAGTGTCGACCTCCATGTAGGTGATGTCGGCGCCGGCCTTTTGCCACTTCTGCACAAGCTCGCGTGCCGACGTCACTGGTAACACATCATCCAATGCGTTATGGGTAACGAACACGGGCATACTGGGAGTCTTTGTGCCCAGAGCCTGCTCGTCCACGTGGCGTCGAACGACGGGGGAGAGCTCCGGCGAGCGCAGATTTTCCGCTATCCCCAAGTCGTTGGCCGTAAATGCCTTGGTGTCATTGCGAGGCCAACGTTCGACAGTGGCGCCAATGCATTCATCGGCGGTGAGCTTCAGGAAGTCCTGCCCCAGCGGGCTCAGCATGCGCTCGATTGGTTCTTTGGTCTCTGGGTACTCTGCAATCAAGCCGTTCATGAAGTAACCGACGAGTCCCGCCAGCGCCGAGCCGCGAATATGTAGCGCAGTGTCGGTGAGATCGGCCGGAATAGCCCCGGCGTAGACAGCGCGGATGTTCAGCTCCGAGGCGTACTCATCGGCTAGCTCGGCGGCTGCAGCGGTGGCACCTCCGCCTTGTGAGTAGCCGAAGAGCGCAATGGGAGTATCTGCAGGTAGTTGTAAAGCTTCAATAGTCGCTCGTGCCATATCGAGCGTGTTATTCCCGGCAACCTCACGGTTGAGGTACGGATGTACCCCGGGCGTGCCGAGCCCCTGGTAATCCACGATGGCAACATTCCATCCCTGTGCCAGCAGCTGAGGTGCCGGAGGCGTCGGAGGTGCTTCGTAGCGCAGCGCAACCGAACTGGCACAGTTGTCAGCCATCCCGAGAGTCCCCGGCGCAATCACCGCCAGCGGCCGTGGGGACTTCTCCGACCAGCGGGCATAGGGCTGCAATACGGTACCAGACACCGCTGTTTGGCGGTGGTCGCGTGCACCTGTGGAGGAAAACACGACCCGCTGTGCGCGTGCGGGCGCATTGACCGGGAATGGCGTCTGCGTAATTACCTGCCCCGGAGGCAATCGCTTCACCGTAGAAGAGTCAGAATCTGGGGAGCCGAAGTCAATCGAACCTAGCCCATCGACCGCTGAGCAACCAGCGAGCACACCCGCGCTAGTGCCAATCAGAGAAATTCCGAGCACCATGCTCAGTGCAATTCTGCGCTTACTAGCCCCAAAGAGACAGCGTTGGCGCTGAGATCGATGGAGCGAGGTGTTCATGTTCCTAATTCTAGGCAACGCACTTGTCCGAATCTGGTCTTTACCGGAGCATTGCCTCGGCTTTAACGGGGCAACTGGAAGCGGCCATCGGGAGTTTGCTCCGCAAGTCCGTCGTCAAGCAGGGAAAACAGTGCGCGGGAACGCTGATGTGCATCATCCCAGACCGCATCGAGAGCGGCCTGTTCGACGGGGGAGTCGGCGGCGCGGAGCACGTCGAGAAGCAAGCCCCGGACTTGGCGGTCGGTGCCTTCGAACTTCTGCACACGGCGTTTAGCAGCGGCGATTTCGTGGTCTTCGGGCTCGGGGCGACCCGCGGCAATCCAGGCGCAACTGGTGGCGATGGGGCATACCTCGCACTCGGGTGTCGTTCGACAGACGGTAGCGCCGAGTTCCATGAGTGCGACGGAAGTCTCGGCCGCAGTCGTGGGGTCGAGTGGTAGGAACTCTTCGACGAGCGCCATGTCGGCGCGTTTGGCGATGCCGGGTAGGTACGTGCCCTGACGGTGTCGCCGGAGTACGCGGCGCACGTTGATGTCCACCACCGGCGTGCGCGCGCCAAAAGCAAACGCCGCTACCGCCCGAGCGGTGTAGTCCCCTACCCCCGGAAGGGCTAACAGTGTGTCCACGTCGCTCGGCACTTCGCCGTCGTGCTTTTCGACGATCTTTTCTGCGCATTCACGCAGCCGGAGTGCACGTCGGGGATAGCCGAGTTTTCCCCACATACGCAGGACTTCATCCTTGGGCGCGACTGCCAAATCGGCTGGGGTGGGCCATTTTTCCAGCCAGGCGCGCCACGAGGGGATCACCCGGGCGACGGGAGTCTGTTGACTCATCACTTCGCTGACGAGCACAGCCCATGGTGAAGTGCCTTCTTCGCGCCAGGGAAGTGGCCGCATGTTGGTGCGATACCAATCACGTAAGGCGGCATCGACGTGTTCGTCGAAGTCGTCGGATTGGTTAATTGCAGAGGTCAATCTACATTCTCGCTTTCCCATAAACAGCGGAGTCGTTGCACAATATAGCTATGAGCAATTCTGAGAGGACTCCTGAGAGTGTATGGCAATCGATGGTGCGCGGAAACCTCCGCTTCTGTGAGAGCAAGACTGCGCATCCCCGTCAGGACTTGGTTCGTCGTAAGCAGCTGACGCAGGGGCAGAAGCCGAAGGCCGTTGTGCTGGCTTGCTCGGATTCCCGTGCACCGGTGGAGATTATCTTCGATCAGGGCCTGGGCGATGTATTCGTAATTCGTACTGCCGGTGAAATCACCGACCTGTCGGTGCTGGCTTCGCTGGAATTCGCAGTTGATGGTCTGGGAGTTCCGCTGGTGATTGTACTCGGCCACGAGTCCTGCGGCGCTGTGGCTGCGGCGAAGAATGCACTGGACGGTGGCGAACTGCCGGGTGGTTTCCAGCGTGTGCTGATTGAGAAAGTCACCCCGTCGCTGTTGGCGGCTCGCAAAGATGGCGAGACGGAAATCGACGAATTTGAGCGGCGCCACGTGCGCGAGATTGTTAATCACATTATTGATCGCTCGCCAGAGATTTCATCGCGCTTGGTGACCGGCGAGGTGGGCGTTGTCGGTATGCGGTACCGCTTGGAGGACGGACGCGCTGAGACCGTCGTTACCCATGGAGTCAGCGAGAACCCGCTAACCTAAATGTGTGACCAATAAGCTGCCTCCAGAAATCTACCGGCGTCGGCGTATCGCCGCGGCGGTGTTGCTCGTTATCATCCTCGTTCTCCTGGGCTGGGGTATTTCCGCACTGGTAAACCGGGACAGCGAGGATTCTGAACCGGTGAATGTCACCAGGGATGACGGGAAAGAGGTGACCCCTCCGGAACAGCCCAAGGAACCTTACGCGCCTAAGTCTGACAAGGACTCGACGAAGGACAAGTCTGACAAGGATGCCAAGACGGACGCTAAGGAAGGCGAAGATTCCGCGAAGGATGACGCTCAGGCGGCGCTTGCGAACAAAAAGGACTGTAGCCTTGCAGACCTGCAGGTGACAGCCACCTCGGATCAGCCGAACTACGGCGATGAGCAGCCGACTCTGGCAATTACCGTCCACAATCCCACCGGCGGTGAATGCCGCGTGAACCTCGATGAGCAGCAGTTGCGCTTCGAGGTGTACGACCTGGCAACGTACGAGCGCGTCTGGTCGGATGTGGACTGCAATGACTCCGAAGGCCACGGTGAACTGGTATTGGCACCGGGCGAGGAAGTCAACTATGCCGCCACCTGGTCGCGTCTGACCTCGGCGCCGAACAAGTGCTCCGAAGAAGACCGCGTCCCAGCGCCCTCCGGGTCGTACATCTTCTACGGCGTGATTGGTGACAACAACTCTGACGCCTACACGTTCAACATGCGCTAGCGCTTAGTTCCCAACCCAAGTTCAATGGCCTCGGCAACGGTGCCTGCTTCCAGCAGTCGCATCCCTGCCGGGCCTTTTGCGCCTCTGGGCACAATTGCCGTGTCGAAGCCCATTCGATGAGCTTCCTTAAGCCGCCACTCCAAATCGGTCACTCTGCGCACTTCGCCGGCCAACCCCAGTTCGCCGAGTGCAATGGTTTTGTCCTGGAAGGTCCGCTTAGTCATGGATGAGGCCAGTGCCAGCGCAATCGCCAGGTCCGCGGCAGGCTCCGACAGCGTCATTCCGCCGACGGTGGACACGTACATCTCCATGCGGGCCAACTGCTTGAAGTTACCGTGTTCAGTCAGCACGGCCGCGACCATCGGCACGCGCCTCGGGTCGAGACCAGAGACATTGCGTCGTGGATTATGTGCCTCGGTGTTGATTACCAGGCCCTGCACCTCCGCCAGCAGCGGTCTGCGGCCATCCATGGCCACGGTAATTGCAGTTCCCGAGGTCGGCGTTCGGTGATGCAAAAACAGCCCCGAGGGATCCTCAACTTCCGCAATGCCGCCCGCCGTCTGCTCGAAGCAGCCCACCTCATCGGTGCTTCCGAAACGGTTTTTCAGGCCGCGTAAGAAGCGTAGCCCCGAATGCCTATCGCCCTCGAAATTGAGCACCACATCAACCAGGTGTTCCATTGTGCGCGGGCCGGCCACATTGCCGTCCTTGGTCACGTGCCCTACCAAGAAAATCGCAGTCCCGGTCTCCTTTGCCAACGCCGCCAGGGCAGAGGTTACGGCGCGGGCCTGAGCAACGCCACCGCGAGCACCATCGACGTCGGCACGCATCGTCTGCACGGAGTCCACAATGAGCAGACCGGGGGAGAGCTCTAGTGTCAGATCGATGACGTCCTCGATATTCGACACCGCCGACAGGTACAGCGAGTCCGACAGCGCGCCAGTGCGCTCAGCACGCAGTCGCACCTGACCGACCGACTCCTCACCTGTGACGTAAAGTGTCGGCCCCAAATCGCCGTCCGCGCAGCGATAGGCCACTTCAAGCAGCAACGTCGACTTACCAACCCCCGGCTCGCCGGCCAAGAGCACCAACGAACCCGGCACAATACCCGAACCGAGCACCCGATCCAGCTCATCGATGCCCGTGCGCACCGCGTGCGCAGCTTTGGCGGAAATCCCGGTAATGGCTGTCAGTTCAGAAGAAGAAGTGGGGATTCGATCTGTTGCGGATGTCTCGGCGAGGAAACGTTCCTCCGCCTCGTCGTCAAGCGCGCGCTGTGCTAAACGCTGGCTCTCAGCCGCGACGGAAGTGGAAGATGCTTTACGACGACCGCCCCGCGTGCCGGGCTCCGTTGCGGCAGCACTCCGGCGACGTTGCTTGGCTGCCCGGGCGGCGATTTTGTCCTCAAGGGTGGAGCCGGACTTCCCGCTGCTGGAGCGGATAGTGACCTTCTCCAGCGTGCCCCACTCTTTGCAGTTGGGACATTGGCCGACCCATTTTGACACCTGCCAACCGCATGCCGAGCATTCGTAGGCTTCGTCTTTGGTCTTGGCCACGGTGCAACCACCTTTGCTTCAAACGAGGGGGCGACAGACCCGACAACGTTTGGTGCGGGATGTGCGGGAAATGTCGCTAAAAAATTGCCCCAGATACGCGAGAACGGGCCAGGGCAGAGTCAATGACATGTGTCAAGGACTGACTGTACCGCCGTGGCCCGTATCAAGCGACCAATCGCCCATGCCCGCTCGATGAAGCTCCTCGCGTTATTTGCGGGACAGGACTGCGCTGTACCAGCGCTGATAGTGCGCTGCGCACGAACAGCGCAGGGAACGCGCTGTACTGCGCTTACTTGGTTTCAATCATGCCGTCAGCACCGCGGTTCGGTGCGCCAGCTTCCAGAATGTCAGCGGAGACGGTGATGTCCAGGTCGTAGGTGTTGGTGTTGCCCTGCGGGTCAGTGAACTCGAAGGTGGCCTCGCGGTTCTGGCCAGCAGCGCTGCTCTTGTCGCCAACCAGGGTGGCCGGGTCCAGCTCATTGGTGTAGTACGCGATGCAGCCGGTGTTGTCCTTAGCGGTCTTAGCCAGCGGATCGATGACGGACTTCGGGCCGGCAACAATCTGGCACTCGCGCGGCAAGGAGTTCTCGCCCTTGGCAGCCTTAGCGAAGGAAGGAGTCTCAGCGACCTTCTTCAGCTCAACCTCGCCGATACCTTCAACGGTGACGGACTTCAGCGTGTAGACCGACTCGGTAGCGCGCTGCTGGTTGCTGGCGGAGAACTTCAGACCAGCGGTACCAGCCTCCGGGTCAACCAGGATGTGAGCGTCGCGGATGTTGACGAAGCCAAGAGCCGAGTTGGTGTTCTCAGCACCCTTGCCGGCAGCATCTTCGCCGCCGTTCATCGCACCGTCGACAGCCGGGTGCTGATTTGCGGTCTGCGAAATCTGACCGGCGCCACAGGCAGCAAGTGCAACTGCAGATGCTGCGGAGACGGTGATGAGAGCGCTGCGGCGAAGTACGGACTTGAAGGCCATGACTAGATTTCCTCCAGTAGCTTGAGGATGGGCGATAGGATTTTCAGTATTTAAAGAACACCTTAGTGTCTTCCTAAGATGTTCTCATACTACCCGTAAAATCATGGGGGGACATGATAGGGTGGAAGGCCGTTGGAAAGGGCGTGTGCATTACATGGAATTCAGCATTGGCGATACCGTAGTTTATCCGCACCACGGAGCTGCGAAAATCGAAAACATCATTGAACGAGAGCTTAACGGTGAGACCGTTCAGTACCTTGTACTGCAGATTCTGCAGAGTGATCTGAATATCCAGGTGCCCGCCAAGAATGCCGAGCTGGTCGGTGTCCGCGATGTTGTTGGTGAAGAGGGACTGCTGAAGGTCTTCTCCGTGCTACGTGAGACCGACGTGGAAGAGGCCGGCAACTGGTCTCGTCGCTACAAGGCCAACCAGGAGCGCCTGGGTTCGGGCGACATTAACAAGGTCGCTGAGGTGGTTCGTGACCTGTGGCGCCGCGATCAGGACCGCGGTCTGTCCGCCGGCGAAAAGCGTATGTTGAGCAAGGCTCGCCAGGTTCTCGTCGGTGAGCTCGCGCTTGCCGACGGCGTTGATGAGGCCAAGGTCGAGGAAGTTTTTGCCCGCGTCGATGCCACTATCGAGCGTCACCGCGCGCTGGCACAGGAAGGTGCCGCTGGTGAGAAGAAGGATGAAGCCGACGATAAGCCGGTGGACCTGGACGCAGACGCATAAGTCGAGCCCCCTTATCGGTTTTCCACCCAGTAGGGATTTTCTGCACTTTTCCGGATAACGGCTAGCGCACACACATTGCCCGTGTGCGCTAGCCGTTTTCTCTTTTTCACCCGTATCTATTTCCCCGCTATGCTCGGGGCTGTGACATTTCAAATCTTCGATACCGCAACCCGCCAACTGAAGGATTTTGAGCCTCTCCGCGAGGGGCATGCCTCCATTTACCTGTGCGGTGCGACTCCGCAGGCTCAGCCGCACATTGGCCATGTTCGCTCTGGCGTGGCCTTTGATATCTTGCGCCGTTGGCTGATCGCCAAGGGGTATGACGTCGCGTTTGTGCGTAACGTCACCGATATCGATGACAAGATCTTGAATAAGGCCGCCGAGCACGGCCGCCCTTGGTGGGAGTGGGTCTCCCGCTTTGAGCGCGAATTTACCTGGGCCTACAACCAGCTCGGTGTTCTTCCGCCGAGCGTTGAGCCGCGTGCCACCGGACATGTCACTCAGATGGTGGAGTACATGCAGCGTCTGATGGATAACGGCTTCGCCTACGCCGTCGACGGCAGCGTCTATTTCGACGTGGATGCCTGGTCCAAGGCTGAAGGCAGCGACTACGGCAGCCTGTCCGGCAACCGCGTCGACGAGATGGAGCAGGGCGAGACCAATACTCCGGGCAAGCGCGGTGCGCACGATTTCGCACTGTGGAAGGCGGCTAAGCCGGGCGAGCCCTCGTGGCCGACGCCGTGGGGCAATGGCCGGCCGGGCTGGCACCTGGAGTGCTCCGCCATGGCCACCTACTACTTGGGCTCGGAGTTTGACATCCACTGTGGCGGCCTCGACCTGCAGTTCCCGCATCATGAAAACGAGATTGCGCAGTCGCACGCAGCCGGCGACGGCTTTGCTCGCTACTGGATGCACAATCACTGGGTCACCATGTCCGGTGAAAAGATGTCGAAGTCGCTCGGCAACGTTTTGTCTGTGCCGCACATTTTGACCATGGTTCGTCCGGTTGAGCTGCGTTACTACCTCGGCAGTGCGCACTACCGCTCCGTGCTGGAGTACTCCGAGGAGGCTCTGCAGGAAGCGGCAGCGGGCTACCGTCGTATCGAGGCGTTTATGCACCGTGCCGTCGATAAGCTCGGCGATATCGAAATCGGTGAGTGGACGCCGGCGTTCGAAGCAGCGCTCGACGACGACCTCGCTGTCCCGCGCGCGCTCGCAGAAATCCACAACGCTGTTCGTGGAGGCAATCAGGCGCTTGCCGACGGCGACGAGACCAAGGCCAAGGAGATTGCCGGTGCTGTCCGCGCTATGGCCGCAGTCCTTGGATTCGATCCGCTGAATGAGCAGTGGGCAACCTCCGATTCCGGTTCTGATGCAGCAATGCATGCGCTCGGTGTGCTGGTTGAGCACCAGTTGGAGGAACGCACCCGGGCTCGTGCAGAGAAGGACTGGGCTACGGCTGATGCTGTGCGCGACCGCCTGAAGGAAGCGGGTATCGAGGTAACTGATACCGCGGATGGTCCAGCATGGTCTGTCGCTGACTAGGGCTGAAAAGCTGGCTTTAGGCTAAAGAAAACTATTAACAACAGGAAGCAGGTAGCTATGGCAGGCAACGGTCGTCGTGGTGCAGTGCGCAAGGCAAGCAAGAAGAACGTTGGCGGCTCCGGTGGCCAAAAGCGTGGCTTGCGTGGCAAGGGGCCGACCCCGAAAGCAGAGGACCGCGTTTATCACGCAGCTCATAAGCGGGCGAAAGAGAAGCGCCGCCGTGACTCGGGGCGTCATGAGCGCAAGGGGGATGGCACCGAGCTGGTAGTTGGCCGTAACCCGGTCGTGGAGTGCCTGCATGCAAAGGTGCCAGCGGCCGCGCTGATTGTGGCGCTGGGTACCGACAATGACGAGCGCCTGCAGGAGTCAGTGCGTATTGCTAACTCCCGTGGTATCCCGATTCGCGAGGTACCCCGCCACGAGTTGGACACCATGACCGGCAACACCATGCACCAGGGTATCGGCCTGCAGATTCCGCCGTACAAGTACGCATCTGTCGAAGATCTGATTGATTCTGTGGCCCAGACCGGTGAGCCGGGCCTTATCGTCTGCCTGGATAACATCACTGATCCGCGTAACCTGGGTGCGGTCATTCGCTCGGTGGCGGCCTTTGGTGGTCACGGTGTGGTGATTCCGGAGCGTCGCTCGGCTGCCATTACGGGCGTCGCCTGGCGTACCTCTGCTGGTACTGCTGCGCGTCTGCCGGTTGCGCGGGCGACCAACATGGTGCGCTCGCTCAAGCAGTTCCAGAAGGCTGGTTACCAGGTCGTTGGACTGGATGCCGGTGGCGATCACACTCTGGACACTTACGACGGCACCACCCCGGTGGTTATGGTCGTCGGCTCCGAGGGCAAGGGACTTTCGCGCCTGGTGCGCGATACCTGTGACACCATCATGTCCATTCCGATGACCGGTTGGGTTGAGTCGCTCAACGCTTCCGTTGCTGCCGGCGTGACTCTGAGTGAGTTTGCCCGCCAGCGCCGGGCAAAGAGTAGCCAGTAGCGCATTTGATACCCCCGTAGGCACCATTACCAATTCGTCATAGTAATGGCGTTTACGTGGGGTATTTTGCGTTCTAAATGGCGGCCGGTACTTATGGCTACCCCCAGTAGTTCAGCGCTTTAAAGATAATTCTATTTCCGGCGTGCGCTGCAGAAATGACGGCGTTATTATCACTTCCAACAGAAAATTATCCGTAGTTTCCTGAAGGGGAGGGCGGGCAAATCATGCTCCTAGAAATGGGGGCGTAATTGGCCGTAATTTAGGGATGCTCACGGACCTAGCGGTGGCTTGTACAGCTAGCTTTTGGGTCACTGAGATGTCAGACCACGACATCCTCAGCGTTAGTTTTTCTGTCTGCCGGGTCACCCCATTTCGGCAGCCTCGCAGTCTTAAAAAGAGCGGGGGTATTGGAGTCTGCTTTTAGAGAATCCAGTAAAAATACGGGCAGCCCCTCGGTGGCGAGAGGGGAGGTGGACGCACCTTCTCCGCAATCGTCACTCGAGGAGCTGCCCGATGTTTTTGTTGTTTTAAAAGCCACTCCGAAAAGCGTATGTGTCTATTTGCTCCACTTGGCAGCCTGAACGTCGTCACGCGTTGCCTTACGCGACTGCACCGTTCCGATGGCGTAGCAAATCAGGTAGAGGACAAACGCGATTGTCGTCACTAGAACGCTGACCGGGATGCCCGGTGCGAGCGAGAGGACGATGCCGCCGACAGCCGCGACCTCGGCGAAGATGGTCGACAGGATGATGGCCTTCACCGGCGAGGCAGTGACGAATGCGGCCGCGGCACCCGGGGTGATAATCAGGGCGATGACGAGCAGGGAGCCGACAATTTGCACGCCCTGGGCGGCGACGAGACCGGTGAGAATCGCGAAGTAGATCGATAGCGCCTTGACGTTGACACCACAGGCGGCGGCCATGATGGGGTCAGCGGAGGCGAATAGCAGCGGCCGCCATTTCCAGGCAACGCCGCCGACGACGATGACCGCGACGATGGCCATCGTCCATAGAGAAGTGTCAGTCAGACCAATGATCTGGCCGGTGAGAAGTGAAAACGCGGTACTTGTCCGGCCAGGGTAGAGGTGGATAAACAGCACCGATAAGCCCATGCCGAAGCTCAAAACCACGCCCACAACCGCATCTTGGCGCCCTCGAAGCGACAGTGCTGCCAGGACTATTGCGATGAGCACCGAGCCGATAATGGCGCCGCTGCTGACACTGACACCCAGTAATAGAGCCGCGGATGCGCCCATGAGTGCCAGCTCACTGGTGCCGTGGACCGTGAAGCTCATCTGCCGCATGACAATCAGGGGCGAGATGATGCCGGAAATCAGCCCAAGCAGTGCCGCTGCAATGAGGGCATTGTGGACGAAGCCGACCTGGAGTAGAGCGGCGGTGTCGGAGAAATACTGAGCCAGTAGGGTCATTAGGCGATAACCAACTTTCCCTCGACACGGGCAACCACAATTTTGGTTTGGTAGAGCTCCGAGAGCGTCTCTGAGGTGATAATTTCCTCGACCGATCCGACCGCATGTCCATGCGGCGTCAGGTAGAGCACCCGGTCACAGACGCCCAGGATGGGGTTGATGTCGTGGGTGACAAAGACGACTGCCGTGTCATTTTCCCGGCGATGCCGGTCCAGGCGCTCGACCGTGGTCCGTTGTGCCGCAGGGTCGAGGGAGAGCAGAGGCTCGTCGCAAAGCAAAAAATCCGGTGCCGAAACGAGCGCCTGCGCCTGGCGCACAAGCTGTTGCTGACCGCCAGAGAGCGTGCCGACACGACGGTCCGCAATACCCGTTGCGCCGACAAAGTCCAGCATCTGGTCGGTGGCGGAGCGGTTCTTGCCGGCCGCCAGCTCGACGAGGTCGCGAACCCGAATGGGCAGCGAGGGCTCGAACATCCGCTGCTGCGGAATGTAGCCCAGGTTTCCGTCGACTTTTACTGAACCGTGAGTCAGCCGTCGCATGCCAAGGGCGGTGGTCAGCAGCGTGGATTTGCCGACGCCGTTCGGACCCAGGATGGCCAAGAACTCGCCGGGCTCGATATCCAAATTCAGACCGGACCACAGCGGTTCGACGGCTGCGTCAGTAAAAGTCAGTGAGGGCAAAGTTATGCGGACTCCATATCGGAAAGGGTTTGCTTGTAGAGGTCAAAGAACGACTGGTCAGTGCTGGGTGACTCAAAAACATCGACGATTTTAACGCCCTTTGCTTTGGCTGCCTCGACGAGTCGCTGCGAGACCTGGTCGTGGGTCTGTGGCGAGTCGATGAGGTAGTCCAGCTCGCCGGACTCGATCAGCTTGAGCATTTCATTGACATCGCTTGCCGACGGCTCGGACTCATTCAGCGTGGACTGACGGTAGCCCTTCGGGGTGATGTCCTTGATCTTCGTGTCCTTCAGGATGTCATCGGCCAGCGGGTGAACCTGAGCAACCTTAGCGGCCTCGAGCTTGCTCTTGGCCTCTTCGATGTCCTTGATTTCCTTGTCGACAGCCTTGGTGTCGGCCTTGGCGCCCATCTTGGTCAGAGCTTCGGCGAGCTGCTCTGCAGTTTCTTCAACCGCATCGGTGTCGTACCAGACGTGTTCGTTGGCTTCGCCGTCATGGTGGTGGTGCTCGTGGCCTTCGTGGTCGTCGTGACCTTCGCCATCATGCTCGTGGCCTTCATGGTCGTGCTCGTGGCCCTCGTGATCATGGTCGTGACCTTCGTGGTCGTGGTCGTGGTCGTGGCCCTCGTGATCATGGTCATGTTCGTGGTCATGGCCTTCTTCCTGCGGCAGCGCAGAGATAATGACCTTGTCCTTTGCGTCACGCAGAGAGGAGGTCAGCCATGCGTCGTAATGCCCGCCACCTGCGACGAGAATATCGGCGTCCCCTACCTTTGCCATGTCGGCTGCGGCCGGTTCGTAGGAGTGAGGGTCGATGTCGTTGGACGCGATAATCGGGTCGATGGAGACCTTCTCGTCGTCGGTGACTGCGTCGGCGACGTCTGCCCAGACCTTGGTGGAGGTGACCACCTTAATGGTGTCTTCGGACTTGCCCGCGGACGTAGCGCTGTCATCATTGCTGGAGCATGCGCCGAGACCTGCGACGAGGCCGGCGCTGGCGACTAGCGCCGCGATGCGCGTGGAAAAGCGTGCCTTCATATATGTATCCAATCCTGTTGCGGGCTGAATTATTCCTTTTATTCAGCTCCTGAGCATTAACCGCTATTGAAAACAGTTGTCTTTTAGTTCAAATAACATAGTAGGGGCTGCGGAGACCCAGTCACAAGGCGGGCCTCTGCCGGAGTGGCCGAAATGACAGTCGCGCACATTCGTTGGGTAAAGTTGTCCGCGATTAGATGCGTGTGATGCTCGTTGTAGTTCTTTTCCATAAAATCGAGGTTTTCTACCTGAGGTAGCTGGACGAAGATATCTGAGCGGGCAGTCGCTGTTGGTTTTTCAAGAAGGGTCGGTATTCCGTGCAAAGTCGGCGTCGTCGTGGCACCTTGGCTTCCATCGCTGCAGAACTTGGGGTCTCGCGCACGACTGTGTCTAATGCTTACAACCGTCCTGACCAGCTCTCGGAGAAGTTGCGGGAGCACATCTTGGAAACTGCGGAGCGGCTTGGCTATCCCGGGCCGGACCCAATGGCTCGCGGTCTGCGCATGCGCCGGGTTGGCGCCATCGGCGTGCTGTTCACCGAGCACCTCCCGTTCGCTTTTGAAGACCCTGCGTCGGTGGATTTTCTCGCCGGCCTCGCAGAGGAGCTCGGCGAAATGGGCGACTCCATGTTGGTCATTCCAGCTTCCTCCGAGGAGGGCGGGGACGTAGATCTCAATCTGATTCGGCAAGCGGTGGTCGACGGTTTCGTGGTCTACTCCGTCGCGGACAACGACCCGTTCCTCGCTGCCGTGCGCGCCCGTGGCTTGCCGACGGTCGTGTGCGACCAGCCTGCAGATGCGGTGGCTCTACCGTTTGTGGGTATCGATGACCGTGAGGCCATCAAGCCCGCGGTGCGACACCTGACTGAACTGGGACATCGCAAGGTGGGAATCTTGTCAGTGCGATTGTCGCGTACCCCGAACTCGGGATATGTCACGGAGAAGCGGCTGGCAGAAGCTCATCACCAGGTGCAGAAGAACCGCGTCGAAGGTGCGCTGGAAGCGCTTGCCGAGGCTGGTATTCAGCAGGTGGATGTGCCTATCATCGAGCGCCACCTCAATGACCGCGAGAATAACCGCGATGCGGCTCGCCAGCTGCTGACCGACAACCCGGATCTCACGGCGGTGGTCTGTACCACGGATACTCAGGCAATTGCGGTCTTGGAATATGCCAAGGAGAACGGAATTCGTGTTCCGGAGGACCTGTCCATCACAGGCTTTGACGGAATCGAGCGCGCCCTCTTCCACAAGCTGACCACTGTAATTCAGCCGAATAGGCAGAAGGGCATTGCCGTCGGCCGCGCGCTGGCCGAGGAGCTTGAGGCCGCACGCGAGGACAGCGGTCGCGCTCCTCGCGTCTTGTTGGAGACTGAGTTTGTCGTTGGATCGACAACCGCAGCGCCGTCGGCACCGTCAGCCGGGTAGCGGGCCGACGAGGGTAACAACATCGTGGCGCTATCGGGGGCTCTTGGGGTGGTAAACCCCACCTCGTCTTTACTGTGTTCGGATTCAGATTAAGGTCTATTACATGACAGATTCAACAAATTCGAGCACCGACCGATCAGCTGCGGCTCTCAATAGTCCGGAAGCTACCCGCGACGACCATGTCGAACTTGGCGGCCCCGTCGAATTGGATGAAATGTCTATCCGTGGCGCGATGAGTGAGTTCACCACTGGCGTGACCATTATCGCCACCGAGGATGAAGGCGAAGCGTACGGTTTCGCCTGCCAGTCTTTTTCCTCGCTGAGTCTCACTCCACCGATGGTTCTGTTTACTGTCATGAAGACCTCGCGGTCCTGGCCGCATATACGGAACGCTGGACGCTTCTCCGTCAATGTGTTGGCCGAGGATCAGGAGGATATCTCGGCAGCCTTCGGCCGCAGTAATGGCGAAAAGTTCAAGACGGGGAAGTGGACCCGCTCTGAGCTGGGCAACCCTTTATTGCACGGCTGCTCCGTGTGGATTGATTGCACCGTCGTCGATGTTTACGAAGGCGGCGATCACTGGATTGTGACGGCGGATATTGTGGCTATCGGCAAGCGTGAAGAAATCAATCCGCTCATTTACCACCGCGGTTCTTACGCACGGGTTTCTCACCCCGGCACCGATGCGCCTGTCGATCAGAAGTGGCGTCAGCGCCCCTCGGTGTAACCCGAAGTTGTCGCAGTCCAGCCACGGCGATCCTCGCCTGGCTTGGGGTCTTTCATCTCTCGCATGCGCAGACCATTGTTGTCCTGCGTGTAGACGAATTCGCCCGCCACAATCTTGTGGAAACGCTCCGAATAGGTCTGCGCCTGGTCTGAGCAGTCCAAACTGCGAGTCTGCTCCGGGGTACCGAATTCGACCGCCTCGCCCTTCCACTGCAGCGAACCAGAGCCGTTGCCACAGGAATCAGCGAAGGTATATGTTGTCTGCCCCAACGTAATAGTCGGCGCCTGAGTTCCGTCCGGCACACCGTGGGGCAGGTTTGGGTCATCAAAGATCGCGGTTATCTGCCATTGCTTGCCGACGATCTCCGCTGCCGGCTTTGCCTGGCATGCGGTAGCCGTCATGGACACTGCCGCAACGACAGCTACTGCGGCAACCGCTTTTTTCCCGCTCCGACCCATGCTGCGTGACCCCGTTAGTTAGCTGCCTTCTTGGTGGTCTTCTTAGCAGCCTTCTTCGTCGTCTTCTTAGCGGCCTTCTTGGCAGCCTTCTTCGCCGTCTTACGAGTGGTCTTCTTTGCGGCCTTCTTGGTCGACTTCTTCGCAGTCTTCTTAGTGGACTTGCGTGTGCGCTTTGCGGTCTTCGGAGCGTTTTCCTTCTCGTATTCCTCGTGAACCTTCTTGAAGCTCAGGCCTTCCTTCTCCACTCCGAGCATGCACATCAGAGTGACGGCATCGTAGAAATCCTCGGCGAAGGTAGCAACAATTCGCCGTGCGCCAGCAGCGGTCTTTTCTTCGACCTTGTGAAGAGCCTCGTTCTGAGCAGTGCGAGTGTCTGTGACCTTCGGTGGCACGAATCCTCCTGGCAAGCATGGCCTTAATTGCGCCCCATACACCTACTTCTGCCAGCCATCTCGCCACATGCTCCCGGCACTGAGCTCAACCGAGTTCAGTGAAGAAGGAATGGGATTGTGATGACGCAGTTTCAGCTTTAAGCGCTACTTACAATTCAAAAACCTTATTCTACCACGTTGTTGATAGGTCGCGCGGTGTGGATAATGCTCCCATGGATACGGCTAGTCCACGCAGCGGCTGTCCCGCGGATTGAGCAGTGGCTGCCCCGCGGAATGGCTAGTCCACACGCGGGTTCATACCGCCCTTGAAGCGGTAGTTGCGTGGACGGCGAGGCTTGTTCCGCGGATTCACAGGACGGATGCGACGCATACCGGCCCGGATTGGACGGGTCAGGCCACTGTCTTCGCGCAGTGCGCGAGGGCGACGGAGCCTGCGCGCCATCCATTCACCGAGGACAATACCCGCAGCTAGTGCCGTCGCAATGCCTAGCGCTGAGGCTAGCGCCGTAAACCCCTTGGTCGGGTGGTCGTGCAGCAGTGCGTGCATACCGCGGTAGATCGTCATACCCGGAAGCAGCGGGGTTACGCCTGCCACTGCCGTAATCAGCGGCGGGATGGACCAACGTCGTGCCAGCAGGCCACCGATGAGACCAATCAGCGTTGCTGCCGCGCCTGCGCTGGTCACCGGATGAACTCCCAGTGGAGTCAACACGTAGTAGTAGGTCATCGACCCCAGCAGAGCGACCGTTCCGGACACTGACAACGCGGTGAACCCAGCATTCGAGGCCAACGCAAATGCGATTGAGGCGGTAGTTCCCGCTATCACCCTCACTGTCGCCTGTGCCAGGTTGAGGTCAGAACCCGCGATGACGTCGGGAAGCGGAATGCCCAGCATTCCGGAAAACTCGATGCCCATTGCGATGCCAGCGACGATTCCGCCGGTCAACAACATGGTGTCGAAGAAGCGCGCGGAGCCAGTCACAGGTGCGCCGGTGATGCCGTCTTGCAGTGCTTGCACGAGGGTTAGGCCGGCGAGCATCACGATAATTCCCGAGGCGATCAGCCTGGATGGCTGCATCTCAAAGGGGAGATACGCCTGCGCCGCATTGAGCACAGCAGCGGAGAGCGTGGCAATGAGACCGCCGACTGCATTCTGAAAGAATGTGGGCAACTCGCGGGCAGCGAGTTCACCAATCACGATGACGATGGCCAGTGTGACCGCAGCCGCGATAAGGGCGACCTCGAAACTCGAGCCGAGCAGCACTGTCACAGATGAAGCCAGCAATGCCCAGCCAGTGTAGATGACGCGGAGGCGGTATTTTGCGGGCTCACGCTCGACCTTGTCGATAGCCTCAATAGCCTCCTCCAAGCTCAGGTGGCCCGCGCGAATTCGGCGGATGACACGGTCGGTGTGACGCAAGCGCTCGAAGTCGGGCACTGGTGCGGTGACAACGCGCATCGCGGTAATAGGGGTACGGCGCGCGCCGATGAGGTGGTAGACCGTCACGGAGGTCAACGTGATATCGACTTGGATTTGGGTGAGGCCATAGGCTGAGGTCACGGCCTTAATTTGTAGCTCGGTATCGCGGTTGCCCGAGCCACATGCCAGCAATAGCCCGCCGATGCGAGCAGCGAGATCGAGTACGGCCGTGACCTGACTCGGGTCGGAATAATCGATCGGTGCCAGCGGCAGCGGGGTAGTAGTCGAGTGCACTAGGTCGACAGTTGCCGTTGGGCCGGAAACGAAATCAATCACGCGCTGCTTGAAGGTGGACTGACCTTCGATTGCAGGAAACT
The DNA here is from genome assembly GCF_030232425.1 of Corynebacterium sp. MSK019. Lineage (NCBI taxonomy): Bacteria > Bacillati > Actinomycetota > Actinomycetes > Mycobacteriales > Corynebacteriaceae > Corynebacterium > Corynebacterium sp. MSK019. The sequence goes on along the minus strand of NZ_JASPJT010000001.1, from coordinate 732 downwards.
GGGTCTGCGGAGTGTCGTCGTAAGAGACAGTGGCTTCAGCGTCGTAGAGATCATTCTTCGCAGCGGAGTTTTCTCCGGCGTTGGAATTGCTGTCACCAGCGAATGACATGTCGACACTTCCTTTCCCCGATACTGCCTGGGGTGCATTGCAGTGATGCTGCAAAGACGCGATGCGGAGACGTTGCAGAAACATAGCCCCAGTGATTTAGCGATAGTCACACTACCCCGTCAGTGACCGAGAATCTTAATTCGTTTTTGAGGCGGTGAATTTGCCTATCTGAGCGGGGCTTTTAGCGTGTGGAAAAGTGTTCAAGAAGTGCGGTTGCAGTTTTCCTGTGGTGTCGTTTTTAACTTCTGCTTGCCAACCTGTACAATCGCCTGTCAGCGGCACAGCTGAGTTCGATTCTCAGGTTGACTCTGATTCTTTCGAGCCAGCGACGGCTAACGCCAAAAGGTCGCTTTAAAGTTGCCGGGATGGCGCAATTGGTAGCGCAACTGATTTGTAATCAGTAGGTTACGGGTTCGAGTCCCGTTTCCGGCTCCAAAACCCCAGGTCAGGAAGTTTTCCGGCCTGGGGTTCTTTGGTTTAAAGGGTGCTCGCGTCCTTTTTGGGTCCTTTTTCGTCGCTCCAATGCAAAAACCCCCGCGCCAAGAGGGGTTAAGTAAAGAAAAGTGTGTCTTTTCCGGGCGTGTTGCGGTTATTTGATCCAGCCTTTTTGGATGCCGAGGTTG